>DASZQG010000196.1:0-54445 GCA_035550075.1 Hyphomicrobiaceae bacterium | reverse complement strand
ATCCCGCCGGGGTTCTGCTCGACGAACCGGCGGTGCGGCGCATCTGCGATGCGGCAAGCAAAGAGACGCTGATCGTCCTCGACGAGGCCTACATCCACTACTCGGAAACGGACGGGCTGATGAAGCTGCTCCCCGAATACGATAACCTGATCGTGCTCCGCACCTTTTCGAAGGCCTACGGGCTGGCGGGGTTGCGCGTCGGCTTCGGCATCGCGGCAAACCCCGAGCTGATCCGGCCGCTGCGCAACATCAAGCCGACCTGGAACATGGGCCACGCCCAGATCATCGGCGCCTCCGCCGCCATGTTCGACGAGGAGCATGTCAGGCGTGCGGTGCAAACCGTTGCGGACTCCCGGCGCTACGTCAGCGGGGAAATGGGGCGGCTCAACCGCTTCCGGATGGTCCCCGGCAGCCGCTCCAACTTCTTTCTTACCGAGATCCTGGACCCCGATCTCGACTCGACCACGGTCTTCAACCGGCTGCTCGAGCGCGGCGTCATCGTCAAGGACGGCAACGACATCGAAGGCCTCGGCGGCCGCTACCTGCGCGTCGATCTCAACCTCAGGCGGCACATGGATCGCTTCCTGGGTGCGCTGCGCGAGATCGATTCGATTGAGGATCGCGGCTGATGGGGGGCTCGCGACTGCGCGCCGCGCCGTCAATGCTAGGATGCCGCTCAACGGAGGGAACCCATGAGCAATATCGACATCAGGCCCGGCGTGTTCCTGCGCCGTGATCCGCAGACGGCGCCGGTGCCCGTCCTGATCGACGTCTCGCGCAGCGGCCGCGAGTATCCCCCCGATTTCCGCTCACCGCTCCCCTTCACCGATCTGCACGACAACGTCTCGATGTACGTGGAGGACCTGTACGCCGCCGGACCCTCCCTGGGTGCCACGTTGCTGTATGCCTGCTTCCCCAACACCTATATCGACACCAACCGCAGCGCCGCCGACATCGACGAGACGTTGATCGAAGGCAAGTGGCCCGGCCCCATCAAGCAGAGCGACTTCACGGCGCGGGGGCTGGGCCTTCTCAAGCGGCTCTCACGCTACGGGCAGCCCCTGCAGGAACGCAAGCTCACCGTCGAGGAGGTGCGCCACAGGCTCGCCACCTACCACGAGCCCTACCACGTCGAGCTGTCACGCCTCCTGGCTGAGATGAGAAAGGCGCACGGCGTTGCCTTCCAATTGAGCTGCCACTGCATGTCGGCCGTCGGCGCGCCGACGCACGCCGATCCCGGCAAGCCGCGGGCAGACTTCAACCTGGGCAACATGCATGGCAAGACGTGCTCGCAGGCGTTCCTGTCGTTCCTGGTCGAAACGCTGGAAGGCCTCGGGCATTCGGTGTCGCTCAATTTTCCCTATTACGGCGGCGAGCTGATTGCGCGCCATGCCGACCCAGACCATGGCATCGAAAGCGTGTTCATCGAGATCAACAAGAAGCTTTTCATCGACACGGCGACGTTCAAGAAAACCGCGAACTTCGATCGCCTCAAGTCATCGGTCGACACCCTTCTGGCGAAGGTCATCGAGTATGCGCGCGCTCGATCGCGAAGGACTTCCGTGACGTAGTGCAATGGAGCGAGCAGCAAACAGCATTTAAGGTGGCTCAGCCCACGGCCCCCGTGGGTCCCACCGCGTAATCTCGCCTGGTTCTACTGGGGCACCCAAGAGGAGTGGTGCCCAGGGGCGGAATCGAACCACCGACACCGTGATTTTCAGTCACGTGCTCTACCAACTGAGCTACCTGGGCGTCGCCGGCGTTCCCTTGCGGGGGCAGCGAGCGGGCGTGTTTATAGGGGCTGGTACCGTGGGTGTCCAGCAGGCGCGCGAAACCGTCACCCCGGCGCGGCGCCCCTGGGTTCGCCGCGGCCGCCAGCGGTTCAGCCGCGCGGCGCTTTTGACCGCGCGGCCCACACCTCGGGCCGGCGTTCGCGCGTGAGGCGCGCCGCCTGCTCCTGTCGCCACGCCGCGATGCGGGCGTGGTCACCGCTGAGGAGAACGTCGGGAATGCTGCGTCCCTCCCAGACCTGCGGGCGCGTGTAGTGCGGGTATTCGAGCAGGCCTGACGCGAAGCTCTCCTCTTCCAGCGACTGCGCCGCGCCGACAACGCCGGGCAGCAGCCGCACGGCGGCGTCGATCAGCACCATGGCCGGCAGCTCACCGCCGGACAGCACGTAATCGCCGATGGAGACTTCGCGCAAATCCCGTGCGTCGATCACACGCTGGTCGACACCCTCGAATCGACCGGCGAGGAGCATGGCGCCGGGGCCCGCCGCGAGCTCGCGGGCGAGTGCCTGCGTCAGGGGCGCACCGCGCGGCGAGAGATAGATGCGGGGGAGGCCCGGATGCGCGGCAATTGCCGCGTCGATGGCGGCGGCAGCCACGTCGGCACGCAGAACCATGCCAGGGCCACCGCCGGCCGGCGTATCGTCCACCTTGCGGTGTCGTCCGATGCCGTACTGACGAATGTCGACCGTATCGAGCCTCCACCGTCCCGCCTTGAGCGCTTCGCCCGCCAGGGAAGCCGCCAGCGGTCCCGGAAACAGCTCCGGAAACAGCGTGACCACGACGGCGCGCCAGGGCGAGCGGGCCTGCGGGTCGGCGGCGCTCACGCGGCGCCTCCCGGGTTGATGGCACGCGCCAGGGCATAGACCGCGCGGCTCGCCGGCACCGGCTCGCCGAGCTTGTCCGCCATCTCCACCACCACGCCGAGCAGCCCCTCGATCTCGAGCGCGCGGCCTGCTTCGAGATCGTTCAGCATCGAGGTGCGGAAGTCGCCGAGCCGCCGTGTCACAACAAGACGCTCATCCACGCTCATCGGCAGGCTGATGCCGATGCACTCACCGATGCGCACAAATTCGCTCATCATGTCGTGCACCAGCGCCAGCAGGCGATCGTCACCGAGGATGCCGTTGGCGGTGCGGCGGGTGAGCGCGCTGACGGGGTTCATGTTCATGTTGCCCCACAGCTTGCTCCAGATCTCGGTGCGGATGTCGGTCGTGATCGGGCAGTTCACGCCCCCTTTCTGCACCAGCCCGGCCAGGGCCTCTGTTTCATGTGAAACACCACCCTCCGGCTCGCCCAGAATCAGGCGATCCACGGCGGCGACGCGAAGCACACCGGGCGCCTCGGCGCGGGCCGAGGAATGAACAACAGCGCCCAGTGGCCGGACACCGGTGAGCATCGCCGCGGCCCGGCCGCCGGGGTCCACGCTTTCCAGCCGCTGGCCTTTGAGGGGGCCCGGCAGGCCTTCCAGAAACCACCATGGCAGGCCGTTCATGGCCGTTACCAGCAGCGGTGCGCCGGCGAACGCGTCGCGGTCCCAGGCGACCGCCTCGGCGAATGCATGCGTCTTGACGGCGAGCACGACCGTCTCCGGCGGCGGCAGGTCGCGCGCTCGGTCCGAGGCCGGCAGGTGGAACACAGACCGCCGGTCGCCTTCCAGCAGCACCATCCCGTGGGTCCGGACGGCCGCCAGCGTTGCGCCACGCGCCAGCAGCGCGACGTCCGCCCCGCCGCGTGCCAATGCCGCCGCCAGCCAGCCGCCGATCGCCCCGGCGCCGATGATGAGCACGCGCATGCTGCCGCTATGTCCCGTTTGTGGTCCGGTCCTGATCAGCTCTTGTACGACTGATCGTACCGGTCGATCTGGCGGATCAGTGCATTGAACACGTCCACGCCCGCACCGAACTTAGGATCGAACTGAAATGACACGCGTGTGGCCTGTTCCAGCACCGGCACCGGAATGGGGATCAGCTCACCCATTCCCATGGACGCGACCTGGATCTCGCAGGCCCGCTGCACGGTCCACATATGGGCGAAGGCTTGCGGCAGTGTCTCCCCCCACGCCAGCAGGCCATGGTTGCGCAGGATCAGGATCGGCTTGCCGTCCATGTGTTTGAGCATGCGCGGACCCTCATCCGCTTCCACGGTGATGCCTTCAAAATCGTGGTAGGCGACCTTCCCGTAGAGCTGCGCCGAATAGAAGTTTGTCATCGACAGGCCGCCGCGCGTGCAGGCCACCGCCAGTCCGGCCGTCGTGTGCGTATGCATCACGCAATGCGCCTGTTCGATGTGCCGGTGCACGGTGGCGTGCGGCGCCAGCCCCGCCGGATTGACCGGCCACTTGGAGTCGGACAGGATGTTGCCGTCCAGGTCGATCTTCACGAGGTTGGAGGCCGTGATCTCGCTGTAATGCAGGCCGAACGGGTTGATCAGCAGATGCTTGTCCGGCCCGGGCACCCGGAGCGTGATGTGATTGTAGATCATCTCCGTCCAGCCGATATGCGCGAACACGCGGTAGCATGCGGCGAGCAGCACGCGT
This sequence comes from Hyphomicrobiaceae bacterium, assembly GCA_035550075.1. Classification (GTDB taxonomy): domain Bacteria; phylum Pseudomonadota; class Alphaproteobacteria; order Rhizobiales; family Hyphomicrobiaceae; genus AWTP1-13. The sequence continues at coordinate 50,119 of DASZQG010000196.1, read as the reverse complement.
GCCTCCCACTCCTCGCGCGACACGCCCTTCAGCTTCGGGGCACCGGCTTCGAGATTGAGCTTGGGAATTCCCATGGGAAGCCCTCCTTGGCGGGCGCTGGTCTTGGGCCACTCTAGCGCGAGCCCGCGCCGCCGCGCCACCCGCCGGCAAAAGTAGGCTCAACGCCGGTGGCGGTTCAGCCAAGGATCGCGTAGGTGCCGGTCGAGAAGGCGGCCGTCTTGGCCGAGGCGGCATCACGCACCTCGCAGGTGCAAAAGGCCAGCGACTTGCCCAGCCGCATTACCTTCGCCGCCAGCAGCGCGTCGGCCTTGGTGATCGGCCGCATGTAGTTGATGGTGAGATCGACGGTCGTGCACGGCTTGAAGCCGCCGTTGGCGGCCGCCAGCGCAATCACCATGGCGGTGTCTGCGCCCGTCAGCAGAGCCTGCCCGCACAGGATGCCGCCGACACGGCAAAGCTGATCGGAAAAAGGAATGCGCAAGGTGGCGCTGTCCCGGCCGACCTCCGCAGCCGTAACGCTTGTCGCCATCACCCAGGGTGCAAAATTCTCAGCGAGTATGTGGTTGGCGGCCTCAACCGTCAGCTCCGGCATGTGCTCTGCTCCGCCTTCCTGCGCTCGCATGGAACGATAGGGCCTCTTCTGCCGGCGTCAATGCGAAGCCCGCGCCCTCCTTCCGCTCGCCGCACGGCACGCAAAACCGTTGCAGCCGGAGCCCGGCCGCGATAGTGCGGTGCTGTCTCTTTTTCCGGCCATCGAGACTGCCATGACAGACACGCCTCCCGACCGCCTCTCCGCCGATCCGGCGAGCCCCTACTACGATGCTGCGTTGCTGGAGCGGGGCGTAGGCGTGCGCTTCAAGGGCATCGACCGCACCAACGTGGAAGAATATTGCGTCAGCGAGAAATGGGTACGGTTGTCTGTCGGCAGCACCCGGGACCGCAAGGGCCGGCCGCTCACCGTCAAGGTCACGGGCGATGTCGAGCCTTATTTCCGCGATCCCCCGCCCTCCCAGCCCTGAAAACCGACCCCTTGCGTCCGCGGATCCGGGCCGCGCGGCGGCGCCTTGCGCAAGACAAGGCGCCGTCGGATAGTCTGCCGTCTTGTGGGCGATTGGGTCGAGGGCCAGTGCATGATCCGCGCGCTTCTGCTGTTGGTCCTTCTCTGGGTATCGCTGCCAGTTCCTCCCGCAGCGGCGGATGACGCAACCGAGTGCCGAAGCAATAAATCGACAGCAGCCGGCATCGCCGCCTGCACGCGCGTCCTCAAGCGAAGAGATGTCAACACTGCAAGTCGCGTCATGGCGCATTCCCTTCGTGCGCGCCACTACGCGATCGAGGGCAAATACGAGCTCGCGCTGCGCGACAACATTCAGGCCGTGCAGCTCAACCCGAGCGATCCCAACGGCTATGCCAGCCGCTGTCTCACTTACGTCAGGAAGGGCGAGTTCGATCTCGCGATTACCGATTGCTCGCACGCCATCGAGCTGAAGCCGAACTATGCCTTCGCCTTTGCCGCCCGCGGCGCCGCCTACTACTACAAGCGCGACTACGACCGTGCGATCAAGGACGCCACCAAGGCCATTGCCTTCGACCCCAAACTGGCGGCGGCCTACCACATGCGCGGACGCGCCTACGCGGAGCTTGGGCAGCTCGACCGTGCTCTCGCTGAAATTGACCGGGCGATCGCCATCGATCCTAAATCCGGCTTGGCCCACAACGGCCGCGCCCTCGTCCTGGTGAAGAAGGGCGACGACCGGCGGGCACTTGAGGAATATTCGCGCGCGGTCGCCCTCGCCCCCAGGGAGGCTGAATCCTACGCCAATCGCGCCGAGCTGTACGTTAAGCTGGGCGACCAACAGAAGGCCATCGAGGACGCCCGTACCGTTCTGGCCCTGCCGGCGACCTCGCCGTTTGCGCGCGAGGCGCAGATCAAGGCTGCCGAGATGATCACGCGCGTGGCGGTGCAGCCGGCCCGCGTGCCGGTCTCCACACCTCTGGTTTCGCCGGATCGTGGCAAGCGGGTGGCTCTCCTCATCGGCAATTCCAGGTATGCCGGCGCCAGTCCCCTCAGGAATCCCGCCAACGATGCGCACGCCATCGCAGTGTCGCTGCGCAGCGTCGGATTTTCCGAGGTGATGGAAAAATACGATCTCTCCCTGGCCGAAATGTCTAAGATACTCAAGGAATTCGGTGATCACGCGCAGGGCGCCGACTGGGCCGTCATCTATTTCGCCGGGCACGGCCTTGAGATGAACGGCACGGCCTACCTGGTGCCCGTCGATGCCCAGCTCGAGCGCGACACGCACGTCGCCGACGAAACGATTGCAGTCGACCGCATGCTGGAGAAGGTCGACGGCGCGCGCCGCCTGAAGCTGGTCATCCTCGACGCCTGCCGCAACAACCCGTTTGTCAGCCGTATGGTGCGCTCGGGCAGCGCGGCGCGCTCAATCGGCCGTGGCCTGCCGGCGCTCGAACCGGAGGGCGACGTGATGGTGGCCTATTCGACCAAGCACGGCACGACGGCGCTCGACGGCGACGGCGAGAACAGCCCCTATGCCACGGCGCTGGTTCAGCAGATTCCCGTGCCCAACGTGGACATCCGCGTGATGTTCGGCCGCGTGCGCGACACGGTGCGCAAACTGACCCACAACCAGCAGGAGCCGTACACCTATGGTTCGATTGGCGGCGATCTCCACTTCATCGCCGTCAACAAGTAGGCAGAGCGGACCGTCGAGCGCTTCACGCCCCCGGCTCAGGCGAAGCTGCGCACGTCCACGAACCGGCCCGCGATTGCTGCCGCCGCGGCCATCTGGGGCGATACGAGGTGGGTGCGGCCGCGATAGCCCTGCCGGCCCTCGAAGTTGCGGTTGCTGGTTGAGGCGCAGCGCTGGCCGGGCTTGAGCTGATCGGGGTTCATGCCGAGGCACATCGAGCAGCCGGGCTCACGCCACTCGAACCCGGCCTCGAGGAAGATCTTGTCGAGGCCCTCTTCCTCCGCCTGCTGCTTCACCAAGCCCGAGCCAGGCACGATCATCGCGTACGCTAGGCGATCGGAAACCTTCTTGCCCTGTACGATGCGGGCAGCGTTGCGCAGGTCCTCGATGCGGCCGTTGGTGCAGGAGCCGATGAATACGACGTCCAGTGGGATATCGCTGATTTTGGTGCCCGGCGTCAGACCCATGTACTCGAGCGCGCGCTGCATCTTGGCGCGCTTGCCTTCATCGGCGACCTTGGCAGGATCGGGCACCACCCCCTCGATGGTGGCGACATCCTCCGGGCTCGTGCCCCACGTCACCACGGGCGGCAGGCGCGCCGCGTCCAGCTTTACCTCCTGGTCGAACTTGGCCCCGGGGTCCGACCGGAGTGTCTCCCAGTAGCGCATCGCCATATCCCAGGCCGCGCCCTTGGGGGACTTAGGCCGGCCCTTGAGGTAGGCGAACGTCTTCTCGTCCGGTGCCACCATGCCGGCGCGCGCGCCGCCCTCAATCGACATGTTGCACACCGTCATGCGGCCTTCCATGGACAGGCCGCGGATCGCTTCACCCGCATATTCGATGACGTGGCCGGTGCCGCCGGCCGTACCGATCTGACCGATAATGGACAGCACGATGTCCTTCGCGGTGACGCCGGCGGGCAAAGCCCCGTCCACCGTCACGCGCATGTTTTTCGCCTTGCGCTGGGTCAGCGTTTGGGTGGCGAGCACATGCTCCACTTCGGTAGTGCCGATGCCGTGCGCCAGCGCGCCGAAGGCGCCGTGTGTCGATGTGTGGCTGTCGCCGCAGACAATGGTGGTCCCAGGCAGCGTGAAACCCTGCTCGGGACCGATCACGTGCACGATGCCCTGTCGCACGTCGCGCTCGTCGTAATATTCAATGCCGAAATCCTTGGCATTCTTCGCGAGCGTCTCGACCTGGATGCGGCTTTCCTCGTCCTTGATGCCTTGGGCGCGATCGGCCGTGGTGGCGATGTTGTGGTCGACTACCGCCAGCGTCTTTTCGGGGGCGCGCACCTTGCGCTTGGCCATGCGCAGGCCTTCGAACGCCTGGGGGCTCGTCACCTCGTGCACGAGGTGGCGGTCGATATAGAGAATGCACGTGCCGTCGGGCTGCTGAGACACCACGTGGTCGTCAAAGATCTTGTCGTAGAGGGTCTTGGGAGCGGAACCGGCCATATCGAATTGCACCTTCGGCTGTACGGGGCGTGTGATAGCGCGGCTCGCGGACGCCCGCAAACATCAGAAGCCAAAAAAAGAGACGCCGGGCTTTTGGCCCGGCGTTTCAGGTCATTTTCCGACCGCCCTGGTCGAGGGCGGCTGAAGGCGTCGAAGGGAGGGGTAGGTAAGCCTTCAATAGCTGTCCGTCACAGCTGCTGACATATCAGCAGGCGGGCCGGCGCTTGGGTATCGGGTAGGTCGCATGTAAGCCATGCAGATACGCATGGCTGTCTTGGCAGGGCAGTTTCAGAATTTCCACTGGCGCGCCTTCGAGACCATAAAGTCGCGAAACACCTGGACTTTTTTCGCCGATTTCAGTTCTTCCGGAAACACGAAATAAACAGGCACGGTCGGTAGCTGTGCCTCGCCAAGCACAGGCACCAGCTCCTTGTCGTCGCCAGTGAGATAATCCGGGATCATACCGATGCCGAGCCCGGCGCGAATGGCGTACTTCATCGCCAGCACGCTATTCGCCGAGAACACCGGCTTGCGCGGCGGCTTGCCATCGAGCCCTGCGATCTCCAGCCAGCGGATGGCTGAGAGATGCACCGCCGGCGTGCCGCTGTAGGAGATGATCGGATGATCGTCCAGCGCCTCCAGCGACTGCGGGGCGCCGTTGCGTCGGATGTACTGCGCCGACGCATAGGCGTGAATCTTCATCGTGAACAGCGGGCGGCGGATCAGATCGCTCTGCTGCGGCTCGCTGGTCCAGATGGCGACGTCGGCCGCCCGCATGGCGATGGCGATCTGCTCGTCGCTCAGCACCAGCTCGATGCGGATGTCGGGGTAGAGCTCAAAGAACTCGCGCAGCCGCTGCGTCACCCACACCGTGCCAAGACCGATCGGTGCCGTCACGCGCAGGTCGCCGGTCGGCTTGGTGGTGGTATCGGTCAGCAGCGTCTCGGCCGTCGAGAGCTTGTTCATGATCTCGCTGGCCGTGCCAAAAAGCATCTCGCCCTGCTCGGTCAGCACCAGGCCGCGCGCGTGCCGGTGGAACAGCGCGATCTTCAGCTCCTTCTCAAGCGCGGAGACCTGGCGGCTCACCGCCGATTGGCTCATGCGCAGCAGTTCACCCGCGTGGGTGAAGCTGCCAGCCTCGGCGGCCGCATGAAAGATGCGAAGCTTATCCCAGTCCATGGGAGTGATTCTTTGCGTGACGGATGGCGGGCGCTATCGTTGCTCTATTCGGCCGCCTTTGCGACGGTCTCCACCTTAGCCAGATAGCGCTCGGCCTCAAGTGCGGCCATGCAACCCATGCCGGCTGCGGTGACGGCCTGGCGAAACACATCATCCTTAACGTCGCCGGCGGCGAACACGCCGGGAATGGACGTACGCGTCGAATCCGGCTCGGTAATGAGGTAGCCGGACGCCTTCATGGCGAGCTGTCCCTTGAACAGGGCGGTGGCCGGTTCGTGTCCAATGGCTACGAATACACCGTCAGCCTTAAGATCCGTCACTTTTCCGGTCTTCACGTTCTCCAGCCGTACGCCCTTCACCGACTTGGGCTCGCCCGTGCCCAGAACCTCCTTCACCACCGAGTTCCAGACCACTTCGATCTTGGGGTTCTTGAACAGGCGCTCTTGCATGATCTTTTCGGCCCGGAAGCTCTCGCGCCGGTGCACGATCGTGACCTTGCTGGCGAAATTGGTGAGGAACAGCGCCTCCTCCACCGCCGTATTGCCGCCGCCAACGACGACAACCTCCTTGTTGCGGTAGAAGAAACCGTCGCACGTGGCGCACGCGGAAACGCCGAAGCCCTTGAAGGTCTCCTCGCTGGGCAGGCCCAGCCAGCGCGCCTGGGCGCCGGTGGCGATGATCAGCGCATCGCACGTGTAGACGTCGCCCGAATCGCCCTCCAGGCGGATCGGGCGGCGGTTCAACTCCACCTTGGTGATCAGGTCCAGCACCATCTCGGCGCCGACGTGGGCCGCCTGGGCGGCCATCTGCTCCATCAGCCAGGGGCCCTGCACGACCTCCGCGAAGCCCGGGTAGTTCTCCACGTCCGTGGTGATGGTCATCTGCCCGCCGGGCTGGCTGCCCTGGATGACGAGGGGGTGCAGCATGGCGCGGGCCGCATAGATGGCGGCCGTATAGCCGGCTGGACCCGAGCCCAGGATGACGACTTTGGCGTGCTTGGTGGCCATGCGGAAATGGTCCAATGCGAGGAAGGGGGAACGAACCCTGAACCTGATATGGTATGCCTATAAACCTGCTGCAACGCCCGCGGTCAATCGCCAACGCCCGCTTGGGGGGCGCTGTGCGGGATGATCCACCGGCATTACATCAGTTTCAGGCCCTTGAGGCTGGCGTGGCCGTTCTTCCCGACGATCAGATGGTCGTGAACGACGATTCCCATGGGTCGCGCCGCGTCGACGATCTGGCGGGTCATATCGATGTCGGCGCGAGAAGGCATGGGGTCGCCCGAGGGGTGATTGTGCACCAGGATGATGGCGCTGGCCGAGAGTTCCAGCGCCCGCTTCACCACCTCCCGGATGTAGACCGGCGTGTGGTCGACGGTGCCTTCCTGCTGCACCTCGTCGGCGATCAGCTTGTTCTTGCGGTCGAGGAACAGGATGCGGAACTGCTCGCGCTCCTCGAATGCCATGGCGGCACGACAGTAGTCGAGGACGGCATTCCACGCGGGCAGGACCGGACGTTCCAGCACCTCGCCCTGCATCAACCGCAGCGCGCTGGCCCGTGCCAGTTTGAGCGCCACGATGGCTGACTCGCCGACCCCCTCCACCTCCTTCAGCCGCTCCGCGGGGGCGTTGATGGTCTCCGCGAACGACCCGAAGCGGCCGATCAGCCGCTTGGCGAGGGGCTTGGTGTCGCGGCGGGGGATGGCGCTGAACAGCAGGAGCTCCAGCAGCTCGTAGTCGGCTAGCGCGTCTGAGCCAGCGGCCAGAAAGCGCTGCTTCAACCGCTGGCGATGGCCGGCGTTGAGGTCCTCGGAAGCGGTTTGCCGGTGTCGCTCTTCAGGCTTGAACAACGCCGCCTGGGTCACCAGGGTGCCAAGCGGGCCGGACCGGTCCTTGAGTCCACCGGGCATGCGCCCCTCGATCGCTATGCGGTGCCTTGCGTGGGACAGTGCAGGCCCCTGGGCGAGATCGTAAACACCTCGCAGCCCGTCTCCGTAACCCCCACCGTGTGTTCGAACTGCGCCGACAGCTCCCTATCGCGGGTCACCGCGGTCCATCCGTCGGGCAGAATCTTCACGTGCGGCTTGCCGAGATTGATCATCGGCTCGATCGTAAACAGCATGCCGGGCTCCATCACAGGACCGTCGCCGGGCTCGCCGTAGTGGAGGATGTTGGGCCGGTCATGGAATACGCGTCCCAGTCCATGGCCGCAGAAATCGCGCACCACGCTGCACCGCTCGCCTTCCGCGTAGCTCTGGATGGCCGCGCCGATATGGCCAATGGTGTTGCCGGGCTTCACCGCCGCCACGCCGCGCATCAGGGCGTTGTAGGTGACCTCGATCAGCCGCTCCGCGCGCCGTGAAATATGGCCCAGCCCGAACATGCGGCTGGTGTCCCCGTGCCAGCCGTCCACGATCAGGGTCACGTCAATGTTGACGATATCGCCTTCCTTGAGCGGCTTGCCGTTGGGAATGCCGTGGCACACCACGTGGTTGACGGACGTGCAGATCGCCCTGGGAAATCCCCGATAATTGAGTGGAGCGGGTACTGCGCCATTCTTCACCGCAAACTCGACCACCAATTCATCCAGGCGCTCGGTGGTCACGCCAGGGACGACGTGGTCGGCCAGCATATCCAGAGCTTGGGCCGCGAGCTGGCCAGCTTTGCGCATGCCCTTGAAGGCGTCGAGACCGTGCAGCTTGATCTTGTTTTCGCGCAATTGCGCGCGGGAAATATCGAGGTTGGCCATGGCGCCTGGAAGGTGTGAGAGAACGGGACCGCAATCCCACCCATCAATTTAGTGCAATTGTGCTGCGATGCAACGTCTGGTGTCACCCCGGCGCGTTACCTACGCGACGCGATTGGTCGCTCGCGCTCGAGGAGACTGCGGCACCGCATGCATTTGCCGCTCGGCACGCGCAGGCGGCCCACACGTCGACGTGACGCTTGCCCCGCCGCTTCGATCGCGCGTGCTGACTCTCACGCGATGCGCAATGAGCACCCGAGTAAAAGCCGTTAATACCAAGTTAAGATTTGTCCCACATTTTCATCCATCTAAGTAGTTGCGATTCGTATTGGGCAGAAAATGAACCTTGGGAAAAGAGAGAGAGAAAAGACCATGCGCAAGACAGCGAAGAAAGCCAAGCCGGCGCGTCGTCCGGCGAAGTCGAAGCGTTCCACCGCCAAGCGTTCGGGCAGCGCCCGTCGCAAGTCGGCGAAGCGCACCAGCGCCGCGCGGAAGAGCAAGAGCCGCCGTCGCAAGGCCGCCTGAACTTCTCAGGTTGGACTTCCAAAAGTCGGCCGGGCTGCTGCGTTACGCGGCGCCCGGTCGAAATGTTTTCAGAGCATCAGTTTTGTTGGGCGCGCGTTGCGGCGCAACGGCGCGACAGTGGCAAGGGGAAACCGGATTTTTGATCGCAGCCTCGAGTTTCCGGCTTTGAATTGTGGACTTGCAGCCACACACACCACCCAAACCTTCAATGATTCCCGGAAAAATCTCTATTTGCAGTCAACAAACTAAGGGCGATTGCTCAGTATTCCAATGTTCCGAACTGATTCGGACGAAACGAGAGGGGAATAAAAATGGCTAAGGCAAAGAAGAAAGCGGCGAAGAAGAAAGCCGTGAAGCGTCCGGTTAAGAAGGCCGCGAAGAAGAAGCGCCGGTAACCTGGCGACTGGCGGATCAGGATCTGGCGCCGGCCGAGGCTGGGCACCTGGGCAGAGCAGCGGACCCGATCCACCTTATCTGTAGTTTCGAGTTTCAGGCCGGAGATCGCGATGGCGTCTCCGGCCTTTGATTTGGCTCCGCCCGCAGAAGGAGCGGGGCCAATTCGGATGGCTCGGCTGAGGCCTAAACGAGCGCCGTTTTCAGGTCCGGCGTTCCACCATGCGCTTCTTGATCTCGGCAATGGCCTTTGCCGGATTGAGTCCCTTAGGGCAGGCTTTGGTGCAGTTCAGAATGGTATGGCAGCGGTACAGCCGGAAGGGGTCTTCCAGGTTGTCCAGGCGCTCTCCGGCAGCCTCGTCGCGGCTGTCGCTTAGCCAGCGGTTGGCCTGCAGCAGGATCGCGGGCCCCAGGTAGCGGTCGTCGTTCCACCAGTAGCTCGGGCAGGCGGTTGAGCAGCAGGCGCAGAGAATGCACTCGTAGAGCCCATCCAGCTTTTCGCGCTCCTGCTTGTCCTGCCGCCACTCGGTAGGCGGCGTGGTCGACGTCGTCTTGAGCCACGGCTCGATGGACTGGAGCTGGGCGTAGAAGTTCGTCAGGTCCGGCACCAAGTCTTTCACCACGCGCATGTGGGGCAGGGGGTAGATGGCCACGCGCCCCCGAATGTCGTCCATCGCCTTGGTGCAGGCCAGCGTGTTGGTGCCGTCGATGTTCATCGAGCACGAGCCGCACACGCCCTCGCGGCAGGAGCGCCGGAAGGTGAGGGTGGAGTCGATTTCGTTTTTGATCTTGATCAGCGCATCCAGCACCATCGGCCCGCATGCCGCCCGGTCCACCCAGTAGGTATCGATGCGGGGGTTGTCGCCATCATCCGGATTCCACCGGTAGATCCGGAATTCTTTCCAGCTCCTGCCGCCGGGCTGGTTCCAGGTCTTTCCGTTCCGGATCTTCGAGTTTCGGGGCAGGGTCAGTTGAACCATGCGGGCAGTGCTTTCCGTGGGGTCAAACAGGTGCAGGCGGGATGCAGGTGTGACTTTTGTATTTGGTGCCGGGGCGTGTCAACGCCTCGTTCCCCGGGAGCGTGCAAAGGTCGCGCGGTCACGGGCTGGACTATTCCGATCCGGTGAGCGGCCGCAGCTGGTTTGGGCTCTGCTGCATGCTGAGCGCGGGTGCCGGGCTCGCCGCGCCGACCTCGCGCGCCTTACTGCCGCCAGGGGCGCGCTCGCGCAAGCCCGGCCTGGCGGCCGTATAGAAATCTCCCATCACCAGCACATCCATGCCGCTGTCGAGGTAGCATGCTATGGCCTCCTCCGGGCTGGCGACGATCGGCTCCTTCCGGTTGAAGCTCGTGTTGAGCAGGATCGGCACGCCCGTCAGGCGGCCGAACGCCTCGATTAGGGCGTAGTAGCGGGGATTGAACGATCTTTCGACGGTCTGGATACGGCCGGTGCCGTCGACATGGACCGCTGCCGGGATCGCGTCGCGCTTGTCCGGCCGCACGCGCGGCGCCAGCGTCATGAACGGGTCAGGTTGGCCGATCTCGAAATACTCGCCGACGCGCTCGGCGAGAACCGCCGGGGCAAACGGGCGGAACGGCTCGCGCTGTTTCACCTTGGCATTGAGCATATCGCGCATTTCTGCGCGCCTTGGGTCGGCGAGGATGGAGCGGTTGCCGAGCGCGCGCGGCCCCATCTCGAACCGGCCCTGGAACCAACCGACGACCTTGCCACCGGCGAGGTCCTGCGCCACCTGCCGCAGCAGTTGTGGTTCCGCGAGGCGCTCGTACCTGAGGCCGGCCGCCTCGAGCGCGGCGGTGATGGCCCCATCCGAATACGCCATGCCATAGAAGGGATGCCTCAGCTCGAAACCGCGGGGCTGCTGGAGCGTCTGATGGTGGTGCCACAGCGCGCTGCCGAGCGGCGCGCCGGTGTCGGACGCGCAGGGTGGCACCCAGAGGCGTTCCACATCGGTCTGCTCGAGAATTTTCGCGTTGGCTACGCAATTGAGGGCAACGCCACCCGTCATGCACAGCGTGCGCAGCGAGTGCTGCTTCGTCAGGTGGCGCACCAGGTGCACGACGATCTCCTCGACGACCGTCTGCAGGGCAAACGCCACGTCGCGATGGCGGTCAAGCAGGGGCTCGCCGGGGGCGCGGGGAGGACCAAAGGTATCGAGGAACTTGCGTCGAAACGGTCTGAGCTGGCCCAGCGCGTCGTAACTGAAATAGGACATGTTGACGGCATAGCTGCCATCCGGTGTGGGCCGGATCACGTCGCGGAAGCTCTTCAGGAAGGTATCTTCGCCGAAAGCAGCCAGCGCCATCACCTTGCCTTCGTCCCCGAAGCCGGCGAAGCCGAGGTACTCGGTGACGAACGTGTAGACCAGCCCGACCGAATTCATGATGCCGGTCGACCAATGCCGCTCCAGGCGGTTGCCGCGGCCGACATAGGCGCTGCTGGAGGCATCGTCGCCGTAGCCGTCCATCACCAGCACGAGCGCTTCCTCGAACGGCGAGGCAAAGAACATTGCGGCGTGTGCGTCATGATGGGCGACGTTGACGATCGGCGGCAGGGTCTTTGCCGCGAAGGACCGGCGCAGGCCGCGCTCGATATAATGATTGAGGATGACGATCTGGTTCTGCTGGGCCTCATGGCTGCGCGAAAGCACGAAGCTGAGGCTCAGGGGGAGGCGGCCCAGCACGATCTTCGCGAAGGATCGCCGCAGCCGCTGCAGGTCCCATGGCGCGGTGATGACGTCAATGTCTTCAAGGCCAAGCTTCAGCTCGTCGAGAACGGCCGCGAGGCCCAGCCGCGGAAATTTCTTCGTCTTCTTGACGCGGTTGAAGCGCTCTTCCTCGCAAACGAATTCGGGGACGCCGTCATTGACCAGCGCGATGCCGCTGTCATGAGTCTTGGCAACGATCCCGAGGATTCTCACGGCACCAACAGCGCTGTGCCCGGGCTATGTCGAGCAAATATCAGCGGCCTGACCTTTCTTGCGCGCCACCGGAATGCGGCGCCGGCACTAGACACCACAGGACTTCCTTTTTGTCGAGGTTCCGCTGGCCTGTACGCGACCGGCTTGTGCCGGCTGAGCCACAGGTGAGGCCGTTCAGTCGTGCCGGCCGTGACAGTGCTTGTATTTCTTCCCGGATCCGCATGGGCAGGGCGCGTTGCGCGCGACTTTTCCCCAAGTGGCTGGATTTTTGGGGTCCAATCCGCCACCGCTGCCCTTGCGCGTCTGCACCGGCGCACGACGCTCAGCGCCCGGACCATTGGGCCGCCCATCAGCGGCCGCCAGGGCCGCGTCGGCCATCGCCAGCTCGTCCTCGCCGGTGAACGGATCAACATGGCGGGCGTGCATCGGCGGCAGTTCGACCGGCTCCATCGTCTCCTCTTCCGGCATCGCCTGGATGTGCATGATCTGGCCCGTCACGGCCTCGCGCAGGTTGGCGAGCATCGATTCGAACAGATGGAAGCCCTCGGACTTGTACTCGTTCAGCGGGTCCCGCTGACCGTAGCTGCGGAAGCCGATCACCTGCCGCAGATGTTCCAGGGTGATGAGATGTTCGCGCCACAGGTGATCCAGCGTTTGCAGCAGCACCATCTTTTCGATCTGGCGCATGGCTTCCGGGCCGAATTCCGCTTCCTTGGCCTTGGCACGCGCATCGATCTCCTTGAGCAGCCGCTCGGTGATCTCCTCCTCGGCAATTCCCTCCTCGTCGGCCCACTTTTCAATCGGCAAATCAAGGCCGAAAATGCGGTTGACCTCTTCCTTCAGGCCGGCGGTATTCCATTGCTCGGCATAGGCGTTGTGCGGAATGTGCTGGGAAACCAGCTCGTTCACCACCTGCTGGCGCATATCCCCGACCATGTCGCTGACGTCGTCGCTGCTCATGATCTCGATACGATGATCGAACACGACCTTGCGCTGGTCGTTCATGACGTCATCGTACTTGAGGACGTATTTGCGGGAATCGAAGTTGCGCGCCTCGACCTTCTGCTGCGCCTTCTCCAGCGCCTTGTTGATCCAAGGATGCGTGATCGCCTCGCCTTCCTGCAGGCCGAGCTTTTGCAACATGCCGTCCATGCGGTTGGAACCGAAGATGCGCATCAGGTCATCTTCGAGCGAGAGATAGAACTTGGAACGGCCCGGATCGCCTTGCCGGCCCGATCGGCCGCGAAGCTGGTTGTCGATGCGGCGGCTTTCATGCCGCTCGGTTCCCAGTACATAGAGCCCGCCGGCCTTGATCGCCTGCTGCTTTTTCTCGGCAACATCGGCGGCGATGCGCTCGCGCTCCCGCGCGATTTCTTCTTCGCTCGGGGGCTGCTGCTTTTGTTCGCGCTCGATGATCCAGTCTTTGAGCCTATAGTCGGCATTGCCGCCGAGCTGAATGTCGGTGCCGCGGCCCGCCATGTTGGTGGCGATCGTCAGCGCGCCCGGCACTCCGGCCTGCGCGATGATCATGGCCTCCTGCTCGTGATAGCGCGCGTTGAGTACGTGGTGCGGCAGCAGATCGGCGCCGTTGCCCTTGCGGCCTAATTCATCAAGATAGCTGCCGAGGTCGAGCAGGCGGTTCTTGAGCTCATCCTCCTTGCCGTCCTTGAGCGAGTCGGCCTGCTTCCTGAGGTACTGCCCAAGATCGCGAATATATTTGCGGTCCTTCAGCAGCTCGGAAAGCTGTTCCGACTTCTCGATCGACGTGGTGCCGACCAACACGGGCTGGCCGCGGCGGTGGCAGTCGGCAATCTCAGCCACGATCGCGCGCGACTTCTCGGCCACCGTACGATAGACCTCATCGTGCTCGTCGATGCGCGCCACCGCCACGTTGGTCGGCACCTCCACCACGTCGAGGCCGTAGATGTCCTGGAATTCGCTGGCCTCCGTCGCGGCTGTGCCGGTCATGCCGGCGAGTTTCTCGTACAGCCGGAAATAGTTCTGGAAGGTGATGGACGCCAGCGTCTGGTTCTCCGGCTGAATCTCGACGTGCTCCTTGGCCTCCAGCGCCTGGTGCAGGCCCTCGGAGTAGCGCCGGCCAGGCATCATGCGTCCGGTGAACTCGTCGATGATCACCACCTGTCCTGCCTTGACGATGTAGTCGCGGTCGCGCTCGAACAGCGTGTGCGCCTTCAACGCTTGGTTGGCGTGGTGAACAACGGTGACGTTCTCGATGTCGTAGAGGGATTCTCCCTTGAGCAGGTCCTTCTGCCGGAGCATCTCCTCGATGCGCTCATTGCCGAACTCGGTGAACGCAACCTGCTTCTGCTTTTCGTCGAGTTCGTAGATGCCCTGTGCCTTGATCAGCTCCTTGAGCTTCTCCTTGTCGACACCCTTGGCCAGCCCGCTCTCAATCTTGCGATGCTCGGCCTTCAACGCCTTCATCATCTCGTCCACGGCGTTGTAAAGCTCGGCGCGGTCCTCCACCGGCCCGGAAATGATGAGCGGCGTGCGCGCTTCGTCGATCAGGATCGAGTCGACCTCGTCGACGATCGAATAGTGATGCCCGCGCTGCACCATCTCGCTGGCGCTCATCTTCATGTTGTCGCGCAGGTAGTCGAAGCCGAGTTCGTTGTTGGTCCCGTACGTGACGTCGCACGCGTACTGCTGCCGGCGCTGGTCGTCGTCGAGCTCGTGCACGATGCAGCCAACGGTGAGGCCGAGGAACTTGTAGATGACGCCCATCCATTCGGCGTCGCGCTTGGCCAGGTAGTCGTTGACCGTCACCACGTGCACGCCGCGGCCGGTCAGCGCATTGAGATAGACAGGCAGGGTGGCGACCAGCGTTTTGCCTTCGCCGGTCTTCATCTCCGAGATCTTGCCCTGGTGCAGCACCATGCCGCCGATGAGCTGGACATCGAAGTGGCGCTGACCCAGGGCCCGCTTGGCGGCCTCGCGCACGGTTGCGAAGGCGGGAACCAGCAGATCATCGAGGTCGGTTCCATCGGCAAGTTGTTTGCGGAACATGTCGGTGCGCGCCCGCAGCTCGGCATCGGTCAGCCTCACCATTTCCGGCTCGAGGGCGTTGATCGCCTCGACCTTCGGTCCGTAAGCCTTGAGCTTGCGGTCGTTGGATGTCCCGAAAACCTTGGCAGCGAGGGTGCCGATAGACAGCATGCGAGAGGTCCCTAATCGAGCGCCGGCCGCTATCCGGAAAGCCGGACGGCGGCCTGCCCACTGACAGTGCCGCATTGCAGGAATTTCATGGCCCGCGCCATCGAATGCTTGCCGCCGGGCAGGCCTGCCGACCCAGCTTTCAGATAAGGACCGGCCCTTACGTTGTCAAACATGGCTTCCCAGGCGGCCGCTGCCGCAGTTTCCCCATGACGCAATCGTAACTTGGCGTTGTCAGGCAGGGTGGCTAACCACCTGGGCGGCCACGTCGACATTCGTCTGCCGATCATGATAGTCGCGGGGCGCGCGCGTGAAGGCCGCCGGCACCACCGCCCGCATCAAGGAGCGAACACTTGAGAAACACTTTCCGCATCCTGGCTTGCGTGGCCCTGCTTACGGCGCCCGCGATCCCGGTCCTCGCGCAGGACACCGTCGTCGCCAAGGTCAACGGCAAGGCCATCACCGAAGGTGACATGAAGCTGGCCGAGGCCGAGATCGGCGGCGATCTCGGAACCCTGCCGGAAGCTACGAAGCGGCGCGTCCTGGTGGAGTTCTTGATCGAGAACCAGCTTTTCGCCGACCAGGCCGACAAACTCAAGCTTGGTTCGGGGGCCGGCTTCGACGAGCGCATGCAGTACTGGCGCCGGCGCACGCTGCGCGATGTGTTCTTCGATAAGACCCTGAAGGACAGCGTCAGCGACGACGAGGCCAAGAAGTTCTTCGACCAGCAGGTCAAGCAAATGAAGCCGCGCGAGGAGATCCGTGCGCGGCACATCCTGGTCGAGAGCAAGGAGAAGGCGGTCGAGGTCTACGAGAAAATCCAGCACGGCGGCGATTTCGCCGCGCTCGCCAAGGAATACTCGAAGGACCCCGGGTCGAAGGAACAGGGCGGCGAGCTCGGATTCTTTTCGCGCGGCCAGATGGTACCCCAATTCGAGGAGGCCGCCTTCAAGTTGAACAAGGGCGAGGTAAGCGAGCCGTTCCAGACCCAGTTCGGATGGCACATCGTCAAGGTGGATGACCGTCGGGAGCAGCCGGCGCCCTCCTTCGAGGCCGTCAAGGAGAGGGTGCGGGCGGCGATCATCCATCGCAAGGCGGAGGAGACGGCGGCGGAGTTGCGCAAGCAGGCCGCCATCGAGTACGTCGATCCCGAGATCAAGAAATCCGTGGATGAGGAGGCCGGCGGGGCCAAGAAGTAGGGCGCTGCCGGAACTGGCGAGATCAAGGGGAATCGACATGGCCAAGGCGGGGGTGCAGCCTTCACCGTTCGCGCCGGCGCGCCTGCCCGAGGTGCCGGTCGTCCCCGGCGTGGTGCTGGCCTCGTGCGAGGCCGGCATCCGTTACAAGGGCCGGCGCGATGTGATGATGGCCGTGCTCGATCCGGGGACGGTGATCGCCGGTGTGTTGACGCGCTCCAAGACATCCTCGGCCCCGGTGCTCTGGTGCCGGGAGAATCTCAAGGCGGGCAAGGCGCGCGCGTTGGTCGTGAACTCCGGCAACGCCAACGCCTTCACGGGAAAAAAGGGCGTCGAAGCCACGCGCCTGACGGCGGCAGCAGCGGCGCAGGCGGTAGGCTGCTCGCCCGGCGAGGTGTTCCTTTCCTCTACCGGCGTTATCGGCGAGCCGCTCGATGCGTCCAAGTTCACGCATCTCATTGCCGGCTTGGTGAAGTCGGCGACGCCGGACGCCTGGCACGACGCGGCGCGCGCCATCATGACCACCGATACATTTCCCAAGCTCGCGACGCGCACGGTGAAGCTCGGCGGCGCCGAGGTCGTCATCAACGGCTTTGCCAAGGGTGCGGGCATGATCGCCCCGGACCTGGCGACCATGCTTGTCTACATATTCACCGACGCGGCCGTGGCGCAGCCGGCGCTGCAGGCCATGCTGAGCACGGGTGCCGACACGTCGTTCAACTGCATCACCATCGACAGCGACACGTCCACCAGCGACACGGTGCTGGCATTTGCGACCGGGGCCGCGCGCCGGCGCGGCGCCCCGCTGATCGAGGACGTTGGCAGCGCTGAAGGGCGAGCCTTCGCGGCGGCGCTGCACGATCTCATGCACGAGCTGGCGCTTTGGGTGGTGAAGGACGGCGAGGGCCTGACACGCCTGATCGAGGTGCGGGTGTCCGGGGCGGAAACCGATGCTGCGGCGCGGCGCATCGCCTTTGCCATCGCAAATTCCCCCCTTGTCAAGACCGCCGTGGCGGGTGGCGACCCGAACTGGGGCCGGGTGGTCATGGCCGTCGGCAAGGCCGGCGAGGTCGCAGATCGGGACCGGTTGTCGATCCGGTTTGGAGATATTCTGGTGGCTGAGAATGGCGAGCGCGCCGCCAGCTATGATGAAAAAACCGTTGCCGCCTACATGCAAGGCCGGGAGATTGTCATTGGCGCGGACCTGGGCCTGGGCGCCGGCGCGGCCGTTGTGTGGACCTGCGACCTGACGCACGGGTACATTTCCATCAATGCCGACTATCGTAGCTGATGGCGTCGTTTGCGCCTGATTAACGAGCCTTTCTCGCGAGATCTTAACGCCTTCATTCTACGTTCGGGGCAAGCATGGGCTTAGACATTCTGCTTGTCGCGGCTTGTGCGCTGGTCGACGCCGATGGGCGGGTTCTGCTGGCAAAGCGTCCTCAGGGGCGCCCGCTGGCCGGGCTCTGGGAATTCCCAGGCGGCAAGGTAGAGCGGGGCGAGACGCCGGAAGCCGCCCTGATCCGCGAGCTCGAGGAGGAGCTTGGGATTAGGATCGCGGGCAAGTGTCTCGCGCCCCTTAGCTTTGCCAGCCATACCTATGAGGCGTTTCACCTGCTGATGCCGCTCTACGTGTGCCGTAGGTGGGATGGTCAGGTGACCGCGCGGTTGGGACAGGAGTTGGCCTGGGTGCGTGCGGCGCGGCTTGCCGACTATGCAATGCCGCCGGCGGACGAACCTTTGAAGGCGGTTTTGCGGGATTTGCTCTAGGGGCGGTTGGGGCGAAGATGAGGCGCGGGATGCAGTGGTTGAAGAGGGGCGTTGGCCGCCTGGGTCGCAATACACGCGGCGCCACCTCCATCGAGTACGGCTTGATCGCGGCGCTGGTTGCCGTCGGCATGCTGATCGGCCTGCGTGCACTTGGCACCGGCAACTCCAGCAGCTGGGGCCAGACCTCGACGACCCTCACCGATGCCATGCAAAACAAGTGACGGTTTGGCTGCCGCTGAAGTTTTAGACGGCCCTTCTAGCGCTGTCCGCGGTCAGGACCGGCCTTTACGCCGGCTGACTGCTCCACCGAGCCCAGCGCGTCCGCAAGGCGCACTTTGGCTGATCCGGGCTTGAGCGGCTGCTGCTGGCTGGCATGTGGCGCCCAGCCTGTCAGGGTCACGATCTCGAAGGTCGCCGGGATCCGACCGTCCGAGGTCCCAAACTCCTCACCATAAATTTCCATTGCGCGTCGCAGCGTGGCGCGCCGCAGTGGCCGCCGGCTGCGCGCCCGCAGCACGTTGGTTGCGCCCATGCCGCGCAGGTCGCGCATCAGCGCGAGGGCGTCAGGATAGGTGACCACAACCGTGTCCGCATCGGCCACGGGCAGAGCAAACTGTGCTCTCTGCAGCAGACCGCCGAGATCGCGCACATCGGCAAATGGCGCAACGCGCGGGCTGGCACCGCCCTCAACCTCCTCCTCGGCTCGGAGCAGCGCGCGTCGCAGCTCGAACAGGCTGCCGGCTCCTAGCAATGACGCGAGCAGCAGGCCGTCGGGCCTGAGCGCACGCCGGATCTGCACCAGGGTCCCGGGGAGGTCGTTGACGTGCTGCAGGGCAAGTCCCGAAATCACGAGGTCGAGCGAGGCGTCGGCGAACGGCAGCAGTTCCTCATCAACTTGGACGCGGGCACCGGATGAGTGCTGCAACAGGCTCCAGCTCGCCTCCGCCTCGATCACCATTTGTATGCCCGGCAACCCTCGTAGCCGCCGCCCTATCAGGCCGTGATGCGCGCCGAGATCGAGCGCCACGGGAAACGCGCGCTGAATTGCAGCCAGGCGCTCCAGCAAATCGTCAGCGACGCGGGCAAGCAGGAACTCGTAGCGGTGCGCACCGGCTGCCACACGATCGCGGCGCCGGGTCAGCAGCCGCCGGTCAAAGATGTGGTGGTCGGCGTCCATGGCCTGAGGGTAGTCTTCCGCTGGCTGGCATACAACGAGGCCGGCGCGCGGCATTCTCCAGCATGAGGCGCTCATGACAGATGGCCAGCTTGAGCGCGAGGCGCCAGAGGAGCCACGCTCCCTCTGGGGTGCCGTGCACGATTGGCTCGGCGCTTGCGCCGACGTTCTCGTCCCGCCCTGCTGCCTCGTGTGCCGCGTGCGCCTGGCGGCGCACCACCTTCTGTGCCCGACATGCTGGCGCGAGGTCCGCTTTATTCGCCCCCCGCTGTGCGACGTGATGGGCCTACCCCTTCCCTATGACACCGGGGAGCGGCAGGTGTCGGCGAGAGCGGTCGCGAACCCGCCGGCCTATGACCGCGCCCGGGCGGTGGCGCATTTCTCGGGCGCCATGCGCACCCTGGTTCACAAATTCAAGTATGCCGACAGCCACGAGGCGCGCACACTGTTCGGCCGGTGGCTCTCAGAAGCCGGCCGCGATCTCCTGCCGGGCGCCGACGTCATCGTGCCGGTTCCGCTCAGCCGGCTGCGGCTGCTGCTGCGCCATTTCAACCAGGCCGCGATCCTGGCCGGCGAAGTTTCGCGACGGACGGGAATACGGGTGGACCCCCTGCTGCTCAAGCGTACCCGCGCCACGCGCAGCCAGGTGGGCATGACGCGCAACCAGCGCCGCCGCAACGTCGCCGGCGCATTCAAGGTGCCTGGGCACAAGCGCGCCGGCGTGCAGGGGGCACGCGTGCTCCTGATCGACGACGTGCTGACAACGGGGGCAACCGTGGAAGCCTGCGCGCGCACCTTGAAACGCGCGGGTGCGGCGCGGGTGGACGTGCTGGCGCTGGCGCTGGTCACGGCGGAGGCCGCCGTTGCCGCATAAGTGTGCGGTCGTACTGCTAACGCTTTGGCGCGAGGCGGTCTTTGCGGTGAGCGCCGAACCCATTACATTGGTTGGTGAAGCAGCCGTGGAGCATCAGGCCCGATGGCCCCCCAATCAGCATCCTTCCGTGTCGGCCTCGTCCAGATGTGCTCGGGCCGCAGCGTGGAGAAGAACCTGAGCGATGCGGCTGCGCTGATCCGTGAGGCGGCGGGCAAGGGCGCCCAATACGTGCAGACGCCCGAAATCACGACGCTGATGGAAACCGAGCGGGCCCGCCTGTTCGCGGCCATCGGCCCGCAGGAGGACAATCCGGCGGTTGCGCATTTCAGCGCCCTGGCCCGCGAACTCGGCATCTGGCTGCACGTCGGGTCCATGGCAGTGCTTCTGCCGAGCGGCAAGATCGCCAACCGCTCGTTGCTGTTCTCGCCCGTTGGCGCTTTGGAAGCCACCAGCGACAAGATCCACATGTTCGACGTGGAGCTTCCCGGTGGCGAAAGCTACCGCGAGTCAAAGAACTACGAGGCAGGCAGCACGGCCGTTCTGGCAGACTTGCCGTGGGGCCGGCTGGGCATGACTGTCTGCTACGATCTGCGATTTCCGCACCTTTATCGAACGCTGGCCAAAGCTGGCGCCGATTTCCTGGCCATCCCGTCCGCTTTCACGGTCAAAACCGGCGAGGCCCATTGGCACGTGCTCTTGCGCGCCAGGGCCATCGAGAACGGGTGCTTCGTGTTCGCGGCAGCGCAAACGGGACATCACGAAAGTGGGCGGGAGACGTATGGTCACAGCCTCGTGATTTCGCCATGGGGCGAGGTGCTCGCAGAGGGTGGTGTTCATCCATCGGTCATAGTTTGTGATGTTCAATCTGCCGAGGTTGGGGAGGCACGCCGGCGCATACCCTCCCTTCAGCATGACCGGCCATTTCAGGTTCGCCGCGTCGAAGCAGAACCGGCGAGGGAAGCGTCATGATCCGCTATCGGCTCACCTGCAAAAAGGGCCATGAGTTTGAGGGCTGGTTTGCGAGCAGCGCAGCCTATGACCGTCAGGCCAAGAGCGCGCAGCTATCGTGCCCGACGTGCGGTAGCAGGAAGATTTCGAAGGCGCTGATGGCTCCGAACATTGCCACCCGCAAACGCAAGACCTCGGCTCGGGCGGAATCGCCCAAGCAAGCTCAGCCCGATGTGCAGCGCCTGGGCGCGCACGGTGAGCTGGCCGCGGCCATGCGCAAGCTGAGAGCCGAGCTGGAGTCCAAATCCGAATACGTCGGCAAGCGCTTTCCTGAGGAAGCGCGCAAGATCCATTATGAGGAAGTGCCTGCGCGCGGCATCCACGGCGAGGCGACGCGCGAGGAGGCGCAGGCGCTGCACGAGGAAGGTATCGAGTTCTTCCCGCTGCCGCTGCTGCCGGAAGACCACAACTGAGCCGCGATCCGGCGTTCGTCGCTCAACGGGCCTGCAGGGAAGAGATCGTCGCGAACGGCGTGATGTGCTCGAGCGCGGTCTTCACGTCGACCACCACCGGACCCGCGTGGGCCAGCGCCTCCTCAACCACCGGCTCGGCCTCGGCGATGGCCGAGATCGTCAGCCCCTTGGCGCCGAAACTCTCCGCCCACTTCGCGAAGTCGGGATTGCGCAGCTCGGTGCCGTGTACCCGCTTCTTGAAGGCGATCTCCTGGTGCATACGGATGGTGCCGTAGCTGCCGTTGCTTGAGATGAAGGTTTTGACGTTGGCCCCGTATTGCATGGCCGTCGCCAGCTCCGAGCCCGTCATCAGTGCGCCGCCATCGCCGAGGAAATGGATTACCTGGCGGCCAGGCTCGCGCAGGGCGGCCGCCACCGCCGCGGGCATGCCGATGCCCATGGCGCCGCCGATGCTGCCAAGCAGCAGATGGTCGCCAGAAAATGGGAAATGGCGGTGCACCCAGCCTGAGAAGTTGCCGGCGTCCGTGACCAGCACGGCGTCGCTGTCGAGCCGTTTGGCGAGCGCCGCCACCACGGGGCCCATGTCCAGCAGGCCGTCGGCGGGTGCTGTCCAGCTCATCGCCTGCGCGACCGGTCCATGCAGTTTTTCGATCCAGGCTGCCCGCGCGGCGTTCTTCTGCCCGGACTTCGCCGCAGCCAGCGCCTCGAGCGCAAGGACAGGGTCGGCGAGGATCGGCAGGCGCGTGGCGTAGGTCCGGCCGATCTGGCGCGGGTCGTCGTGAATATGCACCAGCGGCTGCGTGGGCACGGGCGAGGCCGGCAGCGTGTAGCCCTGCGTGGTCACCTCGGTGAGCCGGGTTCCCACAGCCAGGATCAGGTCGGCCTGGAGATAGCGCTCCACCGCGGGCTTCGGGATCTTGAACCCGAGATGGCCGGCATAGTGCGGGTGCAGGTTCGGGAAATAGTCCTGGCGCTTGAACGAGAGCGCGACCGGCAACCCGTGCGCCTCGGAGGCCGCCAACAGAGCCCTGCGCCCCTCTCCCGTTCCGAGCCTGCCGCCGCCCGCGATCAGGAGCGGGCGCTTGGCTCCCGCTATGAGGCCGGCAAGCTCTGCGATCGTCTGTGGGGAAGGCGGGCCGGCGCGCGGCACTCCCAGCGGCTCGATCACAGAGGCTGTCACCACATCCTCGAGCATGTCCTCGGGCAGCACGACGATCACCGGGCCCGGTGTCGGCGCCTGCGCATCGACGAACGCACGGGCCACCAGCTCGGGTATGCGCGCTGCGTCGTGGATCAGGTAGACGGCCTTGGCCATGTCGGAGAAGGTCTTGGCGTAGTCCACCTCCTGGAAGGAGTGGCGGCCGATCTCGCTGCGTGGAACCTGGCCGACGAACAGCACCAGCGGAACACCGTCCTGCTCGGAGATGTGCACGGCGATCGACGCGTTGGTTGCGCCAGGGCCGCGGCTGACGAAGGCCACGCCGGTGCGCCCGGTGACCTTGGCGTCGCCCACCGCCATGAAGCCGGCGCCGCCCTCGTGGCGGCACACGATCGTTTGAATGGCGTTGCTGTCGTGCAAGGCATCGAGCGCGGCGAGGTAGCTCTCACCGGGAACGCAGAACACCCGATCGACGCCGTGGGCGGCGAGACAGTCGACAAGCAGGTCCGCTCCACGACGCGCCATTTGCAACTCCGCGCTTGCTTGGTTCCAGCCCCCGCCGGCGCATCGCCGCCGGTGGGACGGCGGCTGGCTCAGACGACCTTCACCTCGAGATCGGCGATGCCGTCGATGTGGGCCGTCATCGTATCGCCCTTGCGGACCGCTCCAACGCCGGACGGAGTACCGCTGAAGATCAAATCACCTGCCTTCAGCTCGAACAGGCCGGACAGGAACTCGATCTGGTGCGGCACGTCCCAGATCATCTGCGAAAGGTCGCCGGTCTGCTTGCGCTGGCCGTTGACGTCCAGCCAGATTGCGCCACGGGCGGGATCCTTCACGTCGCGTGCGGGCACCAGCGCGGAGCAAGGCGCCGACGCCTCGAACGCCTTGGAGACCTCCCACGGACGCGCCAGCTTCTTGGCCGCGTCCTGCAGATCCCGCCGGGTCATGTCGATGCCAACGGCATAGCCGTAGACGTGGCTGAGCGCGTCAGCGGCCTTGATGTTCACGCCGCCCGATTTCAGGGCGACGACCATTTCCACCTCGAAGTGCACGTTGCTGGTGCTCGAGGGGTAGGGAAACCTGCCGTTGGTGACGATGTTGTCTGGGTTCTTCTGGAAAAAGAACGGCGGGTCGCGCGTGTCGCCGCCCATTTCCTTGGTGTGCTCGTGATAGTTCCGGCCAACACAGTAAATGCGATGGATTGGAAAGACCTTGTCGGTGCCCTTGATCGGCACCACGGCCGGCGGCGTGGGTTCGATGGCGTAGTTCATTTCGGCGGTCCCCTGTAAAGCGCGACGGTATCTCGTAGGCGAACCGTTCCGAGGGTGCAAGGCCGTGCTGGTCCAGTTCGGGCGCACCCCCGCGGGATGCATCCTTCCCTCAAACACGCACTCGTGCCCGGCGCGCGCTGAACCGAGCGCCTCCGGCGGCGTTGATGGCCAAAATGACCCGCGAAACAGGGGATGGTGCCATGTTCAAGTTTCCCAGCGTCCTGGCGGTCACTGCCGCCACCATCGTTGCCAGCGCCTTTGGAAGTGGGTTAGCCGGCGCCCACGGCGCCGGTCATGGTTTGGGCGTGCGCTCCGGCGTCGCGGCGCCGGTGGCATCGCCGCGCTCAGGCTCGTGGACCGCTCCCAGGATGGCCCAGCTCCGATCTTCCGGCGGCTCGCCCTCAGGGGGCTCGGGAAGCACTTCCCGGTCCGGCAGCGTCGGGGGCGGCGGCAACATTGGCCCAGCGCCGGTGACGCCCTTGCCGCCCTCGACCGGCCCGTCCTCGACACTCGGACCGATGCAGCCACTTCAGCCGATACCGCCGCTCGCCCAGCCGCTGCCAACGCAGATCACGGGCGGCGGCACGGCCACCAACCTGGCCCTCTCGCCCGGTTCGGGGTCGACAAGTCCCAGCGAGTCCGCACCGAGCGTGCCGGGCGGCGGTGGCAAGACGCTCGCCGACTGCATGGGCTTCTGGGATAAGGAAACGCATATGTCGAAGGCGGAATGGCGCGCGGCCTGCAAGCGCACCATGGCCGAGAACCCCAGCATCAGGTAGTGCTTCGCGCGCGTCCTAGCGCAGCCGGGCGTTGATGGCTTCGAGTGCCTTGGAGCCCGGACAGAGTTCGCTCATGGGCATCTGATTGAGGGGGCGCACGTCCGTGGCCAGGATGTCGTGCATGTCGACCTGCGCTTCGTTGATGTACAGCAGGCCGGTCGCAATCTCGCCTTTGGCGGCATCGGAACGGATCGCCATGATGGCCGAGTCGGCATCCCGGGGATCGTGATCCGCGTCGAGCTTGTGCAGCACGAGGCGGGAGCCGTCGTGCATCTCGACCTCCACCGAGGTGCCCTCCTCGTAACTCGCGGTGATCTCCTCCTTTTCCTCGATGAAGTCGAGCTTGTCGACGGCCTGGTTGTGGGCGCGCACGTAGTCGTAGCTCTTGGTCGAGGTCGGATGGTTGTTGAACGTCACGCACGGGCTGATAACGTCGAGGAACGCGAAGCCCTTGTAGCTGATGGCGGCCTTGATCAGCGGGATGAGCTGCGCCTTGTCGCCGGAGAACGAGCGTGCGACGAAGCCGGCGCCGAGCTGGATCGCCATCTGGCACAGGTCAATGGCGTCGAACGGATTCGCCTCCCCCTTTTTGGACGGCGACGTCTTGTCGTTGGTGGCCGAAAATTGGCCCTTGGTGAGGCCGTAGCAGCCGTTGTTCATGACGATGTAGGTCATGTTCAACCGCCGCCGCACAGCGTGACAGAACTGGCCGAGGCCGATGGAGGCAGTATCGCCGTCGCCGGACACGCCGATGTACACGAGATCGCGGTTGGCGATGGCGGCGCCGGTCGTGATCGACGGCATACGGCCGTGCACCGAATTGAAGCCGTGGCTGCGCGAGAGGAAGTAGGTCGGCGCCTTTGATGAGCAGCCGATGCCCGACACCTTGGCGATGCGATGGGCCGGCAGGTCCATCTCGAAGCACGCCTCGATCAGCGCCGCGGTGATGGAATCGTGGCCGCAACCCGCGCACAGCGTCGACATCGTGCCTTCATAGTCGCGCCGCGTGAGGCCCAGGGAGTTGCGCGGCAGCGCCGGGTGGTGGGCCGAGGGCTTCGGGATGTAGCTCATCGTTGTCTCTCGAAGTGTTATTCTGCTGCGGCCTTGGCCGGACGAAGGGTTTTCAGCACGACCCCGCGCACGAAGGCCGCCGTCAGCGGCATGCCGTCGTAGTTCAGGGCCGGAATGAGCTTGTTGCCGGGCACGTTGGCCTCGGTCATCAGCAGCGCGCGCATCTGCGCGTCGCGGTTCTGCTCCACCACCAGCACGGTTTCATGCGCGGCGCAGAAGGCGACGACGTCGCGCGAGAAGGGGAACGCCTTGATGCGCATCGCATTGACGCGTATGCCCTCGCGATCGAGCCCGTCGAGCGCCTCGCGCACGGCCGGGGCGGTGCCACCGAAATAGACAACGCCGATGGTGCCGCTCTTGTCGCGCACCGTAATCTCCGGCTTCGGCATCAGGGTGGCCGCGGTGTCGAACTTGCGGCGAATGCGGTCTATGACACGCGCGTGGACGCGGCCGTCCTCGGTGTAGCGCGCGTTCTCGTCGTGCGAGCTGCCGCGGGTGAAGAAGGCCCCCTTGGTGGGGTGGGTGCCGGGCAGCGTGCGGTAGGGGATGGCGTCGCCGTCGATGTCCTGGTAGCGGCCCCAGTCGGCCCCCTTGAGCTGCTTGAAGTTCTCCAGGGCTTCCTGGCTCAGCACCTTGCCGCGGTCGTGCGCATACGCGTCATCCCAGGCAAAGGGCTCGGTCACCCAGTCGTTCATGCCGATGTCGAGGTCGGACATGACGATCACCGGTGTCTGCAGTCGCTCGGCGAGATCGAACGCCTGCGCGCCCAGCGAGAAGCACTCCGTCGGGTTGGCGGGAAACAGCAGCACATGCTTGGTGTCGCCGTGCGAAGCGTAGGCGCAGGCGAGGATGTCGGACTGTTGCGTGCGCGTGGGCATGCCTGTGGAGGGCCCGCCGCGCTGGATGTTGAACAGCACTACCGGCAGCTCGGCGAAATAGGCAAGGCCCAGGAATTCGCTCATCAGCGAGATGCCGGGGCCCGACGTCGCCGTGAACGAACGTGCACCGTTCCAGCCGCCGCCGATGGCGATGCCGATGGCCGCCAGCTCATCTTCCGCCTGCACGATGCCGTAGAGCTTTTTGCCGTCCTTGGTGACACGCAGCCGCTTGGCGTGCCGCTCGAAGGCTTCCGCCAGCGAAGTCGAGGGCGTGATCGGATACCAGGCGCACACCGTTGCCCCCGCATAGATGGCGCCAAGCCCGGCCGCATCGTTGCCGGAGACCATGATCTTGCCCTTGGTGCCTTGCGCGGCGCGCACCCGGATCGGCAGGGGACAGTTGAAGCGCTCCAGAGCGTAGGCGCGTCCCAACTCGATGGCTTCCATGTTGGCTGCGACCAGCTTCTCCTTGCCGCGCAGCTGATCCGTGACGGCCCCTTTCAGAACCTCAACGTCGATCTCCAACAGCGCGGTCAGGGCGCCGACGTAGACCATGTTCTTGAAGAGCTGCCGCTGCCGCGGATCGCTCCACTTCTTCGCGCACATCTCGGCGATGGGGATGCCAAGCACCGTGATGTCGTCGCGTGGCCACACGCGCGGCAGGGTTGAATCGTAAAGTAGCCAGCCGCCAGGGACGACGGACTCCAGGTCGTCCTTGAAGCTTTGCGGGTTCATGGCGACCATCAGGTCGATGCCCTCGCGTCGCGCGATATAGCCCGCCTCGGAGACGCGCACCTCGTACCAGGTGGGCAGACCCTGGATGTTGGATGGGAAGATGTTTTTCGGGCTGACAGGGATGCCCATCCGGAACAAGGTCTTGGCGAATATCGTATTGGCGCTCGCCGAGCCCGAGCCGTTCACCGTGGCGAACTTCACCACAAAGTCATTGATCCCGCTCATCTTCGAAAAGGCCTCTCGTCAGCGCAGGTAGGCATTGTGATGGGTCAGACAAGCTTGCGAGGCCTGCGCTTCCACGTACATGAATTTCTGCATGTCCCAGGCACCGGTCGGACAGCGCTCGGCGCACAATCCGCAGTGCAGGCACACGTCCTCGTCCTTGGCCATGATGCGGCCGGTCTTCAGGGGCGGCGAGACGTACAGATCCTGTGTCCTGTTGAGCGCGGGCACACGCAGCTTGCGGCGCAGTGACGGCTCGTCGTCGTTCTCGGTGAAGTTGATGCAGTCGACCGGGCAGATGTCCATGCAGGCGTCGCACTCGATGCACAGCGGCGCGGAGAACACCGTCTGCACATCGCAGTTCAGGCAGCGTTCCGATTCTTTTGCAGCAAGCTTGTCATCGTAGCCAAGCTCGACTTCCACCTTGAGATTGCGCAGCGACTGGGCCTTGTCGGCGTGGGGCATCGGCACGCGGTGCAGCGCCGAGTAACTGTTCTTATACGACCACTCGTGAATGCCCATCTTCTGGCTGACGAGGTTTGCGCCCGGCGGCGGCCGCTCGGTTAGCGGCCGACCGTGGCAGAAGGCGTCGATGGAGATCGCGGCGTGGTGGCCGTGCGCAACGGCCCAGATGATGTTCTCAGGTCCCCAGGCCGCATCGCCGCCGAAGAACACGCCGGGCCGTGTCGACATCATGGTCACCTTGTCGACCGTCGGCATGCCCCACTCGTTGAACTCGAGACCGATATTGCGCTCGATCCAGGGGAAGGCGTTGTCCTGGCCGATGGCCATCAGCACGTCATCGCAGGGGATCACGACCTCTTCCCCGGAGGGCTCCAGCTTAGGACGGCCGTTCTTGTCGGTGCCGACCTCCTTCATCTTGCTGAAGCGCACGCCAGTCAGGCGGCCGCGGTCCATCACGAACGCCTTCGGCGCGTGATTGTCGAGGATGGGTACGCCCTCGTGCTCGGCGTCTTCGATCTCCCACGGCGAGGCTTTCATCACCCGGCGCGGCGAGCGTACGGTGACGGTCACCTCCATGCCGCCGAGCCGCAGTGCGGTGCGGCAGCAGTCCATGGCGGTGTTGCCGCCGCCGATGACGACCACGCGCCGGCCGACGGTGTGCACGTGCTCGAAGGCCACCGACGTCAGCCAGTCGATACCGATATGGATGTTGGCCGCGCCTTCCTTGCGGCCGGGAATATCGAGGTCCTTGCCCTTGGGTGCGCCGGTGCCGATGAACACCGCATCGAACCCTTCCTTGAGAAGCCCGTTGAGGCTCTTGATCTCCTGGCCGAAGCGCGCCTCGACGCCGAAGGCGAGGATGCGCTCGACTTCCTCATCGAGCACCGTCACCGGCAGCCGGAAGGAGGGAATATTGGTGCGCATCAGGCCCCCGCCCTTGGGGTCCTTTTCAAACAGCACGCAGGTGTAGCCGAGCGGCAGCAGATCGCGCGCCACCGTGAGCGAGGCGGGGCCGGCGCCGATCAGAGCGATCCTCTTGCCGTTCTTCTTTTTCGGGATCTCGGGCAGGAACGCGTCGATCTCGCCCTTGTAGTCAGCGGCGACGCGCTTCAGCCGGCAGATGGCAACCGGCTTCTCCTCAACGCGGCCGCGCCGGCACGCGGGCTCGCACGGGCGATCGCACACGCGGCCGAGAATGCCGGGAAATACGTTGCTCTCCCAGTTCAGCATAAAGGCCGCAGCGTAGCGGCCCTGGGCGATCAGTCGGATGTACTCGGGAACGGGAGTATGAGTGGGGCAGGCCCACTGGCAGTCGACGACCTTGTGGAAGTATTGAGGATTGGAAACGTTGGTAGGGGCCGTGCGGCCCTTTCTTCGTGCTTCAGTCTGCCCCTGCTCCATCACCTCGACCCTGTGGCTCAGTCCCCAGCTGCCCACCTTACTAGATTGGGATGCGTTATCCCAACTTCCACACTCAATCCAAGTCCGATTTTCAACGGGAAATGGAGATTGTCGCAGCGTCGTGATTTTAAGGTTCGCCCGTCGATTGGCACGTTAACGTTGTGCAATGCAAAATGCCGTCGCGGCCGCGCGATGCCTCAATTGAGCTTCACGATGCCATACAGGCGAATGCTGCGGCCGGGCTCGAGAACCTCGTCCTTCTTGAAGGAGACGGCGTTGCGCACGTCATCATCGAGCAGGTTTTCCGCCTTCAGCCCGATGGTCATCTCCGGCAAAAGGCCCGCCTGCTGCGGCAGCTTGAAGGTGTAGGCAAGCTCGGCGCCCAGCAGGGTGTAGCCCTTGGTCGGCGTCCCATTCTCGCCGAATTTGTCCTGGTCGAACGCGTGCAGGACGCTGGCTCGCGCGCGCCACGCCTCGTTGCGGAAATAGACCCCCATGCCGGCGCGGTGCGGCGGGATGCGCGGTACGTTGCCGCTGGCGGCGTCGTCGAAGGTGGCGCGAACGAAGTCGTAACGGGCATCGACGCCCCAGGTGCCGTGCCAGATGCGCCCAAGGTCGAGCTCGGCCTGCAGCTCGGCGCCGCGGAAGACGGCATCCCGCTGGCTGAAGAGGACCTGCTTCAGGTCGCCGCCGCCGCCCGCGGGAGAACAGGAAGCCAGCGCGACGTCGCAAGTCTCGCCCGTGAGCTGCTTGAAGATGAAGCCGTCGAAAGCGGTGTAGTAGGCCGAGGCGTCGAAGCGGAATGCGCCTTTGTCCTTCTTGAAGCCCAGCTCGGCCGTGCGGGCGGCTTCCGTCGTGAGGAACGGATTGCCGATTTCGAAGGTGCCGGTGGCATCATGTGCCCCTTTTGAGAACAGCTCGGCCGCGTCCGGCGCCCGTTCCACATACTGGCCGGTGAGCCGTGCAACAACGCCGAAGGGCAGCTCATAGAGCGCGCCCGCACTGGCGCTGAAGGGCTGAAACGTCTTCTCGCCCGTGGCCAGCGCCGGCGTGGCCGGGTTGGTCAGGTCGAGCCCGGTGCCGCTGACATTCACCTGCTCGATGCGCAGCGCAGCCTGGAACCGCAGCCGCTTCGTGGGCTGCAGCTCTTCGAACCAGAAGCCGGCGATGGAGGATGTTCGCGCCGGATCCAGCAGCGAATCACCCTCGAAGCTCTTCCCCTCCAGCTCGCGATGCCCAAACTGGGTGCCGACCATGCCGGTCAGCCGGCCGAACGGGGTGGTTACCGGCGTGTGTTGGACCTCGACGCGGCCCTCCTGCGCCCGGCTCGTGAAGCGCGAGCCGACCTGCGGCGATCCGCTGCCGAAATCGATCTCGTTGTGCGCGTAGCTGGAAGCACCGCCCCACAAGCGGATGGCCTCGATGCCGAGGCTGCCGACGCGCCATTCGCCGCGCGTTTGCACCTTGTCCTGCTGCATGTCGATGCGCGGCTTCTCCGTGAGCGCATCGGCGCCAGGGATGCCGTAGAGCGCGTTGAAGCGCGAGAAGGAGACGCCGAGGAACCCGTCCCTGCCGATAAAGGACGAACCGACGGCAAAGCCGCTATTGTCGACGAACGAGTTCGCCTGGGTGCCGCGCGGGGTGCCGTAGTCGTTGGCGTGGCGCGCGAAGGCGTCCGCATGAACCGCGAAATTGCCCGATCCCGCGGTTGTTTTGAAGGCGCCGTCGACGCCGTTGTTCACCGAGGTGACGCCGCCCATCGTTTGTGCGGTGAAGCCGTGCAAGGGGATGATGGTGGGGATGCGCTCGCTGTTGGCGCTCACCACCCCGCCGATCGCCTGCGAGCCGTAGCGCAGGGTCGCAGGTCCGCGGATGATCTCGATGTTGTCGGCGGCGAAGGGATCGATCGGAACCGCATGGTCCTCGCTCAGGGCCGACACATCCTGAGCGGCGATGCCGTTCTCCTGAACCCGCACCCTGTTGTTATCGAGGCCGCGGATGATGGGCCGGTTGGCGCCGGGCGCGAAGCTGGAGCCGGTGACGCCGGGCTGGTTCATCAGCGAGTCGGCGAGGTTGGAGCCGGGCGTCGCCGCGATGTCGGTGGCCGGCACGGTCGTGATCGATGAGAACGTGGCTGCGGCCACCGCGGGAGGTGTGGGTTTGGAAGGCGCGGGCGACGTAGCCGCGGTGGTAGATGCGGGGCGAGTCCCCTTTTTGCGCGCCTGGCGCGGAGGCTTCTTTTTCGGCGCGGTCACCGTCAGGTCGGGCAATTCTTCCTGAGCCAGCATCCGCTCGGGAGCCGCGATCACGGCCAGGCCCCCTAGTCCCAGCACCATCCCGCGCACAAAACGCCCAACTGGCATCGCCGCTCCCCGACTGTAACTCTATAACGCTTAGCGGGGCAGCGGCGGGCCTGTCCTGGTGCACGTAGGTGCGGCCGACGGGTTTCCGGGCGGCTGTGGCGTTAATGAAACATTATATCATCGCACAAAGCGGCTCAGGAGGCGCAGGGAAGCCGATCCGGTTTGAGTGGGGCCTTGGAGGTCCGAGGGCGAAACGCCTCTGCAAGGCCCTCCCTGGGCCGCGCACGAGCCCCTTTTCCCAGGCGGCGCAGACAACTAGTGTGCGCGCCACAGAAGGAGCCAGATGACGCGACTTTCCCTTACTTCTGATTGTCTCAAAGACAAATATCACGCTGTGGTTGTAGGTTCGGGGTACGGGGGCGGTGTGGCAGCCTCCCGCCTTGCCCGGGCCGGCAAGCGCGTGGCCGTGCTCGAGCGCGGGCGCGAGTTCGTGACGGGGGAGTTTCCCACCCGGTTCCCCGACCTGCGGCGCGAGATGCAGCTCTCGGGTGGCGCGGTCCGCGTGGGCTCGGCGACCGGCCTCTATGACGTGCGCCTCGGCAGAGACATGCACGTGCTGGTGGGCTGCGGCCTGGGCGGCGGCTCGCTGATCAACGCCGGGGTGGCGTTGCGCCCCGATCCGCGCGTGTTCGATGACGATGTCTGGCCCGGCCAGATCGCGCAGGACGGCCTGCTCGATGAAGCTTACGGCCGCGCCGCGGCCTGGGTGCGGCCGGCGCGCGATCCGCAGGCTGCGGAGCAGACCAAGTTCAAGGCGCTGCTCAATGCAAGCCAGGCCGTCGGCACTGCGCCGGTCGCCGCACCCGTGGTCGTAGGGTTTGAGGAGACCATCAATCCGGCAGGCGTGCGCCAGCCCGCGTGCGTGCGCTGCGGCGATTGCTGCGGCGGGTGCAATGTCGGCGCCAAAAACACCGTGGCGCTGACCTATCTGCCGGATGCCAAGCGGCACGGCGCGGAGATTTTCACAGGCGTCCGCGTCACGCGCATCGGCAAGCGCAGCGACGGGACGTGGGAGGTGTTTGCCGAGCTGCAGGGCGGGAGTGGCGGTGCGCCGGTGGAGCGCACGATTGTTGCCGACATGGTGATCCTCGCCGCCGGCACCCTCGGCAGCACCGAGATCCTGCTGCGCTCACGCGAGAACGGCCTGGCGGTGTCGGATCGGCTGGGTGAGAGGTTCTCGGCCAATGGCGACATCATTGCCTTCGGGTACGGCGCGAACATCCCCGTGAATGCCATCGGCATCGGCCACCCGCCAAAAATCGCGGATATACAGGTGGGCGCGTGCGTGTCCGGCCAAATCGAGATCGTTGACGAGCGCGAGCTGGCGGGCAGCCTTACCATCCAGGAGGGCGTGCTGCCGTCGGCGCTGGCGCCAATTTTGCCCGTTCTGTTCATTCCCAACGGCCGCTTGCTGGGAGCGCTGCAGAGCCTTGTCGCCGGCGTGTACAAGGGACCCTTCGCCGGCCTGCAGACCTTCTTTGCGGTGTCGCACGACAGCGCCTCGGGGCGGCTGGTGATGGAGGACGGCCGCGTCACCGTGCGCTGGCCGCACGCGGCGAACGAGCCCGTCTATCGCCGCCTCGACGAGAAGCTCGACGCGCTGGTGAGGGCGGCCGGCGGCAGCTACGTGAAGAACCCGCTGTCCGGCACGATGATGGGTCAGCAACCGGCGACTGCACATCCCCTCGGGGGCTGCGGCATGGGCCGCGAGCGTGCGGACGGCGTGGTCAACCACAAGTGCCAGGTGTTCGACGCGCGCGCCAGCAGCGGGCCAACCGATGTTCACGAAGGGCTGTTCGTGATGGATGGCTCCATCATGCCGCGCTCGCTCGGGGTGAACCCGCTGCTGACCATTACCGCGCTGGCCGAGCGCGCGATGATGCATCTGGCGCGCGACCGCGGCCTCGCCTTCGATGCGAAGCCGGTCGTCGGCGCGGCACCTCTGTCGGTCAGCGCGCCGGGCGCCCTCTAGCGGAAGCTCGTGACGTCAGGCGATCGTGACGCCGCCGTCGGCGACGATCACCGTGCCCGTCATGAACGCGGCCGCGCGCGAGGCGAGAAAGGCCACGATGCCGCCGATGTCATCGGGATCGCCGATGCGGCGCAGCGGGGTGGTTTCCAGGCGCGGTTTCAGCCGTTCGGCGTCTTCCCAAAGCGCGCGCGCGAAGTCTGTCTTCACAAGGCCCGGCGCGATGCAATTGATGCGGATGTTCCTGGGTCCCCATTCGACGGCGAGGCTGCGCGCGAGCTGGAAATCCGCGGCCTTGGAGATGCCATAGGCGCCCAGCATGGCGCTGCCGCGCAGGCCGCCGATGGAGGACACGATGATGACGTTGCCGCCGCCGCGCTCGGCCATGCCGGGAATGGCGGCGTTGCAGAGCCAGAGGTTGCTGCGCACGTTCGAGCTCATGATCTTGTCGAACGCCTCGTCGGGGATCTTCGCCAGCGGGCCGAAGTAGGGATTGACGGCGGCGTTGCATACCAGCGCGTCGATCTTGCCCCACTGCTTGAGCGTGCCCTGCACGAGCGCTTCCACCTCCTCCTTGCGCGAGATGTTGCAGGGAATGACGATGGCCTCGCCGCCCGATTTCCTGATGGCCGCGGCCACCTCCTGGCAGGCGTCCGCCTTGCGGCTGGAGATCACAACCTTCGCTCCGAGCGAAGCCATTGTTTCGGCGGCCGACCGCCCGATGCCGCGGCTCGAACCGGTGATCACCGCCACCTGGCCGGAAAGATCGAACGGATTTTTCATGGCCGCACCGGCCTCCCTTGCCGTATACGTTAACTTGTTGCCAAGG
This sequence comes from Hyphomicrobiaceae bacterium, assembly GCA_035550075.1. Taxonomy (GTDB): domain Bacteria; phylum Pseudomonadota; class Alphaproteobacteria; order Rhizobiales; family Hyphomicrobiaceae; genus AWTP1-13. The sequence goes on along the minus strand of DASZQG010000196.1, from coordinate 15,412 downwards.
CGGCGACGCGCGCCTAGGTTCGCCCGATCATAGTTCGGGACATCAAGCATTCACAACCGGGCTGGCCTATGGGCGAGGAGCGCATCTGGGAAAAGAGCTACCCCGCCGGGGTGCGCTGGGATGCTCCGCTCGACATCACGACTCTTCCGCAACTTCTGACGACTGCTGCGGCGCGCTTCAACGCCAAGCCCGCGCTCGAGTACCGCGACCGCAAGATCACCTATCGTGAGCTGGCCGAGGAGGTGGATGCCGTCGCCGCCGGCCTGATCGATCTCGGGGTGAAGCCGGGTGTGACCGTGGCCTTCTATCTGCCGAACACGCCCTATCATCCCATCCTGTTCTTCGCCGTGCTCAAGGCCGGCGGGCGCATCGTCCACCTCTCGCCGCTCGACGCCGAGCGCGAGCTGGCCTTCAAGATGGACAACAGCGGGGCGCGGGTGCTGGCGACGACCAACATCGGGCCGATGCTGGGCATGGCGCAGAAGCTGATGGCCAGTGGCCACGCCGACAAGCTGATCGTGGGCGACGATGCGCGCTTCGGGCCATCGCCGATTCCGGTCACACCCATTCCCCAGGACGCGCAGACGGTGACGGTCGAGGCATTGCGCACCGCGGGCGCGAAGACGCTGCCGCGCGCGTGGCCGAAGGTGGATGTCGAGGACATTGCCCTGCTGCAATATACCGGCGGCACCACCGGCAAGCCGAAGGGTGCGATGCTGACGCACGCCAACATCACCTCGGCCATCTCCATCTACAACACCTGGAGCACGCCGCAGCGCATGTCGCTGCCGGGCGAGGACAAGGTGATCTGCGTGCTGCCGCTTTTTCACATCTACGCGCTGACCGCGGTGATGCTGCGTGCGCTGAGCGACGGCAACGAGGTTATGCTGCGGCTGCGCTTCGACGTAGAGACGACGCTCAAGGACATCGAGGAGAAGAAAGCCACCATCTTTCCCGGCGTGCCGACCATGTGGATCGCTCTCGTCAACACGCCGGGCATCGAGAAGCGCGATTTCTCCTCGCTGCGTTTTGCCGGATCGGGCGGGGCCGGCATCCCGGTGGAGGTGGCGGAGAAGTTCTTTCAGCTCACCGGCCACCGCGTCGGCGGCGGCTGGGGCATGACCGAAACCTCGCCCGCCGGCACCAGCCATCCGCGCGAAGGACCCCACAAGCCGGCCTCATGCGGGCTGCCGCTGCCCGGCATCATGATGGATGTGGTGGCGCTGGAGGACAGCCGGCGGGTGCTGAAGCCCGGCGGGATCGGCGAAATCCGCATCAAGGGGCCGAATGTCACCAAGGGTTATTTCAATGCGCCCGAGGAAACCGCCGCATCCTTCGTCGACGGCTGGTTCCTGACCGGCGACATCGGATACATGGACGAGGAGGGTTTCTTCTACATCGTCGACCGCAAGAAGGACATGATCATCTCCGGCGGCTTCAATGTGTACCCGCGCGCGATCGAGGAGGCGATCTACGAGCATCCAGATGTTGCCGAGGTGTGCGTGATTGGCGTGCCGGACGACTATCGCGGCGAGAGTGCGAAGGCGTTCGTCCAGTTGAAGCCGGGGCGCGCTCCCTTCACCCTTGACGATCTGCGCGCGTTCCTGGCCGACAAGCTCGGCAAGCACGAGCTGCCCGCGCACCTGGAATTCCGCGAGGCGCTGCCGAAGACCGCGGTCGGCAAGCTGTCGAAGAAAGAGTTGATCGAAGAAGAACGGCAAAAGCAGAAAGCAAGAGCCGCCGCAGAATGACCGGCACCCACGCCGTACGCGTGCATTGAACCGTTTGTCACGAAAGGACTTCAAGTCATGGTCGACGCCGTCATCGTCTCCACCGCCCGCACTCCGATCGGCAAGGCCGTGCGCGGTGTCTTCAACCTCACCCACGGCGCCGACATGGGCGGGCACGTCATCCAGCATGCGGTGAAACGGGCCGGCATCGACCCGGCCAGCGTCGAAGACGTGACGATGGGCTGCGCCAACCCGGAAGGCGCCACCGGCGGCAATATCGCCCGGCAATGCGCCATCCGTGCAGGGCTGCCTGTCACGACCGCCGGGCAGACGGTCAACCGCTTCTGCTCCTCGGGCCTGCAGGCCATCGCGCTCGCCGCCAATGCGATCCGCAACGACGGCGTGCCGGTGGCGGTGGCCGGCGGCCTTGAGTCGATCAGCCTCGTGCAGATGAACCTCAATACCAAGTTCTATCGCAACGAATGGATCCTCGAGCACAAGGGCGCGCTGTACATGCCCATGATCGAGACCGCTGATATCGTCGCCAAGCGCTACGGCATCAGCCGCGAGAAGCAGGACGAATTCGCGCTTATAAGCCAGCAGCGAACGGCGGCGGCGCAGAAGGCCGGCCGGCTCGACCAGGAAATCGTGCCCATGACCACCGTCATGCAGGTGGAGAACAAGGAGACGAAGGAAATCTCCAAGCGCACGGTCACGCTCGAGCGCGATGAGGGGAACCGGCCGGATACCACGTTGGAAGGCCTTGCCAAGCTCAAGCCGGTGCGCGGCGACGATCAGTTCATCACCGCGGGCAATGCCAGCCAGCTTTCCGACGGCGCATCGGCGTGCGTGCTGATGTCCGACAAGGAAGCGGCAAGGCGCAACATAAAGCCGATGGGCATCTTCCGCGGCTTTGCGGTGGCCGGCTGCGAGCCGGACGAGATGGGCATCGGCCCCGTGTTCGCTGTGCCGCGCCTGCTGCAGCGCACCGGCCTGAAGATGGATGACATCGGGCTATGGGAGCTGAACGAGGCGTTCGCCAGCCAGGTGCTCTATTGCCGAGACAAGCTCGGCATTCCGCAGGACAAGCTCAACGTGGACGGCGGCGCGATTTCGATCGGCCATCCCTACGGCATGAGCGGCGCGCGCATGACAGGCCACGCCCTGATCGAGGGCAAGCGGCGCGGCGTCAAGTATGCGGTGGTGACCATGTGCATCGGCGGCGGCCAGGGCGCGGCCGGCCTGTTCGAGATCGTCTAAGGGAGAGCGCGATGGATCTTCGTTTCAGCCCCGAGGAAAATTCCTTCCGCGAGGAGCTGCGCACGTTCTTCCGCACCAAGGTGCCGGCCTCGATCCGCACCAAGGTGCAGGAGGGCCGCCATCTCGACAAGGAGGAGATGGTCGAGGCGCATAAAGTCCTGCACGCCAAGGGCCTGGCGGTGCCGCACTGGCCCAAGCAGTGGGGCGGCTCGGATTGGACGCCGGTGCAGCACTACATCTACACCGAGGAGCTGCAGTTCAACGGCGTGCCGCAGCCGCTGCCCTTCAACGTCTCCATGTGCGGGCCGGTGGTGATTGCCTTCGGCACCGAGGAGCAGAAGAAGAAATTCCTGCCGCGCATGGCGGCGCTCGACGACTGGTGGTGCCAGGGCTTCTCCGAGCCGGGCGCGGGCTCCGACCTGGCCGGCCTGAAGACCACCGCCGTGCGCCAGGGCGACCATTATGTCGTCAACGGCCAGAAGACCTGGACCACGCTGGCGCAATACGCCGACTGGATCTTCTGCCTGTGCCGCACCGATCCCGCGGCCAAGAAGCAGCTCGGCATCTCCTTCATCCTGATCGACATGAAGACGCCCGGCATCACCGTGCGGCCGATCCAGACCATGGATGGCGGGCGCGAGGTGAACGAGGTGTTCTTCGACGATGTCAAGGTGCCGGTCGAGAACCTCGTCGGCCAGGAGAACCGCGGCTGGGACTGCGCCAAGTTCCTGCTCGGTAACGAACGCACCGGCATCGCCCGCGTGGGCTACTCCAAGCAGCGTATCCAGCGTATCAAGGAACTGGCCGCGCGCGTGCAGGCCGGCGACAAGCCGCTGATGGAGGATGAGCGCTTCCGCGAGAAGGTGGCCGCCGTCGAGGTCGAGCTGAAGGCGCTCGAGATGACGCAGATGCGCGTGCTCGCCGAGGACCGCGACCGCAAGGACCGGCTGCCCAACCCGAAATCGTCGATCCTCAAGATCAAGGGCAGCGAGGTGCAGCAGGCGACCACGGCGCTGCTGCTGGAGGTGGCCGGGCCGCTGGCGGTGCCGTTCCAGCCCGATGCAGACGATCCCGAGTTCGGCTCCAACGAGCCGCCGGTGGGGGCCGACTGGGCCGCGCCGGCCGCACCGGGGTATTTCAACTACCGCAAGGTGTCGATTTACGGCGGGTCGAACGAGATCCAGCGCAACATCCTCGCCAAGGCGGTGCTGGGATTTTGATCGCCTGCCGGCACGGAGCGGCTGTCGATGAGTAGTGCTACGTGGCTTGCGTTCGCCACGGCATCCGCCGTGCTGCTGGTGATTCCGGGTCCGACCATCCTGCTGGTGATCTCATACGCGCTGGGCCGCGGCGTTCGTGTCGCGCTGCCGGTGGCGGCGGGCGTGGCGCTGGGTGATTTCACCGCCATGAGCCTGTCGATGCTGGGCATCGGCGCGCTGCTGGCGGCCTCGGCGACGCTGTTCACGGTGCTGAAATGGCTTGGCGCGGCCTATCTCGTGTGGCTCGGGATCAACCTGTGGCGTGCCGGCGGCCGGCTGCAGGTGGACCCGGCAGGCGAGGAGGTCAGCAGCAGGCGCATTCTGGCCCACGCCTGGCTGGTGACGGCGCTGAATCCGAAGAGCATCACCTTTTTCGTCGCCTTTGTGCCGCAGTTCATCGATCAGCATGCCGCGTTCTGGCCGCAGGTGATGGTGCTGGAGGCGACGTTCGTCACGCTCGCCTTTCTCAACGCCGCCGGCTATGCGCTGGCCGCCTCGCGGACACGCTCGATCTTCAGCAGCGCCCGCGCAGTCGGCGTGTTCAACCGCATCGGCGGCAGCTTGCTGATTGGCGCAGGGATCGCCGCCGCCGGGTGGCGCAGTTCGCAGTAAAGAAGGAGCCGGGCCGGGAGGCCGGCAGGAGGACGAGGTTTCATGGATTTTGATCTCAGCGACGAGCAACGCCAGCTCAAGGACAGCGTGGAGCGGTTGCTTGCCGATTCATACGGCGACCTCACCCAGCGCCAGGGCTACATGAAGGAACCCAAGGGCTACAGCGCGAAGCTGTGGCAGCAGTATGCGGAGCTGGGCCTGCTGGCCGTGCCGTTTGCCGAGGAGCACGGAGGCCTGGGCCAGGGGTTGACCGAAACCATGATCATCGCCGAGGCGTTCGGACGGGCGCTGCCTGTGGAGCCCTACCTGGCGACCGTGATCATGAGCGGCGGCGTGCTGCGGCATGCCGGCAACGACGCGCTGCTGAGCGCGCTGGTGCCCGCGATCGGGGAAGGCAAGCTGACCCTGGCGCTCGCCCACCAGGAGCGGCAGGCGCGCTATGACCTCGCCGATACGGCAACGACCGCGCGCAGCGACGGCAAGGGCGGCTACACGCTGGAAGGCGAGAAATGCGTGGTGCTGCACGGAGACAGCGCCGACAAGCTGATCGTGACGGCGCGCGCGCAGGGCAGCCGCGCCGACCGCGGCGGCATCGGCCTGTTCCTGGTGGATGCCACGGCCAACGGTGTCACCCGCCGCGGATATTCGACCCAGGACGGCCTGCGCGCGGCGGACGTGACGCTGTCGGCGGTGAAGGTAGGCCCCGACGCGGTGGTGGCCGGCCCGGACAAGGGGCTGGCGGTTCTGGAGCGGGCGGTCGACGAGACGATCGCCGCGCTGGCGGCGGAAGCCTCCGGGGCCATGGCCGCGCTGCACGAGCTAACCGTCGACTATCTCAAGACACGCAAGCAGTTCGGCGTGCCGATCGGGTCGTTCCAGGTGCTGCAGCACAAGGCGGTCGACATGCTCACCGCGCTCGAGCAGGCGCGCAGCATGGCCTACTACGCCACCATGATGGCGGCGGAGAACGACGCGGAGGCGCGGCGCAAGGCGATCTCGGCGGCCAAGGTGCAGATCGGGCGCTCGGCGCGGTTCGTGGGCGAGACGGCGATTCAGCTCCACGGCGGCATCGGCATGACCATGGAGTACAAGGCCGGGCATTACTTCAAGCGCCTGACGATGATCGACATGGCGTTCGGCGACGCAGACCATCACCTGCGCGAGCTGGCGCGTCTGGGCGGACTGAGCTGAACGGAGCTCCGCCCGGATTTTTGTGGCAGTTCCGGAATACTTGGGCCCCGGATGCTGCTCTGACCGCGGGAAGCCGGAGAGCAGGCGCGCAATTCCCGGATGACAGGAGTGGACGCCGTTACGGCATCGGCAGCGCTTCGTGCTCCTTCAGCACGCGGCCACCCTCGGCTTCCGCCTCCACCAGCTTGACGCGATAGCCCCAAAGCTGGGCGAGGTATTGCAGCGTGCGCTCGGCTTCAGTCTTGTCGAGCAGCACACCGTTGCGCACGTGGTGGGTCAGCACCAGGCGGCGGTTGCCGGCGAGATCGGCATCCGTCACCTGCAGATCGGGGTCCTGCGCGGCGACGTCGTAGTGGCGCGCCAGCCGCCGGCGCAGGTCGCGATAGCCCTGCTCGTTGTGGATCGCCTTGACCTCCATCGCCGGGTCCTTGGCGTCGTCGCTGACTGCGAACAGGCGGAAGTCGCGCATCAGCTTCGGGCTCAGGTATTGCAGCACGAAGCTCTCGTCGCGGTATTGCGCCCAGGCCTGGCGCAGGGTGTCCATCCAGTCGCCGCAGCCGGCGAAGTCAGGGAACCAGTCGCGGTCCTCCGCCGTCGGCTCGGTGCAGATGCGGCGGATGTCGTTCATCATCGCAAAGCCGAGCGCGTAGGGGTTGATGCCGCTGAAGCGCCGGTCGTTGAAGGCGGGCTGGAACACGACCGAAGAGTGCGAGTGCAGGAACTCCAGCATCGAGCCGTCGGTAAGCAGGCCGCGATCGTAAAGGCGGTTGAGGATCTCATAGTGGACGAAGGTGGCGCAGCCCTCGTTCATCATCTTGGTCTGCCGCTGCGGATAGAAGTACTGCGCCAGCAGGCGGACGATGCGCAGCAGCTCGCGCTGCCAGTCTTCGAGCTTGGGTGCGTTCTTTTCAAGGAAATAGAGCAGGTTCTCTTCCGGCAGGCCCAGCCGCCGCTGCTCGTGCTGCGGATCGGCCGGATCGGCGCTTTCCTCGCGCGTGATCTCGGGCAGCGTGGTGTAGATGACGTCGTAGGTCGCCTCCTCGTGCGCCCGGCGGCGAGCGGCGCGCTCGCGCTCGTGCTTGTCGATGTTGCGGGGGCGCGGGCGCAGGTCGCGGCTGATGCCGTGGTTCATCAGCGCGTGTGCGGCATCGAGCACGCTTTCCACGGCCTCCTGGCCGTAGCGCTCCTCGCAGTCGGCGACATACGACTTGGCAAAGCCCAGATAGTCGATGATGTGGTCGGGCTGGGTCCAGAGCTGGAACTGGTAGTTGTTCTTGAAGAAGTGGTTGTGGCCGTAGGCGGCATGGGCCAGCACCAGCGCTTGCATCGTCATGGAATTCTCTTCCATCACGTAGCTGATGCAGGGGTCGGAGTTGATGACGAGCTCATAGGCGAGCGAGCGCATGCCGCGCCGGTACAGAACCTCGTCGCGCGCGAAGCGCTTGCCGAACGACCAGTGCCGGTACATCAGCGGCATGCCGATCGAGGAATAGGAGTCGAGCATCTGCTCGGCGGTGATCACCTCGATCTGGTTTGGATAGATGTCGAGACCGAGCTCGCCAATGGCAATCTCGCCCATCGTCTCGTACACGCTCAGAAGCAGGTCGAAGTTCCACTCCGGGCCATCGAACAGCGGGCGGACCCTGGCCGCCTTGCGTTCGGGAAGCGCTGCTGCTGGTGCCAAATCCACGGTACCCCCGCTATGCCGCCGCGGTCCCGGCCGAAAACAGCTCGTGGAACACGGGGAAAATGTCTTCCGGCGCCGCCACGCGGCGCATGGCGAAGTTCTTGCGCCGCTGGGCGATCTCCATGTAGCCCCGCCACACCGGCGTTTCCAGCGTATCGTTGAAGCGCTCGCCGTGTGCGGTCTCGATGTAGGCGAAGTATTGGCACACCGGCAGGATCTCGTCGTTCAAAAGCTCCAGGCAGCGCGGCATGTCGTCGTGGAAGTTGTCGCCGTCGGAGGCTTGCGCGGCATAGATGTTCCAGTCGGCGGGAGAATAGCGCTCGCGCACGACCTTCAGCATTTCCTCAAGCGCGGTGGAGATGACGGTGCCGCCGGTCTCGGTGCCGCGGAAGAACGTTTCCTCGTCCACTTCGGCGGCAGTGCTGGTGTGGCGGATGAAGACGATGTGCACCTCGCGGTAGTAGCGGGTGAGGAAGACGTGCAGCAGCATGAAGAACCGCTTGGCCAAGTCCTTCAGCGGCTCGGTCATCGAGGCGGAGGCGTCCATCAGGCAGAACATGACGGCCTGCGTGGTGGGCTTGGGCACCCGCTCGAAGCGGTTGTAGGCAAGGTCGATCGGATCGATGTAGGCGACGGTGCGGCGCAGCCGCTCCTTGAATTCAATCTTCTGGCGGAGGGCGGCGATCTTGGCGTCATCAGGGGGCGTCTCGGCCTCGGCGGCGGCCAGCTCGGCCTGCAGCCGCTCGATCTCGGCGAGGCTCGGGCGGCGCAGCGCCATGCGGCGGCCGAGGCTCTTGCGCATGGTGCGCGCGTGATTGAGCCGCGCGGGCGGGCCGTCGGTGGTGTAGCCGGCGCGCGCGAGCTTCGGCGCCTTCAGGTCCTTGAGCTGCACCTTGATCAGGTTGGGCAGCTTGAGGTCATCGAAGAAGAGATCGAGGAACTCCTCCTTGGTCAGCGTAAAGGTGAATTCGTCATGGCCCTCGCCGTCGGGGCTGCCCTGGCTGCCGCGGCCGCCGGCGCCGCCCTCGGGCTTCGGGATCTGGTCGCCGACCCGGTATTCCTCATTGCCCGGCAGCACGTAGTCATGCAGGCCGGTGTTGCGGCTGAGAGAGAAGGAGGGCTCGCGCAGGCTCTTGGAGCGGATCGTCACCTTCTCCGAGTTCTCAGTCTCGGAAACCTTGCGCGATTTGAGCGAGTCGCGGATGGCCTCGCGAATCTCGGCTTTCGCGCGGCGCAGGAAGCGCTGGCGGTTGCCGAGGCTCTTCGATTTCGGGTTCAGTCTCCGGTCGACAATTTGCATGGGCCGCCACGCTACAACAGGTTCAACCGCGGCGGGCGACGTGCGCCGCCCGCGGGGTGATAGGACATGACACTCGCACGTGCAGAGACCCGGCGCACCCTCATCAGCTCGATTTCTTCACCCGCATGTACCATTCGACCAGGCGGCGCACCTGGCGCGGGGTATAGCCGCGCTCCACCATGCGCTGCACGAACTCCTCGTGCTTCTTCTCGGTCTCGCTGTCCTGCTTCTTGCCGAAGCTGATGACGGGCAGCAAGTCCTCGACCTGGCTGAACATGCGCCGCTCGATGACGTCGCGGATCTTCTCGTAGCTCGTCCAGTTCGGGTTCTTGCCGCCGTTCTTGGAACGCGCGCGCAGCGAGAACTTGACCACTTCGAAGCGGAAGTCCTTCGGATTGGCGATGCCCGCCGGCTTCTCGATCTTCGACAGCTCCTGCTCGAGAACCTGGCGGCTCATAAGCTGGCCGGTGTCGGGATCCTTGAAGTCGTGGTCCTCGATCCAGGCGTCGGCATAGGCCACGTAGCGGTCGAACAGGTTCTGGCCGAAGTCGTTGTAGGACTCCAGATATGCCTTCTGGATCTCGTTGCCGATGAACTCCGCATAGCGCGGCGACAGCTCCTCCTTCAGGAACTCGATCCAGCGGCTTTCCGTCTCCTCGGGCAGCTGCTCGCGGCGCACCGCCTGCTCAATCACGTAGAGCAGGTGCACCGGATCGGCGGCGACCTCGTGGGTGTCGAAGTTGAAGGTCTCCGACAGGATCTTGTAGGCGAAGCGCGTGGAGGCGCCGTCCATGCCTTCCGTCACGCCGGCGGCGTCGCGGTACTCCTGGATGGTCTTGGCGTGCGGATCGGTGTCCTTGAGGCTCTCGCCGTCGTACACCCGCATCTTGGAGTAGAGCGAGGAGTTCTCGTGCGCTCTCAGGCGCGTGAGAACCGAGAAGCGCGCCAGCATTTCCAGCGTGCTCGGCGCGCAGGGCGCGGTCTTCAGCTCGCTGGCCGCCAGCAGCTTCTCGTAAATCTTCTTCTCGTCCGTGACGCGCAGGCAGTAGGGCACCTTGATGACGCTGATGCGGTCCAGGAAGGCTTCGTTGTTCTTGTTGGCGCGGAAGCTCTGCCACTCGCTCTCGTTGGAGTGGGCGATGATCAGGCCTTGATAGGGCATCGCGCCCACGTTCTCGGTGCCGACGTAGGTGCGATCCTGCGTGGCCGTGAGCAGCGGGTGCAGCATCTTCAGCGGCGCCTTGAACATCTCGACGAACTCGAGCACCCCCTGCGTGGTGCGGTTCAATCCGCCGGAATAGGAGTAGGCGTCGGCATCGTTCTGGCCGAAGTGCTCTAGCTTGCGGATATCGACCTTGCCGACCAGCGCGGAGATGTCCTGGTTGTTCTCGTCGCCGGGCTCGGTCTTGGCGACGCAGATCTGGCGCAGCTTGGACGGATGGAGCTGCACGACGGAGAACTTGGAGATGTCGCCGCCGTATTCATCGAGCCGTTTCACTGCCCATGGCGACATGCTGCCGAGCAGCAGCCGCCGCGGAATGCCATAGCGGTCCTCCAGCATGGGGCCCATGCTGGCCGGGTCGAACAGCCCCAGCGGGCTCTCGAAGATGGGGCTCAGCCCGTCGCTGGTGGCCAGCACGTAGATCGGCCGGCGCTCCATCAGGTCCTTGAGGCGATCGGCAAGCGATGACTTGCCGCCGCCCACCGGGCCGAGCAGATAGAGAATCTGCTTTTTCTCCTCCAGGCCCTGCGCAGCATGACGGAAGAAGCCGACGATGCGCTCGATGGTCTCTTCCAGCCCGTAGAAATCCTTGAACGCGGGATAGATCTTGAGCGTGCGGTTCATGAAGATGCGCCCAAGCCGCGCATCCTTGGCGGTATCGACCAGCTCGGGCTCGCCGATTGCCGCAATCATGCGCTCCGCGGTGCTGGCATACATCGACGGATCGTTGCGGCAGCCCTCCAGGTATTCCTTCAGCGAAAGCCGGTTCTGCTTCTGGCTCTCGTAGGCCTGGGCATAGAGGTCGAAGATGTTTTCCTTCGTAGACATTGTGTCATCGCCTCTCCAGACGGCGTGTCTAAATGCCGAGACTAGACCAATTTTGAGCCCCGGGGATAACGGTCCGCGTACTTTCGCGCCTTCGCGTGGCCCAAGCGCGTCACGGCCTCCAGGGCGCCAGTCCCGACCATGCTAAAGAAATGGTGATGGTAGCGGTTCCAGACAAACGTATTTGCCGTGCGAATCTGACATAAATTCGCTGATCCGCCACGGGCGGCGCCCGCTTAATCCTCAAATAGATTCGTGGCCTGTCGGACTGGTCGCGGTTCAGCCTTGCCAGTGACCGAATCAGTGAAATTGCACAAGCACCGAGCCGAAGTGGCGCGAACTGTCAGCGTTGCGCGCTGTTGTCGAGGCGCACGGCGATGCCGGCCGCGGCCATATGGCGTTTCGCCTGTCCTATCGTGAACATTCCGTAATGAAAGATGGAGGCGGCGAGAACCGCGCTGGCGTGACCGACTTTCACGCCGTCGACGAGATGGTCGAGCGTGCCGACGCCGCCCGAGGCGATGACGGGCACGTGCACGGCGTCAGAGACGGCGCGCGTGAGCTCGAGGTCGAAGCCGCTCTTGGTGCCGTCGCGATCCATGGACGTCAGCAGGATCTCGCCGGCGCCGAGTTCCACCACCTCGCGCGCATAGGCAACGGCATTGAGGCCGGTTGGGTTGCGGCCGCCGTGCGTGAAAATTTCCCAACGCGGGGCTTCACCGGCGGCGGAGACCTTTTTTGCGTCGATGGCCACGACGATGCACTGCGCGCCGAACTTGTCGGCGCCTTCTGCCACGACGGCGCGGCGCTGTACGGCGGCGGTGTTGATCGACACCTTGTCGGCGCCGGCCCTGAGCAGCTTGCGGATGTCGTCCACGGTGCGCACGCCGCCGCCCACGGTCAGCGGCATGAAGCAGCGCTCCGCGGTGCGCTCGACGATGGAGAAGATGGTGTCGCGGTTCTCGTGGCTGGCGGTGATGTCGAGGAAGCAAAGCTCATCTGCGCCGGCCGCGTCATAGGCCGCGGCGGCCTCGACGGGATCGCCCGCGTCGCGCAGCTCCACGAAGTTGACGCCCTTGACGACGCGGCCGTCCTTGACGTCGAGGCACGGGATGATGCGGGTCTTCAGCATGGCGCCCTTTTGCGCCGGAGCCGCGCGATCGCGCAACAAAAATGCGTCAGGCGCGCGGGCTCTGCGCCCTGGAGTTCGCCTGGGCGACGAGGGCCAGCGCCTGCCGGGCGTCCAGGCGGCCATCGTAGAGAGCGCGGCCGGCAATCGCGCCCTCCAGCCGCGCGTTCTCGGGCCTCAGCAGCGCCCTGACGTCGTCAAGTCCGGCAAGGCCGCCGGAGGCGATCACGGGAATGGACGTGGCGTTGGCGAGCGCCAGGGTTGCCGGCAGGTTGAGGCCCCGCAGCACGCCGTCGCGGTCGATGTCGGTGTAAATGAGGGCCGCGACGCCGGCGTCCTCGAAGCGGCGCGCAAGGTCGAGGGCGGAAAGCTCGCTGGTCTGTGCCCAGCCCTCAACGGCGACCTTACCGCCGCGGGCGTCGACGCCGACGGCAACGCGGCCGGGAAAGCGGCGGCACGCCTCGCGCACGAGGTCAGGGCTGCGCACGGCGGCCGTCCCCAGGATCACGCGGCGAACGCCCTTGCCGAGCCAGGTCTCGATCAGGCCCATGTCGCGGATGCCGCCGCCCAGTTGCACGGGGATGCTGACATTCGCCAGGATGGCGTCCACGGCCTCCGCGTTGACAGGCTTGCCGGCAAACGCCCCGTTCAAATCGACGATATGCAGGTATTGGAAGCCCTGGGCGGCGAAGATGCGGGCCTGCGCGGCAGGGTCGTCGTTGAACACGGTCGCCTGCGCCATCTCGCCGAGCTTCAGGCGCACGCACTGACCGTCCTTGAGGTCGATCGCGGGAAACAGGATCATGGCGGGCCACACCCTATGCCGGCCGGCCTTGGCGGGGCGACCATCAATTTGCTTTTTTCTGGTGGCATGAAAGGAAGCATGTTGTTCGACAGTCAAGTTCGCGTTCCAAGGCGGGTCAAGGCGTCGCCCCAGGCTCTGTTCGGGCCGCCGCGTCCGCTCACCGAGAAGGATGCCGTCGATATCTGGATCGCCCGCTGGCTGCGCATCCGCCGCAAGGATCTGCTGGCCCGCTACGGCTGCGACACGCGCCGGCTCTACGAGATCTGGGAAGGCGTGCGGTTTCCAGGCAGCCGCGAGAGGGCGCTGCGCGTGTTTGCGGAGCGGCACCCGCGCCTGATCGACCGGGTTGATTTCGGCCGTCACAGGCGCGTCCCCAAGGGCGTTCCGCCCGATCTGCAGCCGAGCCTGTTCGACGACCTGTGAGGCTGCGCCCCCGGCGTTGGGCGAATTGCAAAACCCCGAAAACGATGCCATCCAGGCTCGTTGGCGGCCGGATCATCCGGCCGCACACGTCAGAGCGAGCCCCGGTTCATGAGCATGGCAAATCAACGCGACCGCAAACCGAGCCTCCAAACGGCCGATTGGGCCGCGATCCTGCTGGTCGTGCTCCTGGTGGCTTTTTTCTTCTGGGCGCTGCTGCGCTAAGCGCTGCGTGCTCGGCTTTTGGCGCTTGCCGCCCCGCATCCCTGTCGCAGGGGCATCATGATTGAACTAGTGGCGAACTCAAATTGCTGAGAGATTGCAAATATTTCTGAATGAAACCAACCACACCGTGGTAGTTTAGCCGAGACGCAGCACCGAGTCCGCTCTAGCTATGCGCGCTCGGCCTTGCAGAGCCGGCCATTCATCCTGTTGCGTTTTTCAAGGGTTGTCCGGTGCTTGGGACACTCGCGGCCGCCATCAAACAGGCCGCCCTGCCTCGGGTTCTTCGCGCCTAGCAGCGCCCCAAGGCCAAACATGTCCCACCCAGATCTCAACGGGTGCAGCATCCTCATCGTCGAGGATGAGCCGCTGATCCTCTTGGATATAGCGACAGCCTTCAATGGCACCGGCGCGCATCTCACAACGACCGGCACCCTGAAGCATGCCCAGGTGCTGGTTGAGCACGACGGCCTTTCAGCCGCGATCCTCGATCACGCCCTGTCCGACGGAGACAGCGGGACGCTTTGCCTTCGCCTGCGGGAGCGCGGCATACCGTTCATGATGTACAGCGCGCTGCCGCCGCCGACCGGTCCCTGCAGCGGGGCGCCCCGTCTCCCCAAGCCCGCAACCCACACTCAGCTCCGCAACACGATGGCGCGCTTGCTGCAGGGCTCCAAAAACAAACCCTGAGCCCGCGAGGCGGCCCCAGGAACGAAGGCAGAACTTTCCGTTCGACGGCCGCCGCGAATCGCGGCATGTTCTTGCTACGTTCCTGTCGGTGCCGCGTCGGCTTCGTGAAAGGCCTGGCGGGCAGGAACCCCTCTTTCCCGGACCCCTCGCTGCCCAACGAGCCCCCGATGCGCACCTATCTCATCACCTACGACCTCGCCTCCGACGCCCGGCACAGCCTCGCAACCGCCATCATGCAGATGGGCGACGCCTGGGCCCGGCCCCTCGACAACACCTGGTATGTGCAATGCGCCGGCCGCGCGGATGCGCTGGAGCGGCACTTGCGCTCGCATCTCGATCACAGCGACGGGCTGCTGATCCAGCCGGTCGAGACCAACGCGGTGCTGCTGAACACGGCGCTGCGCTGGTTCAAGCGCCGGCGACCCGACACGGCCGAGCAGGCCGGAAATGTCGTCGCGTTTCCCGTTGCGCAGATGCCTGAGGCGCGCGCGGCCTGAGCGTACCGCGTCAAGGATGCCATTTCAGGAAGTTGGCGATGAGCCGCAGTCCCAGCGTCTGGCTCTTCTCCGGGTGGAACTGTGTGCCCGCGAGGTTGTCCTTCCCAACCATCGCGGTCACCGGTCCGCCGTAGTCGGTCTCCGCCACCAGCGCCGCGTGGTCCGGCGTTGCGAGGTGATAGGAGTGGACGAAGTAGGCGTGCCAGCCGTCGGGTCCGGTGGCGATCCCGTCGAGCAGCGGGTGTGGATTGGCCACCTGCAGCGTGTTCCAGCCCATGTGCGGGACCTTCAAGGTGGGATCGCGGGGCTCGATCGCCTTCACGTCGCCCGCGATCCACCCAAAGCCCGGCGTGATGCCGAACTCCAGGCCGCGCTCGGCCATCAACTGGCAACCCACGCAGATGCCAAGGAACGGGCGCTGCTTGCGGCGCACGCTGACCTCGAGGGCTTCGCGCATGCCGGCCACCGATTCCAGGCCCTTCTTGCAGTCGGCAAAGGCGCCGACGCCGGGCAGCACAACGCGATCGGCGGCGGTCACCTCCGCGGGATTGGCGGTGACAGCG
>DASZQG010000195.1:0-5011 GCA_035550075.1 Hyphomicrobiaceae bacterium | reverse complement strand
CGCGCGCGAACGTGGCCAACCACACCACGTCCGACTGCGCCGGAGCATCACGGAACTTCTCGGAACATCAGGAACGGATGAACGTGGCGGATCACCGCCACAGCACCGCCGCTGGGCAATGCCACAGGCATCCCACAGATCACAGACTCCGGACTCGTGCAGTGCACGGCCGGATCAAGATCACTCACGCGAGCCGCCAGGACGGCGACCGCGCTACTACCTCGTCATCACTTGGATCTCCAGCCTTGCGGCGCCGGCTTGCAGGAGATGTGGCCGGTTTGGGCGGTGCGTGACGTGCACCAGTCGGGCTGACTCAGCCAGCGTGAATTCGATGTCCCGCTTCGCGCGCCGTTGCTCCGGACCTCAGCGTACGATTCCAGCGACGAACTGCAAAGCGAGAATGGCCGTGGGACCGCAAGCGTTACGACGAGTTCCCTGCGCCACGATGCCATCGTCGTGCACGGTTCGTTGCGCCGGGCTTCCGACCCTCCCGAACGACTGCGCCAGGACCCCGTCACGTGGATCGTCAGGGGTCCGTCACTTGAGAAATCGCCCCAGAATCGAGCATTGGCGCGGGTTCGCGCGCCCCGTCACTACCCGTTGCCGAGCAACGGCGTAGTGACGGGGCGACCACTGGCGCAGGAAAGGATCAAGATCAATACCTGTTGTGGAAGCCGATATCTGATGGCGCAGGACGTTCCAGCACAACCCGGGGAGTTGTTGATCCAATGTCCGATCCCCGAAATTCGCGACGGTCAAGGCGGACCTTGTTGATCCGGCGCCCCAGGGCTTTTGCGAACCAACCGCTGCCAGCGTGAAGCGGGCGGGGAGCGCCGCAGCGAGCAACCTACCTCGCCTTGATTCCGGGGCCCTGCACAACCTCCACCACTTCTCCACGTCGGCAACCATGTAGCTCCCGAATTGCACGGGGCTGATTTGCATGACCGCCGCGCCGTCCGCGTCGAATTGCTTGCGAATCTCCGGAAGGTTCTGTCCGACGCCGATCTCCTTGCATAAACGCTCGACGATGGCTGCCGGTGTGCCGGCGGGTGCAACGACACCGAACCCGTTCACCGTTTCATACCCCGGCACGCCCGCTTCGCGAGCGAATAGGAATTTCAAACGACGTTTGCCGCACGCTGGCACTGTATTCCCCGTACTGCGAGCGGTCAAACTCGGTCAAGCGCACCCGCCCTGGTGAGAAATCCCCCTCGCAGTGACTATACGAACGCAGCGTCGGCCCGAGTCGGCGTTCACCCGGCGCGTTTCGACGCCGTCACGCGACGGCGGGCTGAACACGCCCGTCGGTTCTGTCGCAGAACCGTTGTTGTGCTCTCGGGTCAGGCTGCGTGGTTGAGCGAAAGCTCCCGCGCCGGTGCGCGCGGCGGTGCACGGGCCGGTAGGCCCAGGTGCGTGAGGATCCTCACGATCAGGACCGGCTCTTCGATCGCGGCGATGATCTTCAGTTGTCCGCCGCACGCGCAGTGCTCGACGTCGATGTCGAACACGCGCTTGAGCAGCCGTGCCCAGCTCATCCGTGCCGCCTGGCCGTGCCCGTGCTCGTGCGCGGGCTCGCTCGCCGGCTGCACGACATCGGGCACGACCGCCGCACGCAGCTTCGCGTTCGGGGCAAGCACCCCGTGGAAGCGGATCAGGTGCAGCCGCGGGCGTGGCACCAGCGCCGCGAGGCGTTGCATGAACTCCTGGGGGTGCATGACGATGTGCGTGGTGCCGTCGCGATACGGGCTCTTCAGTCGCAACACGACCTGCCCCTTGCCATTGCGGCTCAGGCGTTCGTTGGCGAGCGCGGGGCGGGTGATGTACCGGCATAGCCGTTCGAGTGGCTTGCGCTGATCCGCCCCGCAGCGCACCGCGGCGTGCAGGCTGAAACCGTGCGCATCGGCGCACAGCACTTTCCTGGGCTTCCCGTCCTGGCCGGCCAGCGTGCGCAAGCTCAGCACCTTCTGGCCAGCGCGCGGACCGAAAGCGATGCGATAAGTGCACGAGGCCGCCTGCAGTGACGCCAACGGATGATCCGCATCCGTGTCCGCCAGGTACGTCATACCCTGCTCTTCGACCAGATAACCGCGCCGCGTCAGCAGCTTCATCAGCCGCGCGACGATCTGGTCGAGCAGGCCCTTGAGCTCATCGCCGGTGGGCGCACGCGCCTCATCGAAGATGGGTTCGCCCTCAGTGCGCCGATATACCCCATCGAGCACCAAGCAGTGCAGATGGACGTTGAGATTCGCCGCCGAGCCGAATCGCTGAATGAGCGTGACGCTGCCTGGGTCGGCGGCGGTGCGCTTCAGTCCCGCCTGGCTGAGCAGAAATCCCGTGATGACCCGTTGCACGATGCCCAGCACTGGTGTGAGCAGCTCGGGGTGCGCCGCAAGCAGGATGCGCAACGGGATCGGAAACGACAGCACCCATTGCCTGACCGGCACGCGCGGTATGACGCGATCGACCAGGTAGGCCGCCGTCTCGGCCATGCGCCGCGCTCCGCACGAGGGGCAAAACCCCCGCCGCTTACAGGAAAACGCGACCAGCTTCTCGTGCGCGCACTCGGCGCAACGCACACGCAGGAAGCCGTGGGCGAGGATGCCGCACTGCAGATACGCCTCGAACTCGTCTTGAATGAACTGCGGCAGATCTGAGCCTGTTTGCGCCTCGACCTGGGCGACAAACGTCTCGAGCTCTTCGGCCACCACCCGGTACAGCGTCGTATCCTCGGGACGGTGGCGCTCGTAGCGGAACCTTGCTCCCGCCTGCGCGGGCTGCCGTGCCGACGCCATAATGCGCTAGGACCACGAGCACGCTCTTGCACCACTGCCGACGAGCGCACGCGCGATCACCCACGGGCACGAGTCCTGGCGCCGTACCCCATTCGTCTGACCCGGAATCCACATGACGTTGCCCTCGCAGCCAATCTGCGTTCAGGCTAACGATGCTGGCCTCCTGGGTCTGTCGGGCTTAGGTCGTAGTACCACCGCCCCTTGCAATCGCCTCCGTAGGGGACATGGCACAGGTCGGGCGAGGTCCGCTCAGCGAGCGTGTCGAGTGTTCACGCCGTCTTCGCGGGCCAGCGTGATGCTATGAACTTCCGGCCGAATAACCGCAACGGATAGGGCGCAGCCCTATCCTCGAGAGTCGAACGGTCGGTTGGTCAGACGGCAGGGCTACGACTGTTGATCGACTCGTTGCGGCCATTGGTGGGCGCGAATCCTGTTCAGTGAATCACTGCGTGTCGCTCGACAAGCTCGAGCAGCCCAAAGGGGTCGAAGTGCGCAACCGGTATCCACACCTCGCAGGTGCCCTTGTCGCGGATTGCTACCGCCACTGGCACAGGGTCGCCGTGTCCATCACAGACAACAGCCAGCCGCAGCGCCGGATCGGCGGCCAACATCGCCAGCACTCGTCTCCGCCTGGCTTCCGCGGCCGGGTCCGGCAGGGATTCGGTTTTCGCCTCCGGTGGCTGTGCTAATGCTAAGGCTGCTAATCCTGCTAATGGTTCGGCCCGTATTCGTCCACTAGCAGCTTTAGCAGAATTATCATTAGCAGGCTTTCCAGTCTCACGTTTTCGGATCAGCGCGGCGAGCGTCACGATGCGCCCCCTTCGATCACAAGCGCCGGATTAACGGCAATCATCTTGCGTTTGCCGTCCCGCACCAGCCGCGCCCGATTCGATTCTTCCAGTTCACGCAATGCGGTTTCAATGGCCGCCTTGATTCGCAGTCCGCCGGGCCCACCTTGTTGCAGTCTGGCGATCGGGACAAGGTGCGTGTGTTCGCGCATGCAATACTCAATTAGCCATCTATCGAGGCGGGCTGCATTCGCGAGATCCACCGGAGCCGCAAGCTCTCCAAGAAAGCGCCGTGACTCATTCAGGTGCCATGCCGCGATCCGGCTTCCCGACTCGAAGCAATCCAGACCGACGGTACTGCGCGCACTCTCGAATATCTGGAACAGTGCCGCCAGCCGTATGGCGTTGTCGGCGGTCTTGCTCGCCACGTCGCGCACGTCGTAAAGCTCGCCACCACTGACAAGCTCGCTCTCGATTGCATCGTGATACTGCACCCATGCCGCCTTTGCTTCCGCTGTCAGCGATAGCATCGGTGGGGACAGAACGCCATCATCATTGATAGGCGTCGGTTGATCCAGAATCTCGGCAATCCGCCGGTCTCAACTTCGCGTTTGAGGCCGGCGATGCGGGCCATGACGAGGGCACCGGCTTTTTCGTAGGCATCGCGGCCCTCGCCGAGGGCGGCGATTTCTTCGGGGGTGATGGGTTTGCCGTAGCTGATGCCGACTTTGCGTGGGCGGATGAAGCTCGCGCCGCGGGGAAGTGCGTAGAAGGTGCCCCAGACATACGCGGGCACGACAGGGACGCCGGCCTTGGCGATGAGGAAGCCGATGCCGCCTTTTGCTTCCTGCAAATTTCCGTCGGGCGTGCGGGTGCCTTCGGGGAAGAGGCAGACGCAGTAGCCTTCCTTGAGCAGGGCGATGGCGCGTTTGAGCGCGGCGAGGTCGCCTTTTTCGCGGGAGATCGGGATTGTGGCGAGGCTGGTGAAGAGCGACTTGATGAGTCCGGGTTTGTAGAGCGTGTCGCGGGCCATGAAGCGGACGACGCGGCGGTCGAGGATCGCGCCGCCGATGATGGGCGGGTCGAGGATGCTGGCGTGGTTCGCCGCGATGATGAGGCCGCCCTGTTCGGGTACGTTCTCGCGCCCGCGCGCGGTCATCCGGTTCCAGACCTTGAGGATCAGCCAGCAGATGAAGCTGAAGACGTGGTAGACGCGGAGCTTGCGTTCGGCGGGGGTCATGGCCGTGCAGAAGTGACTTGCTCAACAACAACGGCGATGACCGCGTCTGCGTCCATGCTGGTGGAATCAATTACCTTCGCGCCCAGCGCAATCTGGAGCGGTGCGGTCTTGCGCGTGGAGTCCTTGTGGTCGCGCTTCTGAAGCGAGGTCAGGACGTGCTGCGCGTTGTCGTAGTCGCCGGATTTTTCGAG
>DASZQG010000194.1:0-13668 GCA_035550075.1 Hyphomicrobiaceae bacterium | reverse complement strand
CAGCCATTCGATCATGCCGGGGCCTGTCCCCGGCATCCAACCATCGACAAGCTCCGGTGTTTGTTGAGAGGTGGATCCCGGCAACAAGTGCCGGGATGACTGGAAACAAGCGGCGCGCAAGGCGACGCTACTTCAGCGCCTCATTGCTCTTCTTCACCCCCGCGGCGTCGACATACACCTGCCCGCCCATCTCGCGGAACTTGGCGCACTTAGCCGCCAGGGCGGCCCCTTGCGGCGGCTGTACTTACTTCTTATTCCTCGCTTGTTTGCTGCCACTGCCCTCACGCCTACTGACAAACTGGCCGCTCTCAGCATTCCGTCCGACCAGGAACTTGCCGGCTCTAACATCGGATGATCCGCGCTTCGCATTCCGAGCCGCGCGATCGAGTGCGTGCTGAACCTTTCTTACGTCTATAGCCTTCGACATCAATCGTCCCACGCTTCTGCAAGCCGGAATTGGCCCTCAAGGCTATCCCAAATATACCACTCATCGACGACAGGTTTGTAGTGCGATTCGAGATAGGCCGCGCTCTTGGTGAAGCGTTGCCGAATGACGTTCTGTGGCACACTATGGCCACCCGCAGCCACACGTCTCGCAACGCGGTCGATCGACATTTCAACGTTCCGCAAACGCAGGTAGATCAACGCCACAGTGTAGCCGCGCGCCTGCCATGCCGGAATCTTCTTTGCATAGCTTAATGACGCCAACGTTGTTTCGAACATGAATTCTGTGCCCGCGGCGACGAGCGCATCGATGCGAGCGAGCATTTCGCGGCCAGCGCGCAAATCGAGCTGCGCTTTGGTCAGGGCAGGATCTGCGATGTCACGGGCGATTTCGTCAGCGTTGACATAGACGAGACCCTCTCGCGCTGCTGGCAGGTACTCGTTGGCAAAGCTCGTCTTCCCTGCTCCGTTTGGCCCAGCAATGATGATGATCTCCTGCATTGGCCAAACTCGAAACGGTTATGGATTGTCCCGGCGCACGCGCAATTGCCATCCCGGCCGAAGCGAAGCGGAGCGCCGGGACCCAGAGGCCAAGGAGCACGGGCGGAAACAGTTGGCACCGGGTCCCCGATGGCCCCTGGGCGGCCTCCGGGATGACAGCTTAAGTGCGCGGCGAGCCAAGCGCCTTATTCCAGCGCCTCATTGCTCTTCTTCACCTTCTCCGCATCGACGTATACCTGCCCGCCCATGTCGCGGAACTTTTGGCTCATCTCGCGCATGCCGGCTTCGCGGGTGCCGTTGGAGTCGGGGTCGACCTGGGTCGTCTCCTCGGCCAGCTCCACGTCGCGCTCATTCAGCTTGGCCGCGTAATCGCGCACGTCCTGCGTGATCTTCATGGAGCAGAACTTCGGCCCGCACATCGAGCAGAAGTGCGCCACCTTGTGCGCCTCCTTGGGCAGCGTCTCGTCGTGGTAGCTGCGTGCCGTGTCGGGGTCGAGCGAGAGGTTGAACTGGTCCTCCCAGCGAAACTCGAAGCGTGCCTTGCTGACGGCGTCGTCGCGGAGCTGCGCCGCCGGATGCCCCTTCGCCAGGTCCGCCGCGTGCGCCGCCAGCCGATAGGTGATGACGCCCACCTTGACGTCGTCGCGGTTGGGCAGGCCCAGGTGCTCCTTCGGCGTCACGTAGCAGAGCATGGCCGTGCCGAACCAGCCGATCATGGCGGCGCCAATGCCGCTCGTGATGTGGTCGTAGCCCGGCGCGATGTCGGTCGTCAGCGGCCCCAGCGTGTAGAACGGCGCCTCGCCGCACTCCTTGAGCTGCTTGTCCATGTTGATCTTGATCTTGTGCATCGGCACGTGGCCGGGGCCCTCGATCATCACCTGGCAGCCCTTGGCCCAGGCAATCTTGGTCAGCTCGCCCAGCGTCTCCAGCTCGGCGAACTGCGCGCGGTCGTTGGCGTCGGCGATGGAGCCGGGGCGCAGGCCGTCGCCCAGCGAGAAGCTCACATCATAGGCTCGCATGATGTCGCAGATTTCCTCGAAGCGCTCATAGAGGAAGCTCTCCTTGTGATGCGCGAGGCACCACTTGGCCATGATCGAGCCGCCTCTGCTGACGATGCCGGTGGTGCGATTGGCGGTCAGCGGCACGTAGGGCAGGCGCACGCCGGCGTGGATGGTGAAGTAGTCGACGCCCTGCTCGCACTGCTCGATCAGCGTGTCGCGATAGAGTTCCCAGGTGAGCTTGACGGGGTCGCCGCCGCATTTCTCCAGCGCCTGGTAGATCGGCACCGTGCCGATCGGCACGGGAGAGTTGCGCAGGATCCATTCGCGCGTGGTGTGGATGTTGCGCCCCGTCGAGAGGTCCATCACGGTGTCGGCGCCCCAGCGGATCGCCCACACCATCTTTTCCACCTCCTCCTCCACCGACGAGGTGACGGCCGAGTTGCCGATGTTGGCGTTGATCTTCACCAGGAAGTTGCGGCCGATGATCATCGGCTCCAGCTCGGCGTGATTGATATTGGCCGGGATGATGGCGCGGCCACGGGCGATCTCGTCGCGCACGAACTCCGGCGTGATGTGCTCGGGAATCGCCGCACCGAAACTCTCGCCGTCGGCGATCTTGGCCTTTGCCTGCGCCAGCGCCGCCTTGCGGCCCAGATTCTCGCGATGGGCGACGTAGATCATCTCCTTGGTGATGATGCCGGCCTTGGCGAACTCGTACTGCGTCACGGGCTTGCCGGGCAGGCCGCGCATCGGGCGCGGCTTGTTGGGGAAGTCGCGCGCCGCGTGCTTGCCCGTGACGTTGCCGTTGTCCTCGGGCCTGATCTCGCGGCCGGTATATTCCTCGACGCCGCCGCGCGCCTTAACCCACGCCTCGCGGATGCGCGGCAAGCCTTTCTCCACGTCGATGGTCGCATGGCTGTCGGTGTAGGGGCCGGATGGATCGTAGACCCGGAACGTCGGCTGCTCCGGATCGGTCAGCGCGATCTGGCGGAACGGCACGCGCACGTCGTCGTGCCCCTCGGGCGAGGAATAGACCTTGGCCGAGGCGCTGATCGGCCCCGTGGTGACCGTCGGGACCATCAGGTCCTTGCTGCGGGTGATCTTGTTCATGGGTGCTCCACTCCGATGGCGGAATTCAACTGAGGTAACCGGCAAAGCACAGGATGGCGCCGAGCACGGCCCACACGATGCCGGTGATGAAGACGGGTTTCTCGCTGGTGAACATGCCGCGCCCCACGCTGCGCACCATGTCCGGAAACAGCAGGCGGCTGATGCCGGCCAGCGTCGCGATCCAGCCGAGCAGGGTGATGATGAGCCGCCAGTCGGCAGTCCACACGTTGTGGCTCAGCACGATCGACAGGCCCGCCGTCAGGGCGGCCGCACCGGCGAGGTAGACGAGCGCGCGGCTGGCGATGAACTCGTTCGCCATGTCCGTGTACACCTTGGCGTTGAACGCCATGCTCGCGCCCAGCACGAGCAGCAGCGGCCCGAGCAGTCTGGCAAGGAAATAGGAAGTCTGCATGCGTTACGTCCATCCCTTCGCCGGCATGACCCGGATCAGGTTCAAAGGGTGGCGGCGCGGGATGGTTCCGGCTGGAACCGCTAGCGCCATCTCAGCCGGCTCCCGCCGGCCCCCCTGGAACAGAAATAGTGTGCGCCGAACGCGCCGCCGGTGCAAGTGCGCGGCGCAGGATCGAAACCGCGAAGGAACGCCATTCAGGTCCGGCGATGCGGGCAAAGCCGCCCTGCGCGGGCAAAGCCGCCCTGCGCCGGCAGCGCACCTGGGCGACCTAAGCCGCCCGCACGCTCTGCGCCGCTTCCAGCCAGCGCTTGATCTTCTCGATGTCGGGCGGATCGCCGTTGCGCAGCACGCGCTGCCCGGCGCTGGTGGTGGCGAAGGCCAGCACGTCCGCACACAGCTTTTCGGCGTCGGCATCCGCGATCTGCTCGCCCGACCGGTAGCCGGCGCCCACCAGCAGTTGCGCGTGGATGCCGCGCAGACCGGGCACCGTGCACACCAGCCGCGCCTGGTCCTGCCAGTCGCCGATCACCTCCGGCGTAATGCTCCTGGCATTGACGAGCACCGCCAGTGCCGCCGGATCGGCCTTCATCAGGTCGCGCACCGTCTTGATGCCGTGCGGATAAAGCCGCGCCGCGGTTTTCGGCCCGATTGCCGGCCCGTCGACTACGTCGGCGTCGAGGTCGAGATAGAAGCGGCGGCCGTCCTCGGCCTCGGCAGCGGCGGGCTGAGCCGCCGGCTCCCGCGGCTTCCTGGGCGGTGCCGCCGTCACCATCTCGAGCCGGTCGGTCAGTCCGGCCCGCGCGCGCTGCGGACGCGACTCGGCCGCATCCGGCACGGTGTCCATCGCGGTGGCCACCGGGGCGGCGGCGCGGGCGCGCAGGGGGATGACATTCGAGGCGCGTGGCGCGCCGCTTTGCGGTTGGGGCGGCGAGGCGTTCCCGCGACGCTGGTCGACGCGCGTGACCACCTTCTCGCGCGGCACGAACGGGAACACCTTGGACACCTCCGGCGCGGGCGGACGCTTCGCCACCACCTCCACGGCATGCAGATCGCGCACCGCGCGGTCGTCTTCCGACAGGTACTGCTCCACCTTGCCGGTC
Organism: Hyphomicrobiaceae bacterium; assembly: GCA_035550075.1. Taxonomy (GTDB): domain Bacteria; phylum Pseudomonadota; class Alphaproteobacteria; order Rhizobiales; family Hyphomicrobiaceae; genus AWTP1-13. Next base: position 9,100 of record DASZQG010000194.1, on the reverse strand, counting down.
GCGATCAGCTCGTCGTACATGCGCTCGACGAGTTGGCGCTCCTGGGCGTCGGCAATCCTGCGCCCCACCAACTTGAACGGCGTCTCGACGGCGACCGCCAGCGTCGGACCCACCAGCGATAGCTCGGGCGCGTGTGCGCGCGACTCCTCGATGGCGCGCGTCAGCACGGCGGCAAACCCGAGCGCCGCGCAGTGCAGCATCTCGGACACGATGCGCCGTGCCACCTGGTCGAGCCCGGCCGGCGGATCGCTGACCCCGCGCGTGATGTCGTAGTGCGCGATTAGCTTCTCGTAGTAGCCATTGGCCTTGTCCGCCCCGGCGCAGACCAGCTTGGCCAGCCAGTTCGGATCGGACGCCAGGCTCACCTCCGCCCTGCCGAATTCATCCTTGCCGAGCTGGTAGAGCTCGTCGTAGCCGCGCCAGATGCTCCACTCGATCGCGCGGTGCACGTTGTTCTCGGCCTCCGACTGGCCCGTGTGCAGCGGCTGCAGCGGATCGGTGTAGTAGTGGCTCAGCACGCCCGCGCAATAGGCCGCCGTCGGCCAGTCTTGTTTCGCGAAGGCGTCCACCGTGTGGTGATACCAGCTCCGCACCTTGTCGGGCGCGCCGCCCCAGTAGGCATCGCGCGGGTGCAGCACGTGGTTCTTGAAGTCCTTGAAGTCGTTGTCGGGCGCCTTCGCGCCCTCCAGGTACAGCTTGCCGTGCACCAGGAACATGTTCTGCCACAGGTCGGCATCCATGCATGCCAGCCGCCGCAGCGCATCGAGCGCCAGCTTGTGGTGGGTGCTGCGCGTGTGCGCGGCATACAGGATGTGGAACAGCAGGTTCATGGTGGCGGATCCGATCGAAAAGATGGACGCGCAACTCGGCAGAACGGCAGGAAAATAGGCGAGTCGCTCAGCGCGCGGAATGCGCTCCGGCCACAGAACCGAGGACAACGCTCGAAGCATGAGGTGGAGAGAGGTCAGAACGCGAAACGGGTCGCTTACGCTTGGCGCCTGGTCCAGGTGTGGGCCCTTCTTGGCGTCAGCGCGTGACCGGTGCATGATCCCCAACAATATCTACGAGATCAGGCGACTGACCCGATTACGAAACAGAACGCATAACACTGCCCGGCGTGGCCCGGCCGGAACCAGCCGGCTGCGACCCGCCATCACCCCTCCCGGAGATGATCGGCATGCCCCTCACTGACGAGCAGATCCGCGCGGCCCTTGCCGACCAGTCCCGGCAACCGCCCAGCGCGCGGCTGCTGGGCTTCGAGCTGCTCGATTTCTCGGTGGCGGAGAAATGGGCGGAGATGGCCTTCACGCCGCGGCCTGAGTTCGCCAATCCCGCCGGCGCGGTGCAGGGCGGATTCGTTTGCGCCATGCTCGACGACGCCATGGCCATCGCCGCCGTCATCTCGCAGGGCTTCGGTATCATCGTGCCGACGCTGCAGCTGTCGATCAGCTACGTGCGTCCGACGCCGATCGAACGGGTCATCGCCCGCGGCGAGCTGGTCCGCATCGGATCGTCCACGGCGCAGATGCAAGGATCGCTACGCCAGGCCGACGGCACGCTGCTGGCCACGGCCACCGCGGCGGCAGCCGTACGCCCGTTTCCCAAGCGGTAGATCAGGAGACGCGCCTTGGTGCCTCCGCAGCACCGGCGCCGTCGGCGGAATCGGATTGCGGCCGGAACGGCGTGCGTCCCATCCATGGCTGCAGCTCAAGATGCTGCAGCCAGTCCTTTACCGTGGGGATCCAGCCGAGATCGTCATTGACGTGCTGCTCGCCCACGAGGCGCACCGGCACCGGCTTGCCGTCCCGGTTGGTGAGGATTGCGCCGAAGATTGCCTCGCACAGGAAAATGCCTTCGCTGTGGTGCCGCAGCGCCCGGTGCCGCACGTCGGCGAGGTGCGCCTTGCTCTCGTCGAACCAGTCATGAATGGCGAGGTAGTCCTCCGGCACGCCGCCGAACAGCCGCGCCGAACGCACCGCGTGATGATAGGGGTGGGCCATGGCTCGGCTCGCTCTCAGGTTTGGAGCTGGATGTTCTCGACGATCGGCTTCGCCTGCCGGTCATCGACGATGGTGCAGGCGTCGAGGTCGACGGTGAACGCACCATAGAGCCAGTAGGGGCCGGTGCCGTAGCCCTGGCCCAGCAGCATCACCGAGGTCTCGATGGCGAAGGCGTCGCGCGCGATCGCCAGCAGGTCGCGTGCGTCGTCCCCCTGGCTGCCCGGCATCAGCTTGGCCTCGCGGAGACGTTCCAGCACGTGCGTCTGAGCGAGCCGGTCTGCCACCTCCTGCGCCGACAGGGGCTCTCCACTCGTCAGCTCCATGTGGTCGAGCCAGGCAAAGCCCTCGTCGTTGCCGCCGTCGTAGCGGCAGTACGCACGCCGCACGCCGACGGATCGCAGCGCCTGCGTCAGGTGCGCCACCCGCTGCGCGCTGCGCACCGCCTCCTGGCGCTGCCGCTCCTCCCAGGCTGAAACAGGCTTCGGCTTCGTCGCCCGTCCGAACAGGCGGTCAAGAATGCCCGGCCGGCTTGCAACGGCCGGCCCCGGTGCCGCGGATTCGGGATCAGGCGGCGGCGTATCGCTGAATCGCACCGGCTCGGGTGCGCCGCCCACTTCAGGCGGCGGCAGATAGTAGAACTGGGTGACGGATGGGGGATCGTCGGGGCCCAGATCATCCCAGCCCGGGTCGCCCTCGGCAAAGCAATACGGCATGCAAACCTCCAGCAAAGGGCGCGATCATAGACCGCGCTATCTGCAACAGGCAGCTGGATTTCAACTGTGACAGGAAAGCCGTGTGGCTTCAGCGCCCTTCACGCCACCATGTGGCCGCCAGCAGGGCCAGCAGAGCGGCGAGCGCCAGGAAGCCCGTGAACATCGGGATCAGCTTCACGCCGCGCGTGACATAGGCTTCGCGATCCTTCAGGCCCATCCATCCCGAGCCCGCCAGTACGCGGGCATTGGCCAGCATCGAAACGCGCGGCAGCTGCACGCCCGAGGCGCCGATGCTCGAAAGCAGCCCGCTGGGGTGGGTCCAGAACATGCCGCCGCCGGTTGCCTCGACCAGCGGCTTCATCTTGTCCTCGGTAGCGGTGACCTCGCTCATCTCGCGCGCATCCTCGAGGCCCGCATGGGCGACGGCCGTCAGCACGCCGAGCGTCGACTGGGTCTGCAGCTTGTAAAGTCCCGGTGCCTTGACGTCGACGGTGGTGCGCCACAGCCCGGGACCGGCCGCGTCGAGGTTCACCTCGGATGTCTCGCCGCCGGGCGCGGCGATCTGCACGGACCCGACGGTGTTTTCCATCGACCGGCGCTCGATCGTCAGCTTGAGGCCCTTGGCGGTCGCCAACAGCCGCTCCTCCTCGAGGTCCGGCTCCTGCATCAGCCAGTGTGCGAGGCGGCGCAGCAGGTCGTTGTGCGGACCCCCGCCGTCGTAGCCGCGCGCCCACAGCCACTCATGGTCCGAGGTCATCAGCGCAACGCGTCCGCGCCCCTTGCGGTCGAGCACCAGCAGCGGCTTGTCGTCGGCGCCGACCATCACCACGCGGCCCCGGCCCGGCGACACCTCCACCTGCCGGAACCAGCGGCCCCACTTCGGGTCGGTCGCCGAGGCACCGGGCAAGTCGCGTGTCACGGGGTGTTTCAGGCCGTCGGATGACAGCTTGGGCTTGAAGGCGTGTTCGATCACCTGGCCGGTCGGGGTCGCCGGCAGCACGCGCGAGAGCGGCGTGCGCGACAGGCTGGTCTGTCCCGCGTAGTCGTCGCCGGCGGCCACCAGCAGCGCGCCGCCCTGCTCAACGTAGGTGGCGATGTTGTCGTAGTAGAGAAGCTGCAGGATATCGCGGTGCTGGTAGCGGTCGAAGATGATGAGGTCGAAATCCTTGATCTTCTCCGAGAACAGCTCGCGCGTGGGAAACGCGATCAGCGAGAGCTGGTGGATCGGCGTGCCGTCCTGCTTCTGCGGCGGCCGCAGGATGGTGAAGTGCACGAGGTCGACGGAGGCGTCTGACTTCAGGAGATTGCGCCAGACCCGCTCGCCGACGTGCGGCTCGCCGGAAACCAGCAGCACGCGCAGGTTCTCGCGCACGCCCTCGGCGGCGACCACCACGCGGTTGTTGGCCGGCGTCAGCTCGCCCGGCGCCGTCTGCAGCTCGATCTCGACGATATTCTGGCCCGCGTGCGGGAACGGCATCGGCAGGGTCACGCGCTGGCCGATGCGTGTGGTGCGCAGCTCGTCCGAGCGCCCCTCGCGGCGGATGCGCAGCGTGACGTTCTCGCCTCCGAGGCCCTTGCGTCCGGTCTCCACCACGCGCGCCTCGATATCGCGCGTCGAGCCGACGATGCCGTAGCGCGGCGCCTTCAATATCTCGATGCGGCGATCGAACTCATCGGGCCGGCCTGTCAGCAGGGCGTGCACCGGCGCATCGAAGCCGAGCGTCTGCGCGGACTTCGGCACGTCGTGCACCTGCCCGTCGGTGATCATGATCACGCCCGCCAGGCGGTCGGGCGGCGTGTTGGCGAGCGCGCTGTTGAGGTCGGCGAACAGGTTGGTGCCCGACGCGGCCTCGCCGGTCGGTTTGGAGGAATCGACCCAACGCACCTGCAGGTTGGGAATGCCGCCGAGCTTCTTCTCCAGCTCCTTGCGGATCGCTGCCGTCTGCTCGGGGCGGTCGGCGATCGACTGGCTCAGGCTTTCATCCAGCACGACGATGGCGATGTTGGAGAGGCTCTCGCGCTCCTCCTGCCGAAGGGTAGGATTGGCGAGCGCCAGCAGCAGGGCGGCAAGCGAGAGCCCGCGCAGCAGCGCGCCGCGGTTGCGCCGGAACAGCAGCACCGCCACCAGCACAAGCGCAACCGCGATGCCTGCCCAGAACACGGGCACCGGCACCATCGGCGAGAAATCGATCGACCAGCTACTCATCGTTTGGTTCTGGTTTGGCGTGCGTCACTGGCCCAGTCGCTCCAGCAGGGCCGGCACATGCACCTGGTCGGCCTTGTAGTTGCCGGTCAGGGCGTACATGACGATGTTGACGCCGGTGCGGAACGCCATCTCGCGCTGCCGCTCCCCGCCCGGGACCACCGGATAGAGGGGCCGGTTGCGGTCATCAAGCGCCCACGCCGAGGCGAAGTCGTTGGAGGTGATCAGGATCGAGCTGACACCATCGACGCGCCGCGCCTGCCTGGCCTGGTCGCTGTCCTGCGGCGTCTCGGCCTCGACCCAGAGCTGCCCACCCTCCCAGCGGCCGGGGAAGCTGCGCAGCAGGTAGAAGGATTTCGTCAGCACGTGGTTCTCGGGAACGGGCTCCAGGCGCGGAATATCGAGGTTGCCCAGCAGCCTCTGCAGCGGCGTGCCGCCGGTGTCGTGCACGGCAAAGCCCGTCGGCAGGCCCTGCCCGTAGTCCTTGGTGTCGAACACGATCATGCCGCCCTGCTTCATGTAGGCATCGATCTTGGCTAGGGCCGCCTCGGGCAGCGGCTTCGCGTTGGCCAGCACCGGCCAGTACAGCAGCGGGTAGAACGCGATCTCGTCGGTCAGGATGTTGATCGCAAACGGCTCGCCGGGCTCGACGGCCGTGCGCGCAACCAGGAACTTGCCGAGCCCGCGCAACCCTTCCCGGCTGACATTGTCGGTAGCGGCATCGCCAGAAAGCACGTAGCCGAGAGTGACCCGGCTGGTGGCCTGGATGGCGCGCGCTTCGTCGGTGCCGGGGGTCGCGGCGGGAGCGGTTTGCGCCAACGCCGGCGCGGCGGCCATCACCAGGAGGGCGAATGCCAGCAGCGCGGCGCCGGCGGGTCCGCTGAGCCTCGCACCGCGGTTCGAACTCAGCAGCCCGGACTGCAGCAGCAGCACCGCCAGAATGTCCGCAAACAGCAGCCCGAGGGCGATGCTGAGCAGGCGCGGCTTCAAGGGCTGCGCGGTGTCGCCCTGATAGGCGCGCCGCTCCACGCCCGCCGGCATGTCCGGCAGCGGCTTCAGCAGGCTCTTGGCCGACAGCAGATTGAGCGCTCGCGGCGCGCCGGCGGGCCCGTAGTAGCCGGGCGGCGTATCGGCGCTCGGCTTGGCATCCGCCATCTTGGCCGCGACGATCGCCTGCGTCGTCGGCGACGGAGTCTTGAGCAGCCCGAAGCCGTCCAAGACCTGCAGCGGCGACAGCACCTCCATGGTGGCCGCCGCCGCGGCATCGCCGTGCTCGGTGCCAGACGCGGTCGCGGCGCCGCCGAGCTTGCCCAGGCTCACGACCCGCCGCAGCATTTCCACGAACAGTCCGGACAGCGGCAGGTTCGACCAGTCCGAGTTGGCGGTGACGTGGAACAGCACGAGCTGGCCGTCGCCGCGCTGGGCGGCCGTGACGAGCGGTGTGCCGTCCTTGAGCTGCGCCCAGACCTTGACGTCCTTTCCGAGGCTCGCCGGATCGGCGAGCACCTGCCGGTTCACCACCACGTCCTGCGGAACGGTCAGGCCGGCGAACAGGCTGTCGTCGCCGAACGGTGCGAGCGGCTGCGGCGTCGACCACGACAGGGCGCCGCCCAGGGTGCGTCCCCCGAGCCGCAGGCCCACGGGCAGCAGGTCGTCGCCACCCTTCTCCAGGCGCGGTCCGGCAAAGCGCACCAGCACGCCGCCCTTCTCCACCCACGCGTGGACGTGCTTCTTCACCTCCGGCGGCAGGGTGCCGATGTCGGCCAGTGCGAGGACGGAAATGTTCCTCTTGATCAGCGCATCGACCGCGGTTTCGAGGTTGCTGTCGTCGCTCTTTGCGATCTCGGTGAAGGGCTGCAGCGCCCGCTCGATGTAATAAAGCGGCGACAGCAGCGGCTGCGCCTGCTCGCGCGAGGCGCCCGAAAGCAGGCCGATGCGATGCCATTGCGAGCGTGCATCGAGCAGGTGCACCGCACCGGCCGACCGCTCGCCTGCAATCTCCACGCGCGTCACCTGGTTGCGCAGTTCCAGCGGCAGATCGAAATTGGCGAGCGCGCGCGTGCTGCCGGCGTCGAGCGTGAAGGGCGCCTCGCCCAGGCGCTGTCCGCGCGCCGACATGGCATAGAGAGTGCCGAAGCGCTGGGCGCCGTCCGCCCGCAGCACCTGTGCCTGCAAGCGCCCGCCCTGGCCGACGGCGGCACTCACGCCGAGCGGTTCCTGCCCGGGGCCGGTCTCGACCACGGCCAGGCGGCCGAGCTGCTGCAGCCGGTCCGCGAATGCGCGTGCGGTGCCGTCATGATCGATGCCGTCGGCGAGCCAGATGAGTGCCGTTCCGCTGGCGCCCTGCAGGCCGGCGGCAATCGCCTGCACGGTGGCCATGCGGTCGGGCGCAAACGGTTGCGGCTGCACGGCGGCCGCGGTGGAGCGCGCCTGCGTCGGCGCCTCGATTTTCAGCGTGATGCTCTTGGTGGCGTTGGCGGTCGGCGCGATCATCACCGGCCGGCCCTGGCCATCCGCCTCGGCCAGCAGCCGCTCGATCATGTAGGTGCGCGCCGGCCAGCGCGCGGCCGCGGCCCAGCCGTTGTCGATCACGAGCACGACCGGGCCCTCGCCCGCCAGCACGTTCTGCCGGTTCGGGTTGAGCACCGGATCGGCCAGCGCCAGGATCACCAGCGCCGCCGCCGCCATGCGGATCAGGGTCAGCCACCACGGCGTCTGTGCCGGCGTCTTCTCGCGGTTCTCGATCCCCATCAGGATGCGGGTCGGCGGAAAGCTCAGCCGCCGCGGATGAGGCGGGATGGCGCGCAGCAGCCACCAGATCACGGGCAGCGCCAGCAGGCCGGCGAGCAACCATGGACTGAGGAAAGCCAGCGGACCGAGCGTCATAGTGCGCCCCCGGCCGGTTCCGGCGGCAGCGGCTCGGGCTTCCAGCGGTAGTCCTGAGTCATGCCTTGCAACCGCATGATGAAGGCCAGCAGCGGTTCCGTCGCCGGGCGGTCCGTGTGGTGCACCAGGAACGACCAGCCTATGCGCTGGGTTGCATGCTGCAGTTGCGCGCGATGGGCCTGCAGCCTGCGCTGATACTCGGGTCGCAGCGTCTCCACCCGGTCTGCGATCCAGCGATCGGCGCCTTCGGGCGAGCGGAACTCGACACGGCCTTCATAGGCCAGCGTCTCTTCGGCCGGATCCAACACCTGCACGAGGTGGCCGGCGACATTGTTTTCCGCCATTTCGTTGAGGCGCTGCGTGATGACTTCCGGCGGATCGAGGAAGTCGCTGAACAGCATGATGCTGGAGAAGCGGCTCAGCCGAGCCGGCGGCGGAAGGCTGCCCTGCAGCAGCGCGTCGCCGAAATGCGCGGCCAGCGTCTCGGCCATGCGCGATGTCGCCCGGCGACTGGTCATCGGCTGCGTCAGTCCTAGCAGCGCGACGCGCTCGCCCGCGCGCACCAGCAGCTCCGCGGTCGCCAGCATCAGCACCAGCGCGCGGTCGCGCTTGCTCACGCTGGCGAGGTGGCTTCTGAACTGCATCGACGGCGACAGGTCCGGCCACAGCCAGAAGGTATGGGCGGCCTCCCATTCCCGCTCGCGCACATAGAGATGGTCGGAGCTTGCCGAGCGCCGCCAGTCGATGACGGTGGCTGGATCGTTGCCCTGGAACTGCCGGAACTGCCAGAACGTCTCGCCCGTTCCCGCGCGCCGCCGTCCGTGGATGCCGTGCGTCACCGTGTTGGCGACCCGCAGCGCCTCGAGCATCAGGTCGGGCAGCCGGTCCGCGAGCGCATGCGCCTGCCCTTCGAGCGAAAACACGCCCGCGCCGTCGTTGGCGGATGACGACCCGTAGCTCTGCCCTGCCACCCGCTCACCCTAGGGCTGCTGCCAAGCGATTGATGAAGCCACTCGTGGTTTGACCTTCGGCACGCGCCGCAAACGTCAGTGCCATGCGATGCTTGAGGACGGGCTCGGCCAGCGTAACGACGTCATCGACCGACGGCGCCAGCCGCCCCTCGACGAGCGCCTTGGCGCGTACTGCCAGCATCAGCGCCTGGCTGGCGCGTGGGCCTGGACCCCAGGCCACCAGCCGGTCGGTCTCCGCGCCCGCGTCGGCGCCCGGTCGCGCCGCGCGCGTCAGTTGCAGGATGGCCTCGACAACTTTGTCCGGCACCGGGAGCTGCCGCACAAGGC
>DASZQG010000193.1:0-23992 GCA_035550075.1 Hyphomicrobiaceae bacterium | reverse complement strand
CGTATGCGCGCGAGAGCGTGCGCGCGACGATGGGCTCCGTATTCAATGTGCCGCTGGCCCGCATGACCGGCGAGGCGTTCCTGGCCTGGGCGTCGCAGCACGCGGGCGACATCGTCGGCACGCACTTGGACGCCGGCGATGATTTCCGCAAAGTCCGCTACCGCGCGCCAACCGTGCTGCTGATGGGCAGCGAGGGGCCGGGGCTGTCTGCCGAGCTGGCTGGGCTGTGTTCGCGCTTGGTCAAGATCCCGATGGCCGGCGCGCTGGATTCGCTTAACCTCGCCGTCGCCACCGGCCTCATGCTGTACGAAATTCGCCGCGAGCGTCTGAGCCTGTGAAGCCGGCGCCGCGTCCGGCCCGCCTCAAGCCGCTGGCGGAGGCATGATCTCCTCGCGGGGTACCGACATCGGGTTTTCGGTGCGTCGCGATTTCCCTTCGAAGAACGCGCCCTGCTCGATGGCCAAAGACTTGTGGAAAACGTCGCCCTCGACTCGGCTCGGGGCCTGGAAAGCGACGTGATTGCCGCGGATCGAACCCTGCACGTTGCCGCGGATCACGATCTCCTCGGCGATCAGCGCCCCCACCACATGAGCGTTCTCGCCGATCACAATGCGACCGGCGCGGATATCGCCTTGTACATTGCCTTCGATCTGCACTTCACCGCGGCAGTCGAGATTACCGACAATGGTGAGGTCCGGACCGATGACGGAGGGGCCGCTGGCCCGCGGCTCCGCGCGCACTCGCGCCGGGGGCCTGGAGTGGGCTACTTGCGGCGATCCCGCAGTTCCGCCGGCGCTGCCGCCCGCCGGTCCGTTGGCCCAGGGCCTCTCCTTTTCGGGTTTCTTCGAGAACATCGACGCCGCTACTCCACTTCTCACTGGCCTCGCCACACCCCTCCTAGCACGTGACGCGAACGCGGTCATCGCTGCCCGGCTTTGCGTCCCCTGCGCCTTCCTTTGGTCTTTTTTTGGACCTCTTGCTTGCCCACAGGATTCAGTATCCCGAATACTTCAGTGCGTCGATTCTGTGGGACCGGGAGACCGCGGATCGGCATCACGGTGGCCGGCCTGCAATGTGCTGCGGGGGGGAACGCGGCGCGCTGCAGGAAGCGCTGCATCGAGGGGCAAATTGACCACCACCGGGGGACAGCGCGATCCCAGAACGTCGGGACGATCGGCGCCGCGACGGCGTCCGCCGGCGGGCCGGGCAGGCCGCAAGCCCCCGGCCGGATGGCTTAGGGCACCGCTGCCGCTGCTGGGCAAACTCGGCGGTGCGCTCGTGTTCGCGCTCGCTGTGGGGCTTGGGCTGCTTTACGTGCGGCTGCTCCATGGACCGATCTCGCTCGGCTTTCTGGTGGCGCCGATCGAGGCCGCAATCTCCGAGGAGTTCTCGGGCCTCAGGGTTCGCATTGACGACGTCGCGCTGACGCTCGCCGGAGCCGGCCGGCTGCGATTTGAGTTGAAGAACATCCGCGTAACCAGCGAAGCGGGGGAGCCGCTGGCCGTGACGCCGACTGCCGCCATCGCCATCAGCCGCAAGGCGCTGCTGCGCGGCCGCGTCGTGCCCGAGCGCGTCGATCTGATTTCACCGCGCGTACTGCTGTTCTACACGGAGGACGGCCGCATCTCCCTGCGGTTCTCTCCAGTGCCGGATCAAGCCGAGGCGAACGGGCTGCGCGGGCCGATCGAGGCAGCTCCGGCTGCCCCCGCCTCGCCCGCCAAGCCGCCCGAGCAGGCGGCCGCCGACACCGATTCGGGGCTTGGCCGGATCGACCTCGTCAAGATGCTGTCGGAAGCCTCCGCCCGCGCTCGCCGTCGCGACCATGCCGGCTACTACCTGCGCGAGCTTGGAATGCGCGCTGCTGTCGTGATCATCGACAATGACGGCCACAAGAGCATCTGGCGCATGCCCGAGCTCAACATCGATCTCGACCATCGCCGCAGCCGCAGCTCGATCGCCGGGCGCGCCAAGATCGAATCCTTGTCCGGGCCCTGGGACTTGGACTTCCGCACCTACGAGGTGGAGAACGCCAAGACGCTGAAGCTTGCGATCTCCGTGCAGGGCTTGGTTCCGCGCGGCCTGTCGCGGTCGCTGCCGCAACTCGCCGGCCTGGAGAGCTTCGATCTTCCGATATGGCTGGAAGCCAAGCTCGACCTGTCGAGCGCGGGCGACATCCTTGGCGGCGCCATCGGCATCGATGCTGCCCCCGGTCAGGTTTACTTGCCGGGAACCGGTAAGCCTATGCACGTGGAGGGCGGCCATATCGCCATCTCCTACAGCAGCGCTTCTCAGCGCTTCGAAATCGCGCCGTCCGCGTTCGGGTGGGGTGACAGCCGCGTTGAATTCGCCGGTAGTATTGTTCATTCAGCGCAGGGGCCGGAAGGTCCCGGCTGGGTCTTCCAGATCAAGTCGACCGACGGCTGGATTGGCGCAGAGCCGCCGCTGCTGCCGCGCCTTCCCATCGAGCAAATGTCGGCACGCGGCTTCCTGGCGCCCCAGCGCGGGCGCGCCGTGCTCAGCCAGTTCCTGATGCGCGCCGGCGGCGGCGAGGTCACGGCCGACGGCGATGTGTCCGACCTCGGCCACCCGGGAATGAAGGGCCGTCTCGATGGTCGGATCGGAACCATGCCCTTCACCGTCTTCAAGGCGCTCTGGCCGTCCGCACTGGCGCCGGGGACACGGGCGTGGCTCGCGCAGCGGCTCACCGCAGGCACGCTGAAGGGTGGTGCCTTCAAGCTGGTCTCTGGAGCGGGCGCGACCGGCACCGATTGGGTACCCAGCCAGGAGTCAGGCCGAGTCTCACTCACCCTGGAAGGGGCCAATGTGCACCTCGCACTGGCACAGGGGTGGCCGGCGTTGCAGGCTCCACGTGTTCTGGTGCGCCTGGAAGGGAAAGCGCTGGAGGTGACCGCGCCCGACGCGTTTTTGGCTAGCAGCGACGGCCATCGCCTTGGCGTCAAAGGTATGTTTTCCGTCGACCTTGACCAGCCGATGCCCCGCACCGGCCATCTCGCGCTGCGCACGCAGGGGCCGCTGTCGCAGGTGCTGGAGCTCCTCGATCGCGAGCCGTTGCGTGCCCTGCACAACACGGGATTCGTGCCGGCCAATGTCGAGGGCCGTCTCGATGGCCAGCTCAACATCGATGTGCCGCTGGCCGACAATGTCGATCTCGCCAATGTGAAGGTCGAAGGCAACCTGCGCGTGATCGACGGCAAAGCCAGTCAGGCCATCGGTCCTTATGATGTGCAGAACGCCAACTTCGTGATCGACCTCGCGCCGGCTGCCGTCGACGTGAAGGGCGACCTCAAAGTCAAAGGCGTGCTGGCCAAGGCGAGCTGGCAGCATATCTACGGCGCCCCGGCCGAGCGGCAGCCGCCGCTGGTGATCGCCGCCCGGCTGAGTGACGCCGACCGCACGCATCTCGGTCTCGACATCAACGACATCGTCCACGGTAGCGTCGACCTTCAGATTACGGCCACGCCGGGAGCGAAGGGCAAGCAGCAGGTGCACGTCCGCGCCGACCTTGCCGACGCGGAGCTCTCTCTCGACAGCATTGCCTGGCGCAAGCCTAAGGGGCGGCCGAGCACGTTCGAGTTCGACGTTGCCAAGGGCACCACCTATCCCACGGAGCTGCACAACGTCACCCTAGTCGGGGAGAACGTTGCCATTGAAGGCTGGATGGGCGTGGGTGCGGATCATCGTGTGCGCGAATTCCGCTTCCCGCAGTTCACGCTCAACACCGTGTCGCGCCTGAAGGCGCAAGGAAAGATGGGCCCCGGCGACATCTGGGACGTGACCGCGGAAGGTCCGACCTTCGATGGCCGCGACCTTTTCCGATCGTTCTTCGTCGACGTCCACGAAAAGCCGGAGAAGGTCAAGCCGGGCCTCAACCTGCATGCCGAAATCGGCACCGTGCTCGGCTACTCCGACACCAGCCTGCAGAAGGTGCGCATGTCGTTCCAGAAGCGCTCCGACAAGATGGTCGCGCTCGACGTGCGCGGCACGCTCGACGGTGGTGAGCAGTTTGCCGCCGTGCTGCGGCCGGAGCCGGGCCAGCCGCGCCGGCTGCGCGCGGAGGCGACGGATGCCGGCAAGCTGTTCAAGCTGGTCGGCTTCTACCCGAACGCCTTCGGCGGCACCATGAAGCTCGAGGTGAACCTCGACGGCCAGGGCCCCGCCGAGCGCGTCGGCAATATGTGGGTCAAGAAATTCTACGTGCTCGGTGACCCGATCTTCGACGAGGTGTTGCAGAATGCCGGCACCCAGGGCGGCAAGACCCAGGTGAAGAGCATCACCCGCGAGCGCTTCGATTTTGACACCATGCGCGTGCCCTTCTCTGTTGGACACGGCCAATTCGTGATGGACGATGCCCGCATCGACGGGCCGCTGATCAGCATCACCATGCGCGGCAAGGTCGACGTCGCCGCCGAGGTGCTGGACGTGGGAGGCGGGTTCACGCCTATGGCCGGTCTGCAGAAGATCATCCCGCCGATCCCGCTGTTCACGCCGCGCGGGGAGGGGATGTTTGCGATCACCTACTCGATCCACGGCTCGTTGCGTAAACCGCAGGTCAACGTCAATCCGTTCGCGCTGTTCACTCCCGGCATCACCCGCGAATTCATGCAGATGACCCCCGATAATCCGCGGGTCCAGCCGCGCGAGACCAAGCCGCCGGCGCGGCGCAGCTCGTCCTCGCGCCCGTCGGCGACAGCGAAGAGGACCGGCGACAAGGACGCAACGGCGGAGCCGTCGGTGGGCAGCGGCTGGTCGGCCACCAGCGACTCCGGCATCGTGCGCGAGAAATAGGGCGTTCGGCGACCCCACGCCGGTCATCCCTTGCAAGCCACCTCGTTTTGCCCTTGAACGGCTGCGCGCTTCAGCCGAGATATGTGCGATCGTACAGCCCCGTCGCGGGCGTGCCTCTGTAGTTTGCAAAAGGAGTTATGGACATGGCCAGCTTCACCAGGACTGCGCGCGCCGAATGGCAGGGGACCGGGAAGGACGGCAAGGGCACCCTGACGACCGCGAGCGAGGTATTGTCGTCGGTGCCGTATCGCGCGGACACGCGCTTTGGCGACCAGAAGGGCACGAACCCGGAGGAGCTGATCGCCGCGGCCCACGCCGGGTGCTTTTCGATGGCCTTGGCGTTTGCGCTGGGTAGGGCCGGTTTCACGCCCACACGCATCGCCACCTCCGCTGCGGTGACAGTGGAATCCGATACAGCGGGGTTCAAGATTTCCAAATCCGCGCTGAAGCTGGAGGCGACGGTGCCCAATATCTCGCGCGAGCAGTTCGGCGAGATCGCCAACGGCGCCAAGGTCGGGTGCCCGGTCTCCAAGGTGCTGAACGCGGAGATCACGCTCGACTGGAACCTCGCCTAGCCGGACTCAACCCCCGAGGTTTTCTGCACATGGACATGCGCGCACTCGGCAACTCGGGGCTGGCGATTGCGCCGCTCATGCTCGGCGGCAACGTCTTTGGGTGGACGGCGGACGAGGCAACTTCGTTTGCGCTGCTCGATCGCTTCGTCGCCGCCGGCCTAAATGCGATCGACACCGCCGACACCTATTCGCGCTGGGTCCCCGGACACAAGGGCGGGGAGTCGGAGACCGTCATCGGCCGCTGGCTGAAGGCACGGGGTGGCCGCGACAAGGTCGTGATCGCCACCAAGGTCGGCAACGAGATGCCGGGCTTCGGCAAGGGACTGTCGCGGGCTCACGTCCTCAGGTCGTGCGAGGCGTCGCTGCAGCGGCTGCAAACCGACTACATCGACCTCTATCAGTCGCACGTCGACGATTCGTCGGTGGCGCAGGAGGAAACGCTGGGCGCGTACCAGACGCTGATCGAGCAGGGCAAGGTGCGGGCGATCGGTGCGTCCAACTTTTCTGCCGCTCGGCTGTCGGATGCGCTGGCGGTGAGCCAGGCGAAGCGGCTGCCGCGCTATGAAAGTCTGCAGCCGCACTACAACCTTTATGAGCGCGCGGACTACGAGAGAGACCTCGAGCCGCTGGTGCTGAAGGAGAAGATCGGCGTCATTCCCTATTACGGGCTGGCCGGCGGCTTCCTCACTGGCAAATATCGCACGCAGGGGGACGCCGGGAAGAGCCCGCGTGCCGGCGGCGCCATGTCCAAGCTCAACCCGCGCGGCGTGCGCATCCTGGCCGCGCTCGATGAGGTGGCGGCGCGAACGAATTCGAAACCCGCGAGTGTCGCGCTGGCCTGGCTGATGGCGCGGCCGAGCATCACCGCCCCGATCGCCAGCGCCACAACCCAGGGGCAGCTCGACGACCTGATCGCGGCGACGCGGCTGAAGCTCGATAGGGATGCGATCAGGGCGCTGGACGCGGCGAGCGCCGCGTAAACAGCCGCGTTACTCGACCTTGAGCAGCACGTGCCGCTTGCGCCCGAGGGAGAGCTTGATGACCCCGTCGCGCACGTCCTGCGGTGTTAACCTTGCGGCCTCGTCGGAGACTGCAACGTCGTTAATGCGCAGGCCTCCGCCTTGCACTTGGCGGCGTGCTTCGCCGTTGGATTTGACCAATCCGGCCTTCACGAAAGCGCTCAGCACGCCTAGGCCCGAAGCAAGCTCGCTGGCGGCGATTTCGACCGCTGGCAGGCCCTGGGCCAGGGTACCCTGCTCAAAGGTCTCCTGGGCCGTTTTGGCAGCCGTTGCGGCCTTGTCCCGGCCGTGCAGGAGGGCGGTTGCCTCGGTCGCTAGGACCTTCTTGGCTTCGTTAATTTCCGCACCCTGCAGAGCGGCGAGTTTACCAATCTCGCCGAGCGGCAGCGTGGTGTAGATCTTCAGTAGCTTGCCGACGTCGGCGTCCTCCGTGTTGCGCCAGAACTGCCAGTAGCCGTAGGCGGAGAGCTGTTCTTCGTTGAGCCACACCGCGCCTGCCGCCGTCTTCCCCATCTTGGCGCCGCTGGCGGTGGTGAGCAGCGGGCAGGTGAGGGCGTAGAGCTGGTGGGTGCCCATGCGCCGCCCAAGGTCGACTCCGGTGACGATGTTGCCCCACTGGTCGGAGCCGCCCATCTGCAGGTTGCATTCGTAGCGGCGCGCCAGTTCGACGAAGTCGTAGGCCTGCAGCACCATGTAGTTGAACTCGATGAACGAGAGTTCCTGGTCGCGCTCCAGCCGCAGCTTCACCGAGTCCATGGTCAGCATGCGATTGACGGAGAAGTGTCGGCCGACGTCGCGCAGCATCTCGATGTAGTTGAGCTTTGTCAGCCATTCGGCATTGTCGGCCATGATGGCATCGTGCCGGCGGGTGCCGAAACTCAGGAACTTGGCGAACGCGCGCTGCATGCTGGCCTTGTTGACCTCGATCTGCTCGATCGGAAGGATGCGCCGCGTCTCGTCCTTGCCGGAGGGATCGCCCACGCGCGTAGTGCCGCCGCCCATCAGCACTATCGGCTTGCCGGCGCCCGTCGCCTGCAGCCAGTGCAGCATCATGGTGGTGTAGAGATGGCCGATGTGCAGCGAGGGCGCCGTGCAGTCGTATCCGACGTAGGCCACCACCGCCCCCTTGCCGGCAAGCGCATCGAGTCCGGCAAAATCCGAGCACTGGTGGACGAAACCGCGTTCATCGAGCACGTTGAGGAAGTCAGACTTGAATTTGGCCATGGTTGCGTGCGCCAAGATGCAGGCGGGCTGAAGGGCCTCCTGCATACACCGCAGGCGCTTTGGGAGTACAGAGGGCGTGCAGCGCTAAATTCGGGCACTCGGCATGACAAAGACGATGCGGGCGATCGGGCTGATGAGCGGCACGTCGATGGATGGCATCGACGTCGCACTGATCGAAACTGACGGTAAAAACGCCGTCGCGCGCGGCCCTTGCGCCACCTTTCCCTACGATACGGCTTTCCGGGCGCTGCTTGTACGCGCGGCAGCGGACGCGGCAGGGTTGGACGACCGGACGGCGCGCCCCGGCTGTCTGGCCGAGGTCGAGCGCGACCTGACCGGGCGGCATGCCGCCGCCGTCGCAGAATTCATGCGGACGAAGAATATTCCAGCGGACAGCGTCGATGTGATCGGCTTCCACGGCCACACGGTGCTGCACGAGCCGCACCGTCTGCGCACCGTTCAGATCGGCGACGGGCGGGCGCTTGCTCAGCGCACCGGCATCGATGTCGTCTACGACCTGCGCGCCAACGATGTGGAATCGGGCGGACAAGGTGCACCGCTGGCTCCGGTGTATCATCGTGCTCTGGCCGCCAAGCTTGAAGACCGGCCAGTCGCCATCGTCAACATCGGCGGCGTGGCCAATGTCACCTGGATCGGCGGCGACGGCACGCTCATCGCGTTCGATACCGGCCCGGGCAACGCGTTGCTCGATGATTGGGTCGCAGCGCGGACCGGGCAGGCCTTCGACGAGAGCGGCAAGCTCGCGGCTGCGGGCCGGGTGGACGAATCGATCCTTAAGGAGCTGCTGCGAAATCCTTACTTCGGCCGGCCGCCGCCGAAGTCGCTCGACCGTGATGCGTTCTCGTCGGCGCCGGCAAGCCACCTCTCGGCCGCCGACGGCGCGGCGACGCTCGCGGCCTTCACCGCTGCCGCCATCGCCCGCGCGCGCGCCCATTTTCCCGAGGAGCCTCGGCTGTGGGTGATCTGTGGCGGCGGCCGCCGCAACCGGACACTGATGAGCATGGTCGCGGCGGACGTAGAGAGCGCCGTTATCCCTGCGGAAGCTGCCGGCCTGAACGGCGACGCGGTGGAGGCGGAGGCGTGGGCCTATCTTGCGGTGCGCTCGCTGAAAGGCTGGCCGATCACCTTTCCGGGCACGACTGGCGTACCGCGCCCGATGCCCGGCGGCGTCCTGGCGCGCAAATAACGCTCGGCCTATTCCTCTTTGCGCTCAGCGGCCATCTCGGCGGTGCGACGATCGACGTAGGCGCCCACTACCTTCATCAGGTCTTCAATCTTGTCCTGAAAGAAGTGATTGGCGTCGGGCACGACCGCGTGCTCGATCTTCACGCCCTTCTGCACCTTGGTCTTGGCAGCCATCTCGGCAACCGACGCGGAAGGCACAACCCTGTCCTTCTCGCCGTTCACCAGCAGACCCGACGACGGGCACGGTGCCAGGAACGAAAAGTCATAGAGGTTGGCCGGTGGCGCCACGCAGATGAAGCCGTCGATCTCTGGCCGGCGCATCAGGAGCTGCATGGCAATCCATGTCCCGAATGACATGCCCGCGATCCAGCACGAACGGGAATCGGGATTCTGAAGCTGCAGCCAGTCGAGCGCGGAAGCGGCATCGGCGAGCTCACCAGGGCCGTTGTCGAAATAGCCCTGGCTGCGCCCCACGCCGCGAAAATTGAAGCGCAGCACCGAGAAGCCGCGTTCCACGAACAGGTAGTACAGGTGGTAGACCACCTGGTTGTTCATGGTGCCGCCGAACTGCGGATGCGGATGCAGGATCAGCGCGATCGGGCTGTCGGTCGCCGACTCGTGATGATAGCGGGCCTCCAGGCGTCCGACTGGGCCATTGATGATCAGCTCCGGCATGCGCGACAGGCTCCCGCGTGATGTCTGACGAGGCGTCGATGGCCCCAGGGCACAGGTGGCGATGCAAGCCGCAAAAAATAGTTGACTTGCGAGATCGGAATTTCCATATATCCACTGGAGTTTAGAACAGTTCGAAAGATGCGCGGGGACGTACCCGGGGCGAACCGCTCGTGTGGCGGCTTCATAGCACGGGGCGGGGTGCGAAAAGCAAGCGGAACGTCGGCCGTTCATCGCGCAGGAGTCTGGGCGTCGTGGAGTTGAATACCAAGGGCAGGTACGCGGTCACCGCGATGGCGGACCTTGCCAAGTATGGTGCGGAAGGTGCCATCCCGCTGTCGGCAATTGCCGAGCGCGAGCAGATCTCGATCGCATATCTCGAGCAGCTTTTCTTGAAGCTACGGCGCGCCGGGCTCGTGGAGAGCGCGCGCGGCCGGCTTGGCGGATACCGGCTCTGCCGGCCCGCCGACAGCATCACGATCGCCCAGATCATGTCCGCCGTCGAAGAGGATACGCGCATGACCCGCTGCGGCGGCGAGGCGTCAGCGCCTTGCCTCTCTGGTCGCCGCTGCATCACGCATGCCCTGTGGGATTCGCTGGGCGAGCACATCGCGGGGTTCCTTGAGAACGTGACGCTGCAGCAGGTGATCGAAGGGTTGCCGCGGTCCGGCGGCTCCGCCCGGATCGGCGCGCGCGAGATCGGGTTCGCGGTGGAATGAGAACTGCGCGCACATATCTCGACTGGAATGCCACCGCTCCGCTTCGCCCCGAGGCGCGCGCAGCGATGATCGCGGCGCTTGATCTGGTGGGAAACCCGTCGTCGCCCCATGCCGACGGCCGGCGCGCGCGCGCCGTGATCGAAGATGCGCGCGAGCAGGTGGCGGCACTCGTGAACGCAAATCCGGCCGAGGTGGTGTTCACCAGCGGCGGCACGGAAGCGAACAATGCCGTTCTCGCCGCCGGCTGGGATGCGATCATCGCCTCCGGCCTCGAGCACGACTCGGTGCTCGCCCCCGCACGCCGCGGAGGCGCGCGTTTCATCGAGATGGCGGCGGGCCGCGATGGCGTGGTCCTGGCCGAGACTTTTTCAAGTGACGTCGCGCAGGCCGCGGGTCGCCTCGGGCGCGTGCTGGTGTCCCTGCAGTTTGCCAACAATGTAACCGGGGCGGTGCAGCCGGTGGCCGAGGTGGCGGCCGTCGCCAAGGCCAGCGGCCTGGCCGTGCATACCGACGCGGTGCAAGCGGTGGGCCGCCTGCCTGTCGATGCGGCCGCGCTAGGCGTCGATTTCCTTACGCTCTCCGCACACAAGCTGGGCGGCCCGAAGGGTGTCGGCGCCGTGGTGATGCGGGAGCCTGCCAGCCTGCCCGCATTTGTTACCGGCGGCGGCCAGGAACGGCGGCGTCGCGCGGGCACAGAGAACGTCGCGGCCATCGCCGGGTTCGGCGCGGCGGCGCAGGCGGCGCGGCGCGAGCGTCAGGCAATGGAGAGAGTCCGCGCGCTGCGCAACTCGCTGGAGGCGGGCGTGCGCGCTGCGACCCCGGACGTGATCGTCATTGCGGGCGGGACCGAGCGCCTACCGAACACGTCGTGTCTCGCGGTGTCCGGCCTGAGCGCTGAGACTGTGGTCATTGCGCTCGACCTCAAGGGCATCGCGGTGAGCGCCGGCGCGGCCTGCTCGTCAGGCAAGGTAGGCGCAAGTCATGTGCTGGAGGCGATGGGATTGGAGCCGCAGGTGGCGCGTGCGGCAGTGCGCGTGAGCCTGGGGCCGCAATCGAAGGAAGCCGACGTGGCGGCCTTCCTGGAGGCCTGGACCGACGTCGTGGCACGGCGACGCGAGCGGGCGGTCGCCTAAAATCGAAAGACAGGACGCAGAGAAGAAGATGGCGGCAGTACAGCAGACGATCGACCAGGTGCGGCGCATCGACGTCGATCAGTACAAGTATGGGTTCGAAACCGACATCGAATCGGTGAAGGCTCCCCGCGGCCTGAGTGAAGATATCGTCCGGTTCATCTCGGCCAAGAAGAACGAACCGGCGTGGATGCTGGAGTGGCGGCTGGAGGCATATCGGCGTTGGAAGACCATGACCGAGCCCACCTGGGCGCGTGTGCACTACCCCAAGATCGATTTCCAGAGCCTTTATTACTACGCGGCGCCGAAATCGACGGAGGGGCCGCGTAGCCTCGCCGAGGTCGATCCCGAACTGCTGCGCACCTATGAGAAGCTGGGCATTCCCCTGCGCGAACAGGAGGTGCTCGCCGGAGTGAAGGGCGCGCGCGTGGCGGTCGATGCGGTGTTCGACAGCGTCTCCGTCGTCACCACGTTCAAGGAAGAGTTGGCCAAGGCCGGTGTGATCTTCTGCTCGATCTCGGAGGCGCTGCGCAACCATCCCGAGCTGGTGAAGAAGTACATCGGCTCTGTCGTGCCGCAGGGCGACAACTTCTATGCGGCGCTCAACTCGGCGGTGTTCTCCGACGGCTCGTTCGTCTACGTGCCGGAGGGCGTGCGCTGCCCTATGGAGTTGTCCACCTACTTCCGCATCAACGAGAAGGAGACCGGCCAGTTCGAGCGCACGCTGATTATCGCCGACAAGGGCGCCTACGTGTCCTACCTGGAAGGCTGCACAGCGCCCACGCGCGATGAGAACCAGCTTCACGCGGCGGTGGTCGAGCTAATCGCGCTCGACGATGCTGAGATCAAGTATTCCACCGTTCAGAACTGGTATCCCGGCGACAAGAACGGCAAGGGCGGCATTTACAACTTCGTGACGAAGCGCGGGGACTGCCGCGGTCGCAATTCCAAGATATCCTGGACGCAGGTGGAGACCGGCTCGGCGATTACCTGGAAATATCCGAGCTGCATTTTGCGCGGCGATGGCAGCCGCGGCGAGTTCTACTCGATTGCGGTGTCCAACGGGTATCAGCAGGTCGACAGCGGCACCAAGATGATCCACCTCGGCTCGAACAGCTCCAGCAGGATCATCTCCAAGGGCATCGCCGCGGGCAACTCGCAAAACACCTATCGCGGCCTGGTGTCAGCGCACCGCAAGGCGAAGAACGTGCGCAACTTCACCAACTGCGACAGTCTGCTGATCGGTGACAAGTGCGGCGCACACACGGTGCCGTACATCGAGGCGAAGAATGCCAGCGCGCACTTCGAGCACGAGGCGACGACCTCGAAGATTTCCGACGACAAGCTCTTCTATTGCATGCAGCGGGGCCTCAGCGAGGAAGAGGCGATCGCACTGATCGTCAACGGGTTCGTGCGCGACGTGCTGCAGCAGTTGCCGATGGAGTTCATGGCCGAGACGCAGAAGCTGATCGGCGTGTCGCTGGAGGGATCGGTGGGGTGAGTCATTTTGATGCGAACTGACGAAAATGGGGCCGGAAATGAACCGGACCCGCGAGGTGACGGAGCGGACGTTCAAGTGCAGCCCGACGGCGCGAGCCGGACGGCCCTAGCAAGGGAGTAGGCAGATGCGTGATGCGGCAGAGATCGTGTCGGCTACGACGGTGGCCAAGCTGCGGCGTGAGCTGGATGAGTTCGAATGCAAGAAGCGCAATGCGCTGTCGCGTACCAGCCCGGGTTTTGTTCTGCGGCTCGGTGATGTGGGCACGGTGCTGGAGACCTTCGGCAGCAACGAGGCGTTCCTGGTGGAGTTCAAGAAAAGCGGCAAGGCCGCCGCGGACGAATGCGATTGGCTCGGCGTTCTCTATCCGGCCGAGATCGAGGTTGTCGCCACCAATCCCTAGGCCTGGCCTTGCGCGACAATGCGGAGATGACGTGAGCAATGCTTGAAATCAAAAACCTGCATGTGAAGCTTGCGGAAGAGGGCAAGCTGATCCTCAAGGGCGTCAACCTGACAGTGCCCAAGGGGCAGGTGCATGCCATCATGGGTCCGAACGGGTCAGGCAAGTCGACGCTGGCTTATGTGCTGGCGGGCCGCTCCGACTACGACGTGACCGAAGGCGATGTTCTCTGGAACGGCGAGAGCATCCTCGAGATGGAGCCGGACGAGCGCGCCGCCAAAGGCATCTTTCTCGCGTTCCAGTATCCGCTAGAAATCCCAGGTGTCGCCACCATGACTTTCCTGCGCACGGCCGTGAACGCGGTGCGCAAGAAGCGTGGCATCAAGGAATTGACGACACCCGAGTTCCTCCGACGCGTGCGCGAGACCGCCGCGCACCTGTCGGTTTCCGACGATATGCTCAAGCGGCCGCTCAACGTCGGCTTCTCCGGCGGCGAGAAGAAGCGCATGGAGATCCTGCAGATGTCCATGCTGGAGCCGGCGCTGTGCGTGATGGACGAGACCGATTCAGGCCTCGACATCGACGCCGTGCGCGTCGTCGCCGAGGGCGTGAACAAGCTGCGCGCACCGGACCGGGCGATCCTTCTCATCACCCACTACCAGCGGCTGCTCAACTACATCGTGCCCGACAAGGTGCACGTCATGGCCGACGGGCAGATCCGCAAGACGGGCGGCAAGGAGCTCGCCCTGGACCTGGAAACCAGCGGTTATACCGAATTCGCTTCGCACGTGCCGGCAGGCGCCTGACGGCAAGAAAAGACGGCACGAGATGACCGTGGCTATGACAAGAACGAAGGCCGAGCAGGCGCTGATCGAGAACTTCGAGGCCGCAGCTTCCAAGCTGCCGGGCGGACGCGCTGTCGGTGAGGCGCGCAAGGCGGCGATCGGTGCGTTCGCGGGGCTTGGGCTGCCGCATCGGCGCATCGAGGAATGGAAATACACAGACCTCAGAAGTGCTTTGAAAACAGTGCCGGCGCCGGCAACCGGCCCGGTCGCTGGCGTGACGGCCGAGCAGGTCGATCACGCGCTTGGTCCCCTCGCCGAGCTGGAGGCGTATCGGCTGGTGTTTGTCGACGGTGCGTACCGGCCCGAACTTTCGTCCGCCACCGGTGCAAAGGGCCTGGACGTGGCATCGCTGGGCGCAATCTTGTCGAAACCGGCGGCGCATGGCAGCGACGGGATGATCCGGGCCGGCGCTCCGGGGCAGGAGGCGATCGTCGCGCTGAACACCGCCTTCATGACGGATGGCGCGCTGGTCTCCGTGGCCAAGGGCGCCGAACCGGCGAAGCCCCTGCTGCTGGTGTTCCTGCGCGCGGGAACGGATGCGCGGCTGATCACGACGCGAAATATCCTCAAGGTCGGCGACAGGGCGCGCTCGGCGATCATTGAAGTCCATGCCGCGCTGCCTGGCGCAGCATCCGGCCAGGCCAACACGCTGAGCGAGATCGTCGTGGGCGACGGGGCCGAGTTCGTGCATGTGAAATGCACGCTCGAGGGGGCCGGTGTCGGCCATCTCGCCTCCTGGATTGCAACGCTCGGCGCGCGCGCGTCCTATCGCGTATTTCAAGTTACTGCCGGCACAGGCCTTGTGCGCAACCACGTGTTGACGACATTCAGAGGCGAAGGCGCGAGGCTCGACATTTCCGGCTGCTTCCTCGGCCGCGGCGAGGAGCACATCGACACCACGCTGGTCGTGGACCACGCGGTGCCGGGCTGCGAGAGCCGGGAGCTGTTCAAGGGCGTGCTCGCCGATCGCGCGCGCGGCATTTTCCAGGGCAAGGTAATCGTACGGCCCGACGCCCAGAAGACCGACGGCAAGCAGATGGCACAGGCGCTTATGCTGTCGGAGGACGCTGAATTCGATTCCAAGCCCGAGCTTGAGATCCACGCCGACGATGTGGTCTGCGGCCATGGCTCGACGGCGGCCGAGATCGACCCCGACATGCTGTTCTACTTGCGCGCCCGCGGCATTCCGCTCAAGGACGCCCGCGCGCTGCTGATCGAGAGCTTCGTCGGAGAGGCAATCGAGAAGATCGAGAACGAGGAGCTGCGCGAGACCGTGTCGCGGCTTGCCAAGGAACGGCTCGCCGCCGTGTCGGCTTGAAGGCGGGCCGCGGAAGAGACTTTGCAATGGCTGTGATGCGCAAGGATGTGACCGGGAAAGATGGCGTCGCCTACGATGTGGAGGCGATCCGCGCCGATTTCCCGATCCTGGCGCGGGAGGTCTATGGCAAGCCGCTGGTCTACCTGGACAACAGCGCCTCGGCGCAGAAGCCGCGAGCGATGCTGGAGGCGGTCGAGCACGCCTACCGCATGGAGTACGCCAACGTCCATCGTGGCCTGCACTATCTGTCGAACACGGCAACCGCCCACTACGAGGCGGCGCGCGAGACGGTGCGGCGCTTTCTGAATGCACCCAGCAGCGACGAAATCATCTTCACCCGCAACGCCACCGAGGCGATCAACCTGGTGGCCAGCTCCTTCGGCGGCATGGTGCTGGGAGAGGGGGACGAGGTTGTGCTGTCGATCATGGAGCATCATTCCAACATCGTGCCCTGGCATTTCCATCGCGAGCGGCGCGGCGCGGTGCTGAAGTGGGCGCCGATGAGCGATCGCGGTGACTTCCAGCTCGAGGCGTTCGAGCGGTTGCTGAGTCCGCGCACCAGGATGGTGGCCGTCACGCACATGTCGAATGTGCTCGGCACCATCACGCCGATCAAGGAGATTGTGCAGCGCGCACATGCGCGCAGCATTCCGGTGCTGGTCGATGGCAGTCAGGCGGCGGTGCACATGCCAGTCGACGTCCAGGACCTGGATTGCGATTTCTACGTATTCACCGGGCACAAGACTTACGGTCCCTCGGGGATCGGCGTGCTATACGCCAAGCGGGCGCACCTCGACGCCATGCCGCCATACATGGGCGGTGGCGAAATGATCGAGAGCGTGCACACCGACGCGATCAGCTACGGCAAGACACCCCACAAGTTCGAAGCGGGCACGCCGCCCATCGTGCAGGCGATCGGCCTGGGCGCCGCGCTCGACTACATGATGCGGGTGGGGCGAGAGCGCATCGCGCAGCACGAGGCGGGCCTCAGGGACTACGCGCATGAGCGGCTGAACCGGCTCAACTGGCTGAAGATCCATGGCACCGCCGAAAACAAGGGGGCCATCATCTCCTTCAGCATTGATGGCCTGCACCCGCACGACATCTCGACCATCATTGACCGCTCGGGTGTGGCCGTACGCGCGGGTCATCATTGCGCGCAGCCGCTGATGGAGCGGCTGGGTGTCACGGCGACCTGCCGTGCATCCTTCGCCATGTACAACACAAAAGCCGAGGTGGATGCGCTGACGGACGCGCTCATCAAGGCGTACGAGTTCTTTGCATGAGTGAGACGACAAATACACGATCGGCAGACCGGCCGAAGGATGCCGAGCCCGATACGACGGCGACGGGTCCGGCGCCTGCCGCCACGGCCACGGGTTCCGCGATCCCGCAGGAGGAGCTGGAGCAGCTCACGGCCGACATCGTCGCGGCCCTGAAAACGGTCTACGACCCGGAAATTCCCGCCGACATCTATGAGCTTGGGCTGATCTACAAGATCGACGTCGATGATCAGCGCAACGTTGCCATTGAGATGACGCTGACGGCGCCCGGGTGTCCTGTTGCGGGCGAAATGCCGACATGGGTGGAGAACGCCGTGGGCTCCGTCGCCGGCGTCGGCCAAGTCACCGTTACGCTCACGTTCGACCCGCCGTGGGACATGAGCCGTATGTCGGACGAGGCGCGCCTAGTGCTGGGAATGTTCTAAAGCGCCGGCTTTCTTGCAAAAACGAACACGTTGGCCAGGCAACACACGCTTCGCGCGCGCCGGCGGCCCAGTGTAATGTTACCTTACAGGTTGTGATGCAAATGTTGCGCTTTGGTCCCACATAATGCGTGGCGCGGCGCGGATTCGCGCAACACAGCACGTGACGAGGGGCGCGCATGGCGCGGAAATATTTCGGAACTGACGGCATTCGCGGGCTCGCCAACAGCTCTCCGATGACCTCGGAAACGGCGCTGAAGGTGGGCATGGCAGCCGGCAAGCTGTTCTCCAACGGGACGCACCGGCACCGCGTGGTGATCGGCAAGGACACGCGGCTGTCCGGCTACATGATCGAATCTGCCCTTATGTCGGGCTTCACCGCCGTCGGCATGGACGTATTCCTGCTCGGGCCGATGCCGACGCCGGCCGTGGCCATGCTGACACGCTCGCTGCGTGCCGACCTCGGCGTGATGATCTCGGCCTCACACAATCCTTATGCCGACAATGGCATCAAGCTGTTCGATCCGGATGGCTACAAGCTGTCCGACGAGGCCGAGAGCCGCATCGAAGGGCTGATGGAGCTGAAGGCGGAGGAACTGCTGGCCGCGCCGGACAAGATCGGCCGTGCCAAGCGCATCGAGAGCGCGCAGGAGCGCTATATCGAGTTCGCCAAGCGGACTTTGCCGCGCAACATTCGCCTGAACGACCTGCGGGTGGTAGTCGATTGCGCCAACGGCGCCGCCTATGAGGTCGCGCCAGACGCCCTGTGGGAGCTGGGCGCGGAAGTCATCAAGATCGGCGTCGCGCCCGATGGGCACAACATCAACGACAAGTGCGGATCGACGGCGCCAGAGGCCCTGCGCGCCAAGGTGCTGGAGATGCGCGCCGACATCGGTATCGCACTCGACGGCGACGCGGATCGCGTTGTGATCGTCGATGAGAAAGGTCGCATTGTTGACGGCGATCAGATCATGGCAGTCATCGCCGAAAGTTGGCACGCCCGCGGCGACCTGGCGGGCGGGGGCGTGGTGGCGACAGTGATGTCGAACTTCGGCCTGGAGCGCTACCTGGAGGACATCGGCCTTGCCATGGTGCGCACGCCGGTCGGAGACCGCTACGTGGTCGATCACATGCGAAAGCACGGCTACAACGTCGGTGGCGAGCAGTCCGGGCATATCGTGCTGTCGGATTTCACGACAACCGGCGACGGGCTGGTTGCAGCGCTACAGGTGCTGTCGGTGGTGGTCAGCACCGGCAAGCCGGTGAGCGCAGTGTGCGATAGGTTCGCGCGCCTGCCGCAGGTTCTGCAGAGCGTGCGCTACGCCAATGGCTCCCCCCTCGAGAAAGACGGCGTCAGGATCGCCATCGACAAGGCCAAGGCGAGGCTGGGTGCGCGCGGGCGCTTGCTCGTGCGGCCCTCGGGCACGGAGCCCGTGATCCGCGTGATGGGCGAAGGCGAGGACGAAGGGCTTGTGGCGCAGGTGGTGGGCGAGATCGTCGAAGCCGTGCGCAAGGTGGCGGAGACCGTCTAGGTTCCTCTTTTCGCCTTAGTCCAGGTCCTCCTGGAAAACCCCATGGCAAGGCCAAGGGGCGGCCGTCCGGTCGTTCCTCCCCTGTCCGTTGCGCCGCATTGACTTCGCAGGGCCATCCCATTAGACCCCGCCGCGGGACACCCCTCCCCAACGAGGGGCTGCTATCTGGAAGGGTAGACTCATGACGACGCTTGCGAAGCCGGCCACGCGGCCGGCCAATGCGCATTTCTCCTCCGGCCCCTGCTCCAAGCGCCCGGGCTGGTCCCTCAAAAACCTCGAAAAGGCGTTCCTCGGCCGGTCGCATCGCGCCAAGGAAGGCAAGGCGCGCCTGAAGCTCGCCATCGACAAGACCAAGGCGCTGCTCGGCCTGCCGCCGGGCTACGTGTGCGGCATCGTGCCGGCCTCGGATACCGGTGCTTTCGAAATGGCGATGTGGACCATGCTGGGCGCGCGCGGCGTCGAGGCCCTGGCCTGGGAAAGCTTCGGCAAGGGTTGGGTGACCGATCTGGTCAAGCAGCTCAAGCTCAAGGACCTGCGCGTGAGCGAGGCCGAGTACGGCAAGCTGCCCGATCTCGGCGCAGTTGATTTTGCGCGCGACGTCATCTTCACGTGGAACGGCACGACCTCCGGCGTGCGGGTGCCGAACGGCGACTGGATCGCGGCGGACCGCGCCGGGCTGACTTTTGTCGACGCCACCTCGGCCATCTTCGCCCAATCCATCGACTGGCCAAAGGTCGATGTGCTGACCTTCTCCTGGCAGAAGGTGCTGGGTGGCGAGGCGGCGCACGGCATGCTGATTCTCTCCCCGCGCGCCATCGCCCGGCTCGAGAGCTACACGCCGGCTTGGCCACTGCCCAAGGTGTTCCGCCTCACCAAGGGTGGCAAGTTCATGAAAGAGGTGTTCGAGGGCGAAACCATCAACACCCCCTCGATGCTGTGTGTTGAGGACTATCTGGACACGCTCGGCTGGGCGGAGAGCATAGGCGGCTTGAACGCGCTCCATGCCCGCGCCGACGCCAACGCAAAGGTTCTGTACGACTGGGCAGCGCGTACGCCCTGGGTGACGCCGCTTCCGGAGAACCCCGCCACGCGCTCCAACACATCCGTGTGCCTGAAGATCACGGATCCGGCGGTGGCGGCGCTGCCGATCGATGCTCAGCGCGCATTCGTCAAGCAGCTCGAAGCCCTGCTCGACAAGGAGAACGCGGCGCGAGACATCGCCGGCCATCGCGATGCGCCACCGCACCTGAGAATCTGGTGCGGCTCGACGGTGGAGACATCCGACGTGGCGGCATTGACGCCCTGGCTGGACTGGGCGTTCGCCGAAGCGCACGCGGGCCTCGCCAAGGCGGCCTAGCCGCGCCCTGTCGTCCCGGACACCGCGCCGCGGCATCCGGGGCCAAGGACCAACAACGCGCCGCCGCAGGTTCTCGACCCGTCGCAGCGCTGCGCCTTCAACTCCGCCCGGAATGACGAAACCAAGCGTCACACCCTAGCCTCTACAGGATCACTTCCATGACCGCCCCTCGTGTACTGATCGCCGATCAGCTTTCCCCCGCTGCCGTCGACATCTTCAAGCAGCGCGGCATCGACACCGACGTGAAGGTCGGATTGTCCAAGGAAGAGCTGGAAAAGGTCATCGACAGCTACGACGGCCTTGCCGTGCGGAGTGCCACCAAGGCTACGGAAAAGATCATCGCTGCGGCCACCAGGCTGAAGGTGATCGGCCGCGCCGGCATCGGCGTCGACAATATCGATGTGAAGGCCGCCACCGCTAAGGGCATCATCGTGATGAACACGCCCTTCGGCAACTCGATCACCACCGCCGAGCATGCCATCTCGCTGATGATGGCGCTCGCCCGGCAAATCCCTGAGGCCGACCGCTCCACGCATGCCGGCAAGTGGGAGAAGTCCAAGTTCCTGGGCGTGGAGGTGTTCGGCAAGACCCTCGGCATCATCGGCTGCGGCAATATCGGCTCGATCGTTGCCGACCGCGCCATCGGATTGAAGATGAAGGTGGTTGCGTTCGATCCTTTCCTGTCGCCCGAGCGGGCGATGGAACTGGGCGTGGAGAAGGTCGAGCTGGACAACCTCCTGCGGCGCGCCGATTTCATCACGCTGCACACGCCGCTCACCGACCGCACGCGAAACATCATCGACGCGGCGGCGCTGGCCAAAACCAAGCGCGGCGTGCGGATCATCAATTGCGCCCGTGGCGGCCTGGTGGATGAGAAGGCGCTGGCGGAGGCCCTGAAGTCGGGCCATGTTGCAGGGGCTGCGCTTGATGTGTTCGAGGTGGAGCCGGCCAAGGAGAGCGCACTATTTGCGTTTCCCAACGTGATCTGCACCCCGCATTTGGGCGCCTCCACCAGCGAAGCACAGGAAAACGTCGCGCTGCAGATCGCCGAGCAGATGTCAGACTACCTGCTCAAGGGTGCGATTTCGAATGCGGTAAATTTCCCTAACATCACCGCCGAGGAGGCGCCGCGCCTCAGGCCGTGGGTGAAACTGGCCGAGCAACTGGGATCATTTGCGGGTCAGCTCACGCAAACGATGATCCACGGCATTCGCATCGAGTATTCCGGCGAGGTGGCCACGCTGAACACCAAGCCGCTGACCGCCGTGGCGCTGGCCGGCGTTCTGCGGCCTCTGCTCTCCGACGTGAACATGGTCTCCGCCGCCGTCGCCGCAAAGGAGCGTGGAATCGCGCTGGAAGAGGTGACGCGCACGCAGGAGGGCGCGTTCGAGAGTTATATCCGCCTCACGGTCAAGGCCGACGAGTTCGACCGCTCGGTGGCCGGCACCGTGTTCTCCGACGGGCGCCCGCGCATCATCCAGGTCCGGGACATCAATATGGAGTTCGAGATTGCGCCGCGCATGCTGTTCATCCGCAACGCCGACAAGCCGGGCTTCATCGGCAAGTTCGGCATGCTGATGGGGGAGGCCGGGCTCAACATCGCAACCCTCAACCTGGGCCGCGACAGACCGGGCGGCGACGCTATCTGCATGGTGGCTGTGGACGAGGAAGTGCCCGATTCCGTGCTGGAGAAGGTGCGGGCACTGCCTCAGGTTGTACGCGTGAACCGGCTCGAGTTTTAGAACATCTTTGGGTCCCGTCACATTTTCCCACGCGGCTGCTGCTAGTTTCGGATGATCCGTCCGGGACAAAGCACGAAAGATTGCGCGGAAATGGGGGGACCACCGTTCATGCGATGGAGCGCGGCATTTCTAGTTTTCCTGACCCTTGCGGGTCCCCGCGCATTCGCGGCTGAGGTCAAAGCCACTTCGCGCATCGAGACCGTAACGGTCTATCCGTCGGGCGCCGAGATCACGCGGATCGGCAGGGTCAAACTCGAACAGGGCGAGCACGCCGTGCTGTTCGGCGACCTTCCGGCGCAGGCGGTTGCGGGTTCCATCCGGGTAGAGGGCAAGGCTTCCGGACGGCTCGATATTGGGTCGGTCGATGTGCGCCAGGTGTACGTGCCGCAGAGCGACGAGGCGACGGCCGCGACGGAACGCAAGCGGATCGAGGACGAAATCCAGAAGCTCACTGATGACAAGTCCGCGCTGCAGGCGGAGGTGCAGGCAGCGGAAGCGCAGAAGGCGCTGATCGGCAACTTGGCGCAGCTTCCCGTGCATCCGGCGCCGCAGGGCGCATCCGCCGGAGCGGCGCCCGACTGGTCGCAAATCTATGGGCTGATCGGCCAGCGCATGGTCGAGGCGCAGAAGGCGGCGCTGGAGGCGCAAATAAAGATCCGCGACCTGGACCGCCAGATCAAGGACCTGCAGGGCAAGTTGGCTTCCCTGGCTCCGGCTCCGCAGCAGCGCACCGAGGTCAAGGTATTCCTAGCCGCCGGCGCTGCCCTCGATGCCGATATCGTCATACGCTATCAGGTGCGGTCGGCGACCTGGACGCCGCTCTACGACGCGCGGCTGGCGACCGGCACCAAGGCGCACCCACCGAGGCTGCAGATCGTGCGGCGCGCCACCATCCGCCAGCGCAGCGGCGAGACCTGGAACGACGTGGCGCTCGTGCTCTCAACCGCGCGGCCGGCTGCCGGCACGTCCGCGCCCGTGCTTCATACGGTGACGGTGGACTATCAGCCGGAAATCCAACCGGACAAGGTGGCCGCTGCTCCCCCGCCGGCCCCGCGCTATCAGCTCGAGCGGCAGGCGGTGCGGGGTCGCGCCGGGCCGGTCAAGGAAAAGGACGAAGAGGCGCTGTCGGTCGCGGCGCAGGAGGCGCAGGCAGCGGTCGAGGCCCAGGCGTTTCAGGCGGTCTACAGCATCGCCGGGCGCGTCAGCGTGCCTGCCACGGGCGAGCAGAAGGGCGTCAGGATCGACGAGATGGAGATTGACCCGGTGCTGACGCTGCGCACGGTGCCCAAGCGCGAGCAGAAGGCCTATCTCTATGCCAAGCTTGCGGTGCCGCGCGGCACGCCCCTGCTGCCCGGCCAGGTCTCGCTGTTTCGGGATTCGACCTTCGTCGGCAACGGCCACCTGCCACTGCTGGCGCCCGGTGAGACGCATGAGCTGGGCTTTGGCGTCGATGATGCGGTGCGCGTCCGCCACGCCATCGCCGAGGAGAAGCGCAGCGAGGGCGGGATCATCACTACCTCCAAAACGGATGTGCGCAACTATCGCGTCACGCTGAAGAACCTGCACGAGCGGGCGATGCAGGTGACGGTGCTCGACCAGGTGCCCGTTTCGCAGAACGCCGACATCAAGGTGGAGCCGACCGGCAAGGTGCCGCCCACAAAGCGCGATGTGGACGATAAGCGCGGCGTGTTCGCGTGGGAGCTGAAGCTCGAGCCGGACGAAGAGCGCGTGCTCGAGTTCGGCTACCGGGTGACGTGGCCGGGCAGCAAGAACATCATCTACCACAATTGAAAGCGGAAGCCGGCGCCGATCAGGACGCCCGGGTGGCGGTCAGCCACACCCCAGCGAGGATCAGGGCGAAGCCGATCACGTGGTAGAGCTGGAACGCCTCCCCAAGGAAGGCGAAGGCGAGCAGGCCCGTCATGATCGGCGTGATGTGGAAGAAGGCGCTGGCCCGCGCCCCGCCGATGCTTTCCACCGCGAGATTAAAGAAGTGATACGAAATGAGGCTTGGAAAGATCGCCACGTAGGCCACCGCCAGGATCACGTTCACGCTGAGATGGGGCGCCGCGCCGGTCGCCGTCTCCCACAGCATGAGCGGCGCGTTGACGAGCGAAGCAACCGCATAGGTGCAGGCGGCAAAGCTCAGCCAATGGATCGCTGGGCGAAACCGCAGTAGCGCGGTGTAGACCGACCATAGCGTCAGCCCGACGAGCATGATGATCTCGCCGACGCTGCGGCCGA
>DASZQG010000192.1:0-14065 GCA_035550075.1 Hyphomicrobiaceae bacterium | reverse complement strand
CCCCAACAAGGGCGCTCGAGGAGGCCCGCGCGGGCCTCCTGGGGCGGAGCGATCCGCCCCGCGGTTGCCGCGTACGGCACCCGCGTACCCGTCGCACCTGCTCTGGACCGCCCCGGCCCAGAGGGGCGGATGGCGCGTGGGGAAAAGCGCGCACAACCCAAGCGAAAGGATGGCCGTCCTCTCTGAGAGGTTGAAGGTGGCAAAGGAATGGATGGTCCGAATGCAGAAGCATCGGCGGCGCAAGGCTCTCTGCCACGCGCCCTCACGCGGGAGGCGTGGCTCCGCCATAAAGAGCGCTGAGAGGTGGAGGAATTCGTTCGCGCTGCCGACGTCAGGTCCGCGCCGCAAATGGGCCTAGCGGTGCGATACGCGCGCATCCTCGGCGATCATCGTTGCGGCCTTCTCGGCGATCATCAGCGTCGGCGAGTTGGTGTTGCCGGAGGTGATCGACGGCATGATCGAGGCATCGGCGATGCGCAGCCCGTCGAGGCCGTGCACCTTCAGCCGCGGATCGACCACGGCCGCCGGATCGGTGCCCATCTTGCACGTGCCGACGGGATGAAAAATGGTGGTCGAGATGTCGCCCGCCGCGCGCGCCAGCGACTCGTCATCCTGGTATTCGAGGCCGGGGCGGAATTCCTCCGGCTTGTACTTCGCCAGCGACGGCATGGAGATGATGTTGCGCGTCACCCGCACCGACTGCGCCGCCACCAGCCGGTCGTCCTGAGTGTCGAGGTAGTTGGGATGGATCACGGGATGCACGGCCGGGTCGGGCGCGGTGATGCGCACCCAGCCGCGGCTGGTCGGGCGGATGTTGGCGACGCTCGCCGTGAAGGCGGGGAACGGATCGAGCGGATCGCCGAACTTCGGCAGGGTCAGCGGCTGCACGTGATACTGCAGGTTGGGCGTGTCGCGGCTCGGGTCGGACTTGACAAAGGCGCCGAGCTGCGAGGGCGCCATGGTCATCGGCCCGCGCCGCGTCAGCACGTACTGGGCGGCAAAGCCCGCGCGCTGCACGAGGCTCTGGAAGCGCTCGTTCATGGTCCTGACGCCGCTGACCTTGTAGGCGCAGCGGATCTGCAGATGGTCGTGCAGGTTTTCGCCGACGCCGGGCAGCTCGTGCCGCACCTCGATGCCGAGCGGCCGCAGCACCGCGCCGGGCCCGATGCCCGAGAGCTGCAGGATCTGCGGACTGCCGATGGCGCCGGCGCTGAGGATGACCTCGCGGGCCGCCTTGATGGTGCGCCGCGCGCCCTCCTGGCGTGCAATCAGGCCGGTGACGCGCCGCCCGTCGAGCAGCAGGCGCTCCACCATCGCTCCGGTCTGGATGTCGAGGTTGGCGCGATGCCGCACCGGCCGCAGGAAGCCCTTGGAGGTGTTCCAGCGAACGCCGCTCCTCTGGTTGACGTGGAAGTAGCCGCAGCCCTCGTTGTCGCCGCGGTTGAAATCCTTGACCGTCGGAATGCCGGCCTCGGCGGCAGCAGCCTGGAAGGCGTCGAGGATCTCCCAGCGGATGCGGGCGAGCTCGATGCGCCACTCGCCGCCGCGCTCGTGCAGGCCGTCGAAAGCGTCCGGCTCCAAAGCCCACTGGTCCTGGTGCTTCTTGAAGTAGGGCAAGACGTCGTCCCAGCCCCAGCCGGGATTGCCCATCTGCCGCCACAGGTCGTAGTCGCGCGCCTGCCCGCGCATGTAGATCATGCCGTTGATGGACGAGCAGCCGCCGAGCACGCGCCCGCGCGGATAGTTCAGGCTGCGGCCGTTGAGGCCGGGCTCCTCGGCGGTGCGGTAGCCCCAGTCGGCGCGCGGATTGCCCATCAGGTAGAGGTAGCCGACGGGGATGTGGATCCAGTGGTAGTTGTCGCGGCCGCCGGCTTCCAGCAGCAGCACGCGGGCGCGCGGATCGGCCGACAGGCGGTTGGCCAGCAGACATCCCGCCGTTCCGGCGCCGACGATGATGTAGTCGTAGGTGTCAGTTGGCATGCGTGCCGCGCCTCCCCTCAGGGCGTTGCCTCGCCCCGCCGGGCCGAGGTGCGGCGGAGCGAGCCATCGCCTTCTATCATGGCTCCCCGCGGGCGCGCACCCCATCCGGCGTCGCAGGGCCGGCTAGGGCGAGGGCTGACTGATGAGGCTCGCCACGTGGCTCGCGGCGATGCTGAGGAGGACCCAGGCCAGCGCCCAGTCGCGCCCGTTGACGAGGGCGCAGATGGCGGCCGAGAGCTGCATGGCGAAGAAGCGGGCCGAGGCTACGAGCGCTGCGAGGCTGGCAACCTCTGCGGCGATGGCGGCACGGAGCAGCTGCAGACGGGAAAGGGTCGATTGCGTGGTGTTGGGCGCGACGTGAAACATGGCTCATCCCTTTTTCCGCTGCCCGCCGGGCATTGCCGTGCGGGCCTGGAAAAAGGTCTAGGCGGCGGCCATGATGGATCCCATCCTCGGACCTTTCCGCGCCTTTCCGGATTTTTCCGCGTGCCTTCCGCGCGGCCGGCGACGCGAGAGCTTGTGCGCGACAGCGCACCTCAACAGAATGCGCAGCCAGGCGGAGCAGCGAGGGATGCGGGACGTGCACACGCTGGAAGAGTACGTGAGGGGACTGTCGCCACGCGCGGAGTTCCTCATTGTCGTCCTCGGCGCGTTCGCACTGCCTGCGCTGTTTTCGCTGGTCGCGGTGCTGAACCTCGGCAGCGCGGCCGGTCCGGTCGAGCTGCGGAACGAGGACCTGGAAGCGCTGATCGTGCAGGAGGCGGCCGTGCTGATGCTGCTCGGCTGGCTGCTGCACGCGCGCGGCTGGAGCGTGGACAACTTCGGCCCCTATCCATCGTGGCGCGAGCTGGTGGCGGCGGCCGGGCTGTGGCTGGCCATCCTCGTCCTGAGCAAGCTCCAGGACTCGATCGTCGATCTTTCCGGCACGCCGATGCAGGTTCGCAACGGCGGCTTCGACTGGCCGGTGGTGCTGGCGATTTCCATCATCAACCCGCTGTTTGAGGAGCTGCTGCTGTGCGCCTATGTGATTCCGTTCGTGGCGCAGCGGCAGGGGACGGCCACCGGCATCGCCGTGGCGCTTGCGATCCGGCTTGCCTGCCACACCTACCTCGGCGGCGCGGGCCTTGCGTGGATCGCGATGGTGGGGCTGGTGCTGTCGCTCTACTACGTGCGCACGCGCCGGCTTTGGCCGGTTCTGATTGCCCATGGGGTGCTGGATTTCGTCGGCCTCGCGACCGCCTAGCGCGCGCGTCAAAGGCTGCGGGCGAGGAACACCACGCTGCGGCCGTTCCACTGCGCGCGGCCGTGCTCGGCAAATCCGCAGCGCTGGTAGAAGCGCACGTTGCGCGCGCCCTCGCCCGTGACGACATGCAACCCAGGCGCGCCGGCGGCGCGCGCGGCGGCGGCGAACGCCTCGATCAGCCGCGCGCCGATGCCACGGCTGCGGAACGGCGGCGCCAGGTTGATGTGCAGATGCGCGGGGAAGCGCCGGCACAGGCCCGCGAAATCGGTGCGGAAATAGGCGATGTCGGCAAAGCGCTCCTGCAGGGCCGGGTTTTCGACGGCGCCGGCCACGTAGCCCGCGATCGTGCCATCGGCGTCGAGCGCCAGCAGCACAATATCGCTGCCGCCACGCAGGTAGCGGCCGAGCCAGCGCTCACGAAAGGTGTCGCGCTCGGGACCGGGCACGAAACTTCGGCCGCTGGCCTCGAAGAAAATCGCATCCAGGCCGGGCGTCACGCCGGGCAGATGTGCCACCTCCGCAAGCGGTGCGATTCTGATCGTGTCTTCAACCATCTATCGATCCTTGCGGCGCGCCACGCGCGGCGCCTGGGCGGCCAGGCTGCAAGTCTACAACCGGCAGCGAAGCAGCGGCAGGCGGCAGCGGCGGCGCTGGATGAACAGCGCATGAACGCGGCATTCAGATTGAGTTCAACCGGGCGCCGCTACCGTCGCGCTTACCCTGAGATCTTCATCTTCCCCGGCGTGATCCAATGGGGCGCGGCGTTCAGGGTCGCCGCGCCCTTTGGCTTTTACAGGCCCGCTGCGACACTGGTCGGCCCCGCTGGCGCTTGTCCTCGCCGCTCTCAGCCGGTACGCTGCCCGCATCCCTTGCATTCCCCGATTTCAAGCGCAACGGAGCACGCCCGTGACGTTCAAGCTTCCCCCACTGCCCTATGCCTACGATGCGCTGGCGCCCCACATGTCCAAGGAGACGCTGGAGTTTCATCACGACAAGCACCATCAGGCCTACGTCGACAACGGCAACAAGCTGGTCGCCGGCACGCCGTTCGAGAAAATGAGCCTGGAGGAGATCTGCGCCAAGGCGTTCGCGGAAAAGAACGCCGGCATCGTCAACAACGCCGGCCAGCACTTCAACCACATCCATTTCTGGCAATGGATGAAGAAGGGCGGCGGCGGCAAGAAGCTGCCGGGCAAGCTGCAGGCGATGGTCGACAAGGACCTCGGCGGCTACGACAAGATGCGCGCCGACTTCGTCAACGCCGGCACCACGCAGTTCGGCTCGGGCTGGGCGTGGCTGGCGGTGAAGAACGGCAAGCTCGAGGTGCAGAAGACCCCCAACGGCGAGAATCCGCTGATGCACGGCGCCAAGCCGATCCTCGGCGTCGACGTGTGGGAGCACAGCTATTACATCGACTATCGCAACGCGCGGCCGAAGTATCTCGAAGCGTGGTTCGACAACCTGGTGAACTGGGAGTACGTCGAGGCCATGCTGGAGAAGGCCGCCTAGGCACGACAGCGCCGCCGCACGCGAATCTAGTCGGCGTGCGGCGACGGCGCGTCCGGCGCAAGGATGACCCGGCGCACGCAGGTGCCGCGCCGGGTCGCGGAGTTCAGGCAGAGTTGCAGGCGGTTCACGTCGCGCAGCTGGCGGCGATAGCCTTCCATCAGGCAGGCGCGGTCGCCACCGCAGCGCCGGCGCTGCTGCGACCAGGCGCGGTCCCACTGCCGCAACGCAAGGTACTGGCCGAGCGACAGCCGCCGCTCGAGCCGCGCGATGCGCTCCACCAGAACCTGGTCGAGGCCGGCAAGCTCCAGATCGGTGCAGATGGTGCGTTCGGCCGGGCCGGAGGTGCGCTGGCGGCAGTCGACCGCGGCGCGCGGGCGGGACGGTGGCGGCGCCAGCAGAAATGCCAGCGCCAGGATGACCGGGAGCGCCGACAGCAGGCCGCGCCACGTGGCAGATCGCATCGCGTCAATCCCTTTCGCGCGGCCGTCCGCGCCCTTCCTTTCTCAACATCGCGCCGCGATCCGCCGTCAAGGGGCCGAGTTGCGGGCAATCGTGCGAGCCAGTATGGTCCGCGCCACTTTCGTTGCGGCCCATCGGCAACGGCGCTGGGGCGTAGCCAAGTGGTAAGGCAGCGGATTTTGATTCCGCCATGCGGAGGTTCGAACCCTCCCGCCCCAGCCAGCATGGTAAGCATCCCACCCTTGCAGCGGATGCCATGCGACGCACAGCTCCTCTGCAGGATTGCGTCGTCTGCAGGATTGTGGCGGCGCGGCCCTATTCGCCGGACGCAAGCGCACGGCCGGCGGCACGCGGGTAACCACATCGGCAACCACCGCGTGAATTCTTTGCGACAGCGGCCATCCGATGTAAGCTTCCGGCCAAAAGCCGACAATGACCGTCTGGGAGGACGCCTTTGGCCAGCGTGACATGCCATGACGTGAGGAAGGCATTCGGCGCCACGCAGGTGCTGCACGGCGTATCAATCGACATTCGCGACCGGGAATTCGTGGTGCTGGTGGGACCGTCCGGCTGCGGAAAATCCACTTTGCTGCGGATGATCGCCGGCCTGGAGAACATCACCGGCGGCGAGGTGCGCATCGGCGACCGCATCGTCAACAACGTGCCGCCGAAAGAGCGCGACGTCGCCATGGTGTTCCAGAACTACGCGCTTTATCCGCATATGACGGTTGCCGCCAACATGGGCTTCTCGCTCAAGCTGCGCGGCGCGCCGCAGCGCGAGATCGACGCGCGGGTGCAGCAGGCCGCCGGTATTCTCGGCCTGGCGCCGCTGCTGGAGCGCTATCCGCGCCAGCTCTCGGGTGGGCAGCGCCAGCGCGTCGCCATGGGCCGCGCCATCGTGCGCGACCCGCAGGTGTTCCTGTTCGACGAGCCGCTCTCCAACCTCGATGCCAAGCTGCGCGTGGCCATGCGCACCGAGATCAAGGAATTGCACCAGCGCATCGCCACCACCACCATCTACGTCACGCACGACCAGATCGAGGCGATGACCATGGCCGACAAGATCGTCGTCATGCACGACGGTCTGGTCGAGCAGATCGGTGCGCCTCTCGACCTGTACGACAATCCCGATAACCTGTTCGTGGCAGGCTTCATCGGCTCGCCGGCCATGAACTTCCTGCGCGGCACGGTCAGCGCCAACGGCAGCGCCGAATTCCATGGACCGGGCGGCGCACGGCTGCCGCTGTCGGCAATCCCGAGCAACGCGCACGGCCGGCCGGCCATTTATGGCGTTCGCCCCGAGCATTTCGCGATCGCCGACGACGGCGCGGAAGCGGAAATCCAGGTCGTCGAGCCGACAGGCTCGGAAATCCAGGTGGCCGCCAAGCTGGGCGGCGACGATATCGTTGCCGTATTCCGCGAGCGCCACCAGTTCAGGCCCGGCGACAAGGTGCGGCTCAAACCCAATCCGCGGCTCGTGCATCTGTTTGACGACGCCACCGGAAAAAGACTTAACGCCTAGCATGCAACGGAGGAAGCGAACCTATGACTGACTTTACCCGCCGCACTTTCGTCCAGGGCACCACCGCCCTCGCGGCCACCGGCGCCCTGACCGGCACGGCCCTGTTCGACTGGGCCAAGGCCTGGGCGCAGGGAGCGCCCTGGAAGCCCGAGAAGGGCGCCAAGCTCACCGTGATGCGCTGGAAGCGCTTCGTGGAAGCCGAGGACAAGGCGTTCAACGAAATGGTCGCCGCGTTCAAGGCCGCCACCGGCACCGACATGAACGTGTTCAGCGAGTCGTTCGAGGACGTGCAGCCGAAAGCGTCGGTCGCCGCCAACACCGGCTCCGGTCTCGACATGGCGTGGGGCCTGCACACGCTGCCGCAGCTGTTCCCCACCAAGGTGCTGCTGATGAACGACGTTGCCGACTACCTCGGCAAGAAGTACGGCGGCTGGACGGAAGCGGCGGCCGTCACCTGCAAGCAGGGCAACAACTGGCTCGGCATTCCCGTTGCCACCATCGGCGGCTACATGACGTACCGCAAGTCGTCGCTGG
Organism: Hyphomicrobiaceae bacterium; assembly: GCA_035550075.1. Taxonomy (GTDB): domain Bacteria; phylum Pseudomonadota; class Alphaproteobacteria; order Rhizobiales; family Hyphomicrobiaceae; genus AWTP1-13. Next base: position 6,818 of record DASZQG010000192.1, on the reverse strand, counting down.
ACAAGGCCGGCTTCAAGGAATTCCCGAAGGACTTCCCGGGCTTCCTCGAGGCGTGCAAGGCCCTCAAGAAGAACAACACGCCGTCCGGCTTTGCGCTGGGCCATGCTTCCGGCGATGCCAACGCCTGGCTGCACTGGATCCTGTGGGGCCACGGCGCCTACACCGTCGACAAGAACGACAAGGTCATCATCAACTCGCCGGAGACGATGAAGGCGCTGGAGTATTGCAAGGCGCTCGCCGACACGTTCATTCCCGGCACGGCCTCCTGGAACGACGGCTCCAACAACAAGGCGTTCCTGGCCGGCGACCTGCACCTGACGGCCAACGGCATCTCGATCTACGTCGCGGCGAAGGACGATCCGTCCAAGAAGGACATCGCCGAGGACACCTACCATGCGCTGTGGCCCGTCGGGCCGGTCGGCAAGCCGACCGAGCTGCAGCTCTGCGTGCCGATCCTCGCCTTCAAGTTCACGAAGTATCCGAACGCGGCGAAGGCCTTTGTCACGTTCATGCTGGAGAAGGACAACTTCGAGAAGTGGCTGGCGGGCGCGCGGGGCTATCTGACCCACACGCTCAATGCCTACGACAGCGCGCCAGTGTGGACCGCGGACCCGAAGAACGCGGTGTTCAAGGAAGCCAGCAAGCGCGCGCTGCCGGCCTCGGGCATCGGCAAGCCCGGCGAAAAGGCGGCAACGGCCATCGCCGACTTCGTGGTGGTCGATATGTTCGCCAACTACTGCACGGGCCGCGAGGACGCCAAGGGCGCCGTCGCGATCGCCGAGCGGCAGTTGAAGCGCATCTATCGCTGACGGTTCGGGGGCGGCTCGCTTGGGCCGCCCCCAGCCAGCGCGATCTCAACACGCGAATCGCGCAGTGTCGAAATTTCGGTTTGAGGCCAACATGGCAACGGCGGCACTGGGGGGAAGACTCGGCAAGCGCGAGATCCGCGAGGTGACGGCGTGGGAGCGCCTCAAGGTCAATCGCAACTGGCTGGGCTTCTGGTTCATGCTGCCGGCCGCGGGGTTCCTCATCCTGTTCCTGGCCTATCCGCTCGGCCTCGGCGTGTGGATGTCCTTCACGGACGCCAAGATCGGGCGCGGCGGCGCCTTCATCGGCCTGGAGAACTATGAGTGGCTCTCCGATGACCCGGTGTTCTGGCTGTCGATCTTCAACACGCTGCTCTACACGGTCGTCGCCAGCACCATAAAGTTCGCGGTCGGGCTCTACCTCGCGCTGCTGCTCAACGAGAACATGCCCTTCAAGGCCATGCTGCGCGCACTGGTGCTGATCCCCTTCATCGTTCCCACCGTGCTCTCGGCGCTCGCCTTCTGGTGGATTTTCGACGCCCAGTTCTCGATCATTTCGTGGTCGCTGAAGCAGCTTGGGCTGATCAGCCAGAACATCAACTTCCTGGGCGACGTGAACTGGGCGCGGTTCTGCGTGATCTTCGCCAACATCTGGCGCGGCGTGCCGTTTGTCGCGATTACGCTGCTGGCCGGGCTGCAGACCGTTTCACCGTCGCTCTACGAGGCGGCCACCATCGACGGCGCCAGCCGCTGGCAGATTTTCCGTCATATCACCTACCCGCTGCTGACGCCGATCATCGCCGTGGTGATGACGTTCTCGGTGCTGTTCACGTTCACCGACTTCCAGCTGATCTGGGCAATGACGCGCGGCGGGCCGGTCAATGCCACGCACCTGATGGCAACCCTCTCCTACCAGCGCGCGATCATCGGCGGCAACCTGGGCGAGGGCGCAGCCATCTCCACGGCGATGATTCCCTTCCTGCTGGGCGCCATCATGATCTCGTGGTTCGGGCTGCAGCGCCGCAAGTGGCAGCAGGGAGAAAACAATGACTGACACCCTGCTGTCGCGTCCGCCCGATCCGCGCCGCGTGCTGGCGGGCACCTCGCCGGCCGTCGATAACACCGAGGGCATGAGCTATCTGCAGAGCCTGCCGCGGCGGCTGGTGACGCTCTACATGCCGCTCGGCATCATCGTGTTCGTGCTGCTGTTTCCGTTCTACTGGATGGCGCTGACTTCGGTGAAGCCGGACGACCAGCTGCTCGACCTCGACACCTACAGCCCGTTCTGGACGACGGCGCCGACGCTCAAGCACTTCCAGAAGCTGCTGTTCGAAAGCCACTACCTGGATTGGCTGTGGAACACGATGTACGTGGCGATCGGCGCCACCGTGCTCTCCATCGTCGCCAGCGTGCTCGCCGCCTATGCCATCGTGCGCCTGCGCTACAGGGGCGCGCAGTGGATCGGCGGGGCGATCTTCCTCGCCTATCTGGTGCCGCCTTCGATCCTGTTCATTCCGCTGGCGACCGTCGTTTTCCAGTACGGCCTGTTCGACACGCCGTTCGCGCTGATCCTCACCTATCCCACCATTCTCATCCCGTTCTCGACCTGGCTGCTGATGGGCTACTTCAAGACCATCCCCTTCGAGCTCGAGGAGTGCGCGCTGATCGACGGCGCCAGCCGCTGGCAGATCCTGATGAAGATCGTGCTGCCGCTGGCCATTCCTGGCCTGATCTCGGCGTTCATCTTCTGCTTCACGCTGTGCTGGAACGAGTTCATCTACGCACTGACGTTCCTCACCTCGGTGCAGAACAAGACGGTGCCGGTCGCCATCGTCAACGAATTCGTGGACGGCGACGTCTATCGCTGGGGCTCGCTGATGGCGGGCGCGCTGGCCGGCTCGCTGCCGCTGGTCATTCTCTATGCATTCTTCGTCGAGCACTACGTGTCGGCGATGACCGGCGCGGTCAAGGAATAGCCGCAAAGCTCTCACGCAGCATGTTTTCGACCGCGACCGCGCCGGTGCGCCCGTCCGCGCGCTTTTTTGACGTTGCTTTCGGGCCTGCAGGCCACGTATCAACGCCCCTGATCTGGAGATCGCGCGGAAAGCGAGCGGACGCATGCAGAACATCACCCTGACGCAGACGGCGCTGTTCCTGGCGGCCGCCGTGGTGGCGGCGCCGCTCGCCAAGTTCCTCCGCATCGGCACCGTGCTCGGCTACCTGCTGGTCGGCGTGCTGATCGGGCCGTTCGGCATCGGCTTCGTCTATTCGATCTACGAGGTCAGCACGATCCTGCATTTCGCCGAGTTCGGCGTTGTGCTGCTGCTGTTCCTGATCGGCCTGGAGCTGCGGCCCAAGCGGCTGTGGGCGATGCGCGCGAGCATCTTCGGGCTTGGCGGCGCGCAGGTCGCCATCACCGCGGCCATTCTGGCCGGCATCGCGATGCTGGCCGGCCTCGTGTGGGCAAGCGCGCTGTTTGCCGGGCTCGCGCTGTCACTCTCGTCCACCGCGTTTGCGCTGCAGATCCTGGAGGAGAAGGGCGAGCTGGGGTTGCGCCACGGCCGGCTGGCGTTTGCGGTGCTCCTGTTCCAGGACCTTGCCGCCATCCCGATGATCGCGCTCGCTCCGCTGTTTGCGGCGTCGGTGCTGGGCCAGGCGAAGGAGATGGAGTTCCTGCCGGCGCTGAAGGCGATCGGCGTCATTCTGGCGGTCATCATCGTCGGCCGCTTCGTGCTGAACCACGTGTTCCGGCTGATCGCCCGCACGCGCGTGAAGGAGGCGATGACGGCGGCCGCGCTGCTGACGGTGGTGGCGGTGACGCTGATGATGGAGCTGGCCGGCATGACCGCCTCGATCGGCGCCTTCATCGCCGGCGTGCTGCTGGCCGACTCCGACTATCGCCACGAGATCGTCGCAGACATCGCTCCGTTCGAAGGGCTGCTGCTGGGCTTGTTCTTCACGGCCGTCGGCATGTCGCTCAACCTCAGCCTGGTGGTCGACAATCCATTGCGCGTGCTTGTCATCGTTGCGGCCCTGCTGGCGATCAAGAGCGTGATCCTCTATGCGCTGGGCAGGCGTGCCGGGCTGGAAGCGGGACCCGCGCGCCGCTTCGCGCTCGCCATCTCACAGGGTGGCGAATTCGCCTTCGTGCTGTTCACGGCGGCGACCGGCACCGGCATCTTCGAGCAGCCGGTGGCCGACGTGCTGTCGGTCGCGGTGACGCTGTCGATGGCTGCCACGCCGCTGCTGCTGGCGCTGGAAAAGGCGCTTTCGCCCAAAGGCAAGCCGCTGCGCGCCTTCGATGCCCTGCCCGAGAACGACGGGCACGTCATCATTGCCGGCTTCGGCCGCGTCGGCCAGATCGTGGCCCGCGTGCTGAGCGCCAAGCACATTCCCTTCACCGCGCTCGACTCCAACCCCGAGCAGGTGGACTTCGTGCGCAGGTTCGGCGCGCGCATCTACTATGGAGACGCCGCGCGTCCCGAAATCCTGGAGGCGGCGCAAGCCGGCAAGGCGCGTGCCTTCGTGCTGGCCATCGACGATGTGGACGCCTCGCTGAAGACGGCGCGGATCGTGCGGCAGCGCTATCCCGATCTGCCGATCTACGCGCGTGCCCGCAGCCGCCGCCATGCGCATCAGCTCATGGACGAGGGCATCCAGGTGATCCGACGCGAGACGTTCCTGTCCTCACTCGATCTGACGCGGGAAGTTTTGCGCGGCCTGGGCATGCCCGAGCGCGAGGTGCGCTTCACGGTCGATACCTTCCAGGCGCAGGACGAGCGGCGGCTGATCGAGGACTACAAGCACTACACCGACGAGGAGCGGCTGCGGGCAAGGGCGCAAACCTACGCGCAGGAGCTTGAGGAGCTGTTCGAGAAGGACGCGGCGGAGCGGGCCAAGGCCGCAGCCACCGCGGCTGCGGCTTCGTAGCCGGCTATTGCTGCGGACCGAGGTACTTCAGCGCGGCACCGGAGACCGCGCCGCCGACGATGCACGGCACGCCGACTTCCACGTGGCCCATCGCACCCGCGACGATGCAGCCGAGCGCCAGCGCTGTCTGTCCGGCCTGGCCCCACCATTGGTAATTGCGGACGCTGGCGGGGCCTTTGGTCTTGAGCTGGTCGATGGCGGCCACCGCGTCCTTGCGCACGCGCGCGAACTCGAACGTTTCCGCCGCCTCGATCACATCCTTGAGGACGGCCTTGGTGTCTTTCGTCTCGTAGCGCATCGCCGACTTCAGCATGTCGAGCAGCTCTTTGTCCTGCGAGGCGTTGGTGGCCAGCGTCAGCTTCGCCATGCTGCCCACCGTCAGGCGGTCGACCTTGTTGGGGTCTTTCGACCAGGCCAGGATCGAGATCATGCGCGCGACGGGATCGAACGAGCCGGTCGCAAAGTAATTGCCCCACAGCATGTCGAGCGGTGCCGGTCCGGCATCCAGCGCCATCTTCTTCAGGGTTGGCAGCTTGTCGTTGACGAACCGGTCGATCAGCACTTTGCGCGCCGGCATGCGCTCGGAGAACTTCTGCAGCAGCGTCTTCCAGTTGGGCAGGTTGGAGTAGGCGATCGCGCGCACTATGGCCACCTGGTCGGGCGGCGGCATCGGGAACATCTTGCTGACCAGCTCTTCCGCGCGCTGCGGGTTGGTCTCGAGAACCCCCGCCATGAAGCCAATGAAGACGCCGGCGGAGTCGAGATCGTGGAAGATGCCGAGGGCACTCATCGCCTTCACCGCTTCGGGCAGGCGATCGGGCTCGGGCTTGGTGCGGTAATTGTTGATCCAGCGCAGGATGTTTTCGCGCGAGGAGAACTCGATGTCGTGCCGGGCGGACGCGGTGCGCGGCGATTTCTGACGTGCGGCGAATGCCGCCGGCGGTGCTGCGAGCAGGACCACGAGCACGACGGCCAACAGTGAACGCATGACCTTCCCCCGGCGCTTCCGCCCGTCCCCGCTGGGCATGCCGAAGAAGAAGAACGTGCCATGGCGGTTTTGTGGCCGCGGCGGCCGCAGGTGGCGCAAATCCCGGTACGGACTGCCGGAAAATCGGAACTTTCCGGCGCACACCCCGTTACGGGCGCAGACAAAGGAGGCTTTGCAATGAGATGGTCACTTGCAGGTGCCGCGCTGGCGGCCGCAGGCGTGTTGTTGGCCGGAGCCGGGGTCGCCTCGGCGCAGTCCTATACCTATCCCGTCTATGCCGACGAGGGGATGGAGGTGCGCAACGCGCCGCCGCTGACGACGTACCGAACCTATGAAGCGCCCGTTTACGGCTACCGCGCCTATGTGGCGCCGCCGGAAAGATTGCCGCGCGCGCACGGCGGCTGCGGCACCTACTTCTTCTGGAACGGCGAGCGCTGCGTTGACGCCCGCAATCGCTGACACGGCAGATTGCCTGCGGGGCAGCACCGCCTGAACAGCGGCGCTGCCCCGATGGCGTCACTTGATGAGGCCTTCCGCCTTCATCGCGCTCTGCACCGCCGGCCGGCCGCCGACGCGCTTCCTGTAAGCGAGAACGTTGGCGTGGGGCGACAGGTCCACATCGGTGCGCGCCGCCCAGTTCGACACGACGAAGCAGTAGGCGTCGGCCACCGAGAAGTCCTTGCCCATCAGGTAGTCGTTGCCGGTGAGATGCTTGTCGAGATAGGCAAAGCGCGTTCCCAGCCGCTCGCGGACGATCTTCTTGCCTTCCTCCGGCATCGATGGATTGAAGAGCCACGAGAAGCTCTTGTGCAGTTCGCTGGTGACGAAGTTCAGCCAGGACTGCAGCTTCGTCCGCTCCAGGGTGCCGGCGCGCGGCGCCAGGTTCTTCTCCGGCACCTGGTCGGCGATGTACTGCACGATCGCGGGACCTTCGGTGAGGCGCGTGCCGTCGTCGAGCTCGAGCACCGGCACGTAGCCCAGCGGATTGACGGCGCGGAAGTCTCCTCCGCCTTCCAGGGTCTTGGATCTTGTATCCGCTCGCACTTTCTCGAACGGCAGGCCCGCTTCGGTCAGAACGATATGGGGCGATAGGG
>DASZQG010000191.1:0-14568 GCA_035550075.1 Hyphomicrobiaceae bacterium | reverse complement strand
GCATCGCATGCAGCGCGATCGGATCGGGCGTCGTGAGGCTTCCCTTGATGTCGCCCTTCGGCGAAGTGACGCCGATCGTGCCGACGCTCGCGGCGGCTTTCCCGAGCGCGCTCCAGATCTGCCGCGTGAAGGAGGCGACGGAAGTCTTGCCGCTGGTGCCGGTGACGGCCACGGCCGTGGCGGGTTGCGGGGCGTACATGCGCGCCGCCATCAGCGCCAAGGCGCGGCGCGGCTCATCGGCGCGCAAGATCGGAACCTCGGCTGCAACCTTGACCTCTGCCGTCGTCTTGACGAGCAGTGCAGCGGCACCCTTTGCCAGCGCCTCGGGAATGAAAGCCGCGCCGTCGTGCTGCGTGCCCCCCAGCCCTGCGAACAGCCAGCCCGGCTGCACCACGCGGCTATCGGATGTGAGACCGGCAATCTCGACCTCGCCACACGCTGGCGGAGCGGCGATGCCGGGAGCGAGAAGCAGATGCAGCTTCATTGCGCGGTCACGCGATTCCCTCGGGCCGAACTGTGGCTTCTTATTGTGCCGCGGTTGGGGCGTCAAACGCGCCCGAATCGCGGGCTCGCGCCGCGACGAGGCGCGGCAGCACGCCCAGCAGCGGGGCGATACGGGCCACGATCCGGCCTGTCGCCGGGGCCGCGTTGGTGCCGGCCGTAATGTGCTCGCGGGAGGCCTCGGTGGGGCGCGGCTCGAACAGCAGGACGTAGGTGAGATAGCGCGGCGCATCCATCGGGAAGGCGGCAACGAAAGAGGAGATGACGGACTTTTCCTGGTAGCCGCCGCGGCCGGGTATCTCCGCGGTGCCGGTCTTGCCCCCGACGCGGTAGCCGTCGGCCTCCGCCCGCTTGCCGGTTCCCGAGGCGTTGGTGACGTTGAGCCGCATGATCTCGCGCAACGCCGCGCTGGTCGCCGGTGAAACCAGTTGCTCGGGTGCGTCGCCTCCGCTCTTCCGGGCAAACAGCGTCGGCGTCACCCGGCGGCCGCCGTTCACGAGCGCGGCGGCGGCCGCGGCGAACTGCAGCGGCGCGACGGAAAAGCCATGACCGAAGCCGATGGTGGCGGTCTCCGTCTTGCCCCAGGTCTTGGGCGTCTGCGGCGGCGCGATCAGGCCGGTCTCCGTGTGCATCGTGTCGAGCAGGCCGAGGCGGGCGAGAAAGGCGCGCTGACGGTCGGCGCCGGCTTCCAGCGCCATCATGCCCGCGCCGACGTTGGAGGAATGCAGGAACACTTCGCGCACGCTGAGCGGCCGGCCGGCCGCGTGCAGGTCGTTGATGGTGTAGCCGCCAAGCATGAGCGGCTGGCGCACGTCGTAGATCTTGTCGAGCGTGGCGATGCCGTCCTCCAGCGCCATCGCGACCGTCACCATCTTGAAGACCGAGCCGAGTTCGTAGGTGCCGCCGGAAAGGCGATCGGCCTTATCAGGCTCGAGCCAGTCCGACGGCCGGCTCGGATCGGCGGCCGGCAGCGAAACCGATGCCAGCACTTCCCCGCTCGCAACGTCCAGCACCAGCGCCGCCGCGGCTGGTGCCTTGTAGAGTTGCATGGCACCCATCAGCTCGTCGGCCACCGCATGCTGCACGCCGATGTCGAGCGACAGGCGAACGGGTGGCTGCGTGGTGCGCGCGACACCCTGCGCGGATTGCGTGAGGCCGCTCCGGTCGAGCGTCAGCTCCACGCCGGCAACGCCGCGATTGTCGGTATTGACGGCTCCCAGCACGTGGCCTGCCAGCGAACCCAGCGGATAGGCGCGCCGCAGCTCCAGGCGGAACGCGAGGCCCGGCAGTCCGAGGTCCAGCACGCGCTGCGCCACCCGAGGGGCGAGCGCGCGCGCGATCCACACAAAGCGCCTGCTGCGATCGCTGAGCTCTTTGCGCAGCTCCGCTGCGTCGAGCCCCGGCAGCGCGGGCACGAGCTTCTCGATCACCTCGTCGAGATCAAGAATGAGGTGCGGGTCTGCGTAGAGCGAATTGACGGCAACGTCGCTCGCCAGCAGCCGCCCGTTGCGATCGACGATGTCGGGCCGCGACCAGCTTCCGCCCAGCGCCTCGGCCATGGACGATCGGACCTCGGGCGTGGAGCGCAGCGCAAGGCGCACGAGCTGTCCGCCGAGCACGGCATAGCAGCCCAGCGCCGCAGCCAGAGTGATGAGAGCGCGCCGGCGCACCAGTAACCGCGCAGCGGCGTTGGCGCCTCGCGGTGACGATCCGCGCGTCATGGTCACGGCCATGCGTTCACCTCGCGGGCATCGCGGACACGGCGTGGCCTTCCACCTCGACGCGCAGGTATTGCTTCGCGCTGATCGGCGCCAGCCCGTACTGGCGCGCGAGCGGCTCGATGCGCTCGGGCCGCGCCAGATGTGCGCGCTCCGCGGTCAGCACCGTCACGTCGTTGCGGGCCTTCTCCAGCGCGCGTTCCTGGGCCTGCACCTTGGCCTCGAGCCGGCGCGTGTCGTACTTGACGGCGTAGAGCCCGAATGCGCTGGCCAGGGTCAGCAGCGCCAGCAGCCAGTTGATCGCGCGATGCATGCGGTCGCTCGCAATCGCTTCAAGGGCCGCCCCCCAAGCTCACGTTCTCGCCCGCGTCCGGCGGCCAGGAGGGCGCCTCGGTGCGAATGGCGGCGCGCAGCTTGGCCGACCGCGCCCGCGGGTTGGCGGCAATTTCATCCTGCGTCGGGCTTACCGGCCGTTGGTTAACGAATCGGAAACTTGGCGCGGGTCCCTGCGCCGGGGCCTCGGGAAGGTGCCGCGAGCCGTGGCTTTCGCTGGCGGTGCGGCGTCTCAGGAACCGTTTCACCAGGCGGTCCTCGAGCGAATGGAAGGTCACCACGACCAGCCGGCCGCCCGGCGCGAGCACCTGCTCGGCCGCCGACAGCCCGCGCTGCAGCTCGCCAAGCTCGTCGTTGACGTAGATCCGGAGCGCCTGGAACGTGCGCGTTGCCGCGTGGCGTCCCGCGATCTTCTCCCGCCCCAGCACCCTAACCACCAGCCGCGCCAGCTCGCTCGTGCGCGTGAAGGGAGCCTCGGCGCGCGCGGCGACGATGCGACGGGCGATGGTGCGCGCGCTACGCTCCTCCCCCAGGTGAAACAGGATGTCGGCGAGCAGGGATTGTTCCGCCGTGTTGACGACATCCGCGGCCGTCGGGCCGGAGCCGGACATTCGCATGTCGAGCGGGCCGTCACCTTGGAACGAGAAGCCGCGCTCGGGATCGTCGAGCTGCATGGAGGATACGCCGACGTCCAGCACGACGCCGTCGACCGGCACCAGTCCGGCTTCGGTGGCGACTTTGTCGAGCGACCCGAAGCGGGCCTCGCGCAGCAGCAGGCGGTTGGGAAACTCGGCGGCCAGCGCCGCGCCGGCGGCAATGGCGGCGGGGTCGCGATCGATGGCAAGCACCCGCGCGCCCGGTGCGGCCGTCAGGATGGCGCGGGTATATCCGCCCGCGCCGAAGGTGGCATCAATGTAGGTCCGGTCCGCTCCCGGCGCGAGCGCATCGAGAACTTGCGGAAGCAGCACGGGAACGTGGCGCGGCGTCCCTCTGCGGGCACCCTCGGCCGGTGGGGTGCCGCGCCGCGCGATCATTCCCGTGCTCCTCCCTCGCCGCCTTCGTCCCCCGACTCGTGGCGGCGCCCCGCGCCGAACAGTTTGCGATGGTCCTGCACTTTCTCGCGCGCCCGCGCGCGCCGCGCTTCGAAGCGCGCCGGCTCCCACATCTGGAATTTGTGGCCCAGCCCGACAAAAGTGACATGGGTGCCGATGCCGGCGTGGGCGCGAAGCGACTCAGGAAGCACGATGCGTCCGTCCTGGTCGATGGTAAGGATCTGGACCTCACCATAGAGCGCGACAGACAGCTCGTCCCGCTCGTCTGAATAGTCCGGCAGGCCCGCCAGAAGCCCATCGATCTTCTGCGCAAGGCTCTGGCCGCCCGCATCGAGCGCCGGAGAATCGAGCGAGGGGTAGCAGTAGATGCCGCCGGCGTAGCCGTCGCGCTCGAGCACGGCGCGAAACGGGGCCGGGACCGAGACCCGCCCCTTGGCGTCGATCTTGTTGGTGATTGTCGAGACAAACCGGTCCATCCCGATGCTTGAGCCTCACCTCGACGCCAACCGACCGACCCACCGCCTCGCCACTGACATTCGAAGCCCTCACGCCTTTGGCCACGTTGCGATTGCCCCCAAGAGCCGCAGCCTGACAGCATTCGGGCGTTTTTGGGATGACATGGGATTTTATGGGAGTCAATGGGGTGAGACCGCACAATTGTGGGAGGGCGCACACGGACATTTGCCGTTGCCTCGACGCAACAGCGTAAGCTTGAGTGTCACGGAGGGTTCGCAAGGCGAGGGTACAGCCCTCGCCGCGTTTCCGGCGGATTGAGTCGCTCCGATCAGGCGCCGGGGCCAAGCAGTCCGCGGCCGCGCCCCTCCATGGGTTCGACAACGGCAGTTCGGGAGGAGAGTCACATGTTCAAGTTGAGCAGGATGTGGCCGGGAGCGACACCAGCGCTCGCGGTCGGCGTGCTTGCGGCAGCGGTCGTCACCGGCCTCGGCCCGGCGGTCGCGGAGGAGCCGATCAAGATCGGCTTCGGCATGGCGCTGACCGGCCCCCTCGCCGCCAATGGCAAGTCCGCGCTGCTCGGCATGAAAATCTGGGAGCAGGACGTCAACGGCAAAGGCGGGCTGCTCGGGCGCCCCGTCAAGCTCGTCTACTACGACGACCAGAGCACCCCATCGACCGTGCCCGGCCTCTACACGAAGCTGCTCGACGTGGACAAGGTGGATCTGATCGTCGGCGGTTACGCGACCAACATGCTGGCCCCCGCAATGCCGGTTGCCATGGCCAAGGGCAAGCTGTTCCCGGGCCTGTTCGGCACCGGCGTCAACACCGAGTTCAAGTACAACAAGTACTTCGCCATGATCCCCACCGGGCCCAATCCGAAGCCGGCCTTCACCAAGCCCTGGTTCGACGTGGCGATGGCGCAGAACCCCAAGCCGCAGACCATCGCCATGGCGGCGGCGGATGCGGAGTTCGGCCGCAACGTCTGCGACGGCGTCAAGCAGAACGCCAACGCCGCCGGCCTCAAGATCGTCTATGAGCGCAACTACCCGCCGGGCACGACCGACTTCGCGCCGATCGTGCGTGCCATCCAGGCGACCAACCCCGACATCGTCGCCTTCTGCTCCTACCCGCTCGACTCGGTCGGCCTGGTGCGCGCCATCAACGAGATCGGCTTCAAGCCGAAGATGATCGGCGCCGCCATGGTCGGTTTGCAGGCCACCGCCATCAAGCGCCAGCTCGGTCCCCTGCTCAACGGCATCACCAACTACGAGACCTGGGTGCCGGCCAAGACCATGGAATTTCCCGGCGTCAACGAGTTCCTGGCCAAGTACCAGGCGAAGGCCGGCGCCGAGGGCGTGGACCCGCTCGGCTACTACCTGGGCACGTGGGGCTATGCCTACATGCAGCTTCTGGAGCAGGCGATCCGCGAGACAAAGACCGTCAACGACGACAAGCTCGCCGACTACTTCCGCACCGCCACCTTCAAGACGATCATGGGCGACGTGAAGTTCGGCGCCGGCGGCGAATGGGTGGAGTCGCGCTTCGTCGTCGTGCAGTACCACGGCATCAAGGGCAACGACCTCGACCAGTTCAAGGGCATGCAGACACAGACCATCCTCGGTCCGCCGGCCTACAAGACCGGCGACATCATCTACCCCTACGAGAAGGCGAAGTAGCCGGGCCGGGGCCGCATCGCGCCTCAGGCGACCTTGCGGCCCCACAGCTTTGCCGACGCGATATCCGCGCCCTGGCGCAGCGCGGCGAGCTTCTTCCAGACGATGCCGGGGGCAACCCACTCACGCCCCGTGAAGGTGCCGAACCCGCAATCGGTGGAGGCGATCACGCGCTCGCGGTCGCCCACCACCGCCGCCGCCTCCAAAAGCCGTCTCGCCACCACCTCGGGGTGCTCGACGAAGTTGGTGGTGCTGTCGATAGCGCCTGGGATCAGCACCCAATCCTTCGGCAGCGGGTTGGCGCGCAGCGCCTCGTATTCATGCTGGTGGCGCGGGTTGGCGAACTCGATGCTCAGCGCGCCCGCGCGGGCCTGGTAGAGAACCGGCAGGATCGGCGCCAGCGCAATATCGTGAATATGCGGCCCCTCCCAGTTGCCCCAGCAGCAGTGCAGGCGGACGCGGTCAGGCGGGATGCCCTCGATGGCCCTGTTGATGGCGGCGACGTGCAGTTCGCAGGTCTTCACGAACTCCGCGTCGCTCTGATCCTGGAACGTCATCGTGCGTTCCATGGCGAGGTCGGGGGCGTCGATCTGCAGGAGCAGCCCGGCTTCGTGGATGGCGAGATATTCGGGCCGCATCTCCCGCGCCAGCGCCATCAGGTAGTCCTCGTGCGAGGGGTAGTAGGCGTTCATCATGGTCGTGGCGACGATGCCGGGCGACGGCGCAGTCATGAACATCTCGGCGAACGGACCTTTGCCGCCGCCCGCGCAGGCCTTGAAGCGGGCGATCTCATCCTTGATGTCCTTGGTGTCGAGATACTTCACCTCGCCGACGGCTTGCGGCGCGTTCGAGATCTTGCTGCGCTTGGTGAAGCGCCGGGCAAACATCTCGATCAGCTCGGGTACTTCCTGAAAGTCTTTGCCGATCTTGCGCTTCGACTCGCCCCCAAAGCCTGACATTCGTGCGGGGATGTAGGTCTGGAAGCCGACGCGCTGCTGCTCGCCGTCGTTGCCGATGTCGATGCCGGCGGCGGCCTGGGCCGCCACCGTATCCCGCACGGCCTTGTCCATCTCCGCCGCCATCTGCGCGGCATCGATCTTCTCGCCCGCCTCGCGGCGGATCAGCAGGTCGGTCAGCGTCGCATTGCGCGGCAGGCTGCCGACGTGCGTCGTCAGGATGCGATCGTGGCTTTTCAGCATGGGCAGGCCTTCCCCTTGACGCTCAGAACCCGACCTTGTCGCCGCCCTTGAGCTTGAGCATCTCGCGTGCCTCGTCGGAGGAAGCGATTTCCAGGCCCAGGCCCTCGATGATCTGGCGCGCCTTGGTCACCTGCTGCGCGTTGCTTTCGGCGAGCTTGCCGGCGCCGATCCACAGCGAGTCCTCCATCCCCACGCGCACGTTGCCGCCCATGGCTGCCGACATTGCGGCAATCGCCATCTGGTTGCGGCCGGCGCCCAGCACGGACCACTGATACTGGTCGCCGAACAGGCGGTCGGCCGTGCGCTTCATATGCGCGACATCCTCCGGATGCGGGCCGATGCCGCCGAGGATGCCGAACACCGACTGGATGAAGAAGGGCGGTTTGACGACGCCGCGGTCGGCGAAGTGGCGCAGCGTGTAGAGGTGGCCGATATCGTAGCACTCGATTTCGAAGCGCGTGCCGTTGTTGGCGCAGGTGGTGAGAATGTACTCGATGTCGGCGAAGGTATTCTTGAACATCCCGGCCTTTGACGCTTCCAGGTAGGGCTTCTCCCAGTCGTACTTGAACTCCTTCTGCCGCTGCAGCATCGGGTAGAGGCCGAAGTTCATCGTGCCCATGTTGAGACTGGCGACCTCGGGCTTGAAGGTGGCGGCCGGCTTCACGCGCTCCTCGACCGTCATGGTGGGTGCGCCGCCGGTGGTGATGTTGACCACGCAGTTCGACCGCTGCTTGATCACCTTGAGGAAGGGCGCAAACGCCTCCGGGGACTGATCGGGCCGCCCATCTTTCGGATTGCGGGCGTGCAGGTGGACGATGGCCGCGCCGGCTTCCGCCGCGCCCACCGCTGCATCGGCGATCTGCTCAGCCGTGATCGGCAGGTGCGGCGACATCGACGGAGTGTGGATCGAGCCGGTGACAGCGCACGTGATGATGACTTTGCGACCCTTGGCCATAAGCGTCTCCTCGCAGCAGATCGTTGCCGGCCTATCGACCGGACCAACAATTTGGAGCAAACGCGAGCGCTTGTCAGCCCGGCGGAGCGGCTTGGAAGAAGATCAGCGAATGCCGGCGCGCATGAAGCTCTGCACGAACTGGCGCTGAAACAGCAGGAACGCAACCAGCAGGGGTCCCGAGGTCATCAGGGTCGCCGCGCAGATGATCGACCAGTCTATGCCCTGGTCGGAGGAAGAGAACACCTGCAGGCCGACGGTCAGCGGCCGTGCCTCTACCGAGTTGGTGACGATCAGGGGCCAAAGGAAGTTGTTCCAGTGGTAGCTGACCGAAACGAGTCCGTAAGCCAGGTAGATCGGCCGCGCCAGCGGCACATAGACTTTGAGCAGGGTCGCCAGCGCGCCGGCCCCTTCCCCGCGCGCGGCGTCGTCGAGCTCCTTCGGCACCGCTTTGAAGGTTTGCCGCAGCAGGAACACGCCGAAGGCAGACGCCACGTAAGGCAGCGCGATGGCAGGAATGGAATCGAGGATGCCGAGCTCGCCCATCGTCTTGTAGTTCTCGACGATCAGCACGTCGGGCATGATCATGAGCTGCGCGAGCACTAGCGCGAACGCGATGCCGCTGCCGGGGAAGTCGTAGCGCGCGAAGGCGTATGCCGCGAGCGTGCACAAAACGAGCTGGCTGGCGAGGATCAGTGTGACCAGCAGGAAGGTATTCAAGAAATAGCGGGCGAACGGCGCAGCCTCCCAGGCGCGCACGAAATTCTCCAGCGTCAGCGGCGCGGACAGCGTGAAGCGCGCGGAGTAGGCGCTGGGATGAAAGGCGGTCCATACCGCGTAGGCCAGGGGCAGGATCCACAGCAGCGCCAGCAGCCAGGCACCGGCGGTCTCGGCCAGCCGCGCGGCTCCGTGCGGTTCGTAAGGCGGCCTGTGCGTCACCGACGTCACCGGTAGTGGATCCTTCTCTCCAGAAACGCGTACTGGGCGAACGCCACCAGGGCCAGGCCGACGAGCAGCAGTACGGTCATGGCGGAGGCCAGCCCCGTGTCCCAGAAGTTGAAGCCCAGCTCGTAGATTCGGAACAGCAGCAGCGAGGTGGCGTTGTCCGGCCCGCCGCGCGTCATGACGATGATGTGGTCCACCGTGCGGAAGGCATTGATGACGGCGTTGACCAGCACGAACAGCGTGGTCGGCATCAGCAGCGGGAACTGCACGCGGCGGAAGAAATACCAGCGCGAGGCCCCCTCCAGCGACGCCGCCTCGCCCAGGCTCGGCGGGATCTGCTGGAGCGCGGCGAGGTAGAAGATCATGAAGAACCCCGCCTCCTTCCAGATGGCGACGATCGTCACGCAAATGAGCGCGGTGTCCTTCGAGCCAAGCCAGTTCTGGGAGGCGATGCCGAACGGGGCGAGCACCTGCGCCAGCAGTCCGTATTGCGGTGTGTAGAAGAACAGCCAGATGTTGGCGACGGCGATCATCGGCAGCACGGTGGGCGTGAAATAGGCCATGCGCACCAGCGTCCGCCCCGCGATGCGATCGTTCACCCACACCGCCATCAGGATGGCGAGCCCGATCGAGACGGGAATGGTGCCGAGCGCAAACCAGAGATTGTTGGTCAGCGCCTGCCACAGGATCGGGTCATTCAGGAGCTGGTGATAGTTGTCGAAGCCGATGAACACGGCACGGCGGCGGGCGCGCGGGGTTGAATAGAAGCTGTCGATCAGCGTCGCCAGCGCCGGCCAGTGCGTGAACAGCGCCAGGAACGCCATCGCCGGCAGCAGAAGCAGCCAGCCGTGCACGGTTGCGGTGAAGCGGCGCATGGTCGTGAAGGCCGGCCCGGCCCGCCCAGGGGCGGAAGCGGGCCGGCGTCCTTGCCGATCAGCGATAGCGCGCGAGGATGCGCTCGGCTTCCGCCTGCGACTCCTTCATCGCCGGCGCCGGCTCCTTGGTGCCGGTGAGCGCGGCCTGCAGGCCGTCGTTGAGCGCCTTGGTGACCCGCTGGTTCTCGTGCGTCGACAGCTCAGCCACCGCAAACTCGAGCTGATCGCGCGCCACCGCCGCTTGCGGGAAATCGGCAACGTACTTTTTCAGCGCCGGGGTATCGAACGCATCCTTGCGCACGGCGATATAGCCGGTGTCGAGGCACCACTGGGCCGCGCGCTCGGGCGACGTTGCCCAGCGGGCGAACTTGAAGGCGGCCTGCTGCTGCGCCTTGGTCGCCTTCTTCGAGAGGTAGAAGTTGCCGCCGCCCGTCGGACTGCCCCGCCGCTTGCCCGCCGGCAGCATGGCGACACCGAACGGGAAAGGCGCGTTCTTGCGCACGTTGGTGAGGTTGCCCGTGGTGGTCCACATCATGGCGGTTTTCTTCTCGAAGAAATCCTTCGGCGTGGTGCCCCAGTCGACGATGCCGGGCGGATGCACCTTGTGCTTGCGCGAGAGATCCACCCAGTAGGCCAGCGCCTCGGCCACTTCCGGCTTGTCGAAGAAGGTGCGGTTGCCCTGCTGGTTCATCAGGATAGCGCCGGCCTGCGTGGAGAAGCCCTGGAACAGCCAGTAGGGAAAGCCGGTGGAAGGCACCTGGATGCCCCATTGCGTGGTGTTGCCGGAGGTGTCGCGCTTGGTGAGCTTTTGCGCGAAGGCGAGTTGCTCGGCCCAGTTCTGCGGCGCCTTGTCCGGATCGAGGCCCGCCTCTTTGAACAGGTCCTTGTTCCAATAAAGAACCACCGTGGAGCGCTGGAACGGCGCCCCCCAGGTCTTGCCCTCCGTCTGGCTGTTCTCCATGAACGCCGGGAAGAAGCTCTTCAGCCATGTCTTGTCGTCGTCCGAAGAGATCATCTCGTCGAAGGGAACGATCGCGTCCTCGTCGATCAGCGTGAACATGTCGGTCGACAGCGCGACCGAGGTGACGGGCGGCGTGCCGCTCTTGTGCGCGGTGATCAGCTTGAGGATCGTCTCCTGGTAGGTGCCGGCGTAGATCGGCTTGATCTTGATGTTCGGGTTTTCCTTCTCGAAATCGGCCGCCATCGTGTCGATGAGCTTGGTGATCGGCCCGCCGACAGCCACGGGATAGAAGAACGTCACCTCGGTGGTGCTCTGCGCGATGGCGGGCTTGGCGATGGTGGCCGCGCCTGCCGCGGCGGCCGCGCCCTTCAGAAACTCACGCCGTTTCATGTCCTGCTTCCTCCCTGCTTGCCGATCCGCCCGCCGATCCCGTCAATTGATGCGGTTGCCGGATGTTGCATCGAACCAGTGTGCGGCGCCAGCGTCCCATGCGACAGAGATCCTATCGCCGGCGCCTACGTGCGTCCGCCCGGGCAGCCGCACTGTGAGCGGATGGTCCGCGACCCGCGTGTCGATAAGCGTATCGGCGCCAAGATATTCGAGGCCTGCCACCACTGCCGGTATACCGGAGGCGTCGAGGCGCACTGCCTCCGCCCGCACGCCCAGCGCGAGCCGGCCGAGAGCCTGGCCTGAAGGAGCCGCCGCCAGCACGCTGCCGCCCAGCGCCTGCACCGCCTCCGGCGGCAGAATGTTCATCGGCGGCGTGCCGACGAAACGCGCAGTGAACATGGTGGCCGGACGCTCATAAAGCTCCGCCGGCGACCCCTGTTGCTCGATGTGTCCTGCCCGCATCAGCACGACCTGGTCGGCCATGGTCATGGCCTCGAGCTGGTCGTGGGTGACGTAGATCATGGTGATGCCGAGCCGCTGCTGCAGGGCGCGGATCTCGCGCCGCATCTCCACGCGCAGCTGCGCGTCGAGGTTCGACAGCGGCTCGTCCATCAGGCACACCGGCGTCTCGGCAACGATCGCCCGGCCGAGCGCGACGCGCTGCTGCTGGCCACCCGACAGTTGCGACGGCTTGCGGTCGAGCAGCTTCTCCAGGCCCAGGACGTCGGCCGCACGCGCCAGCCGGTCCGCGCGCTCTGCAGCTGCAACGCCGCGAACCTTGAGACCGAACACAATGTTCTCTGCCACCGAAAGATGCGGGAAAAGGGCGTACGACTGGAACACCATCGACACCTTACGTTTCGCCGGTGACAGCGCCGTGACATCGCGGCCGTCGATGTGGATGCTGCCGGTGGTCACCGTCTCGAGACCCGCCACCAGCCGCAGCGTCGTCGACTTGCCGCAGCCGGACGGCCCGAGCAAGGCCGCAAGCTGGCCCGGCGGCACGATGAAGCTCACGCGGTCAACCGCCGGCTCCGCACCCCAGCTCTTGGTGACGTTGCGCAACTCGACTTCGGCCAAGGCCTGAACCCTCGTCCCCGCGACCGGCACCAAGGTAGGCGGCACGCGGTGACGGGCGCAAGGTCAAGCTGGGAACAGAAGTCTTAGTCCTGCGGCTTGGGCTGCGCCTTCTTGTGCGCGACAAGGGCGGCGATGCGGTCGTCGCGCCAGCGCTGCTTCTTGAGAATGGCCTCAGGCGAGGGAGTGCGGCCCCAGCTCTTCACGGCCCGGTCGACGTTCGCCTTGCCCCACACCTCGGGCGTCACGGGGCGCGCGGATGTGCGGTAGAGCGTGTCCCCGTAGCGCGCGCAGTAGTCGGGAATGCCGCCCGGCGCATTGAGCTCGATGGTTTCGAACGGCCCCATGAAGCTCCACCTGAGGCCGAGGCCATCGCGGATGGTCTTGTCGAGGTCTTCCGCCGAGACGTAGCCCTCGCCGACCAGCCGCATCGCCTCCGAGAGCAAAACGCCCTGCATGCGGTTGAGGATGAAGCCGTCGATCTCCTTCTTCACCTCGATCGGCACCTGGCCGACGCTCTCGTAGATGGCCCGGGCGCGCTGGATCACCTCGGGCGAGGTCCACGGCGCCCCGCATAGCTCGACGATCGGCACCACATGCGGCGGGTTGACGGGATGGGCGATCAGGCAGCGGGCGCGGCCCTTGAGGCTTTCGGTGAAGCGTGAGGAGACGATGGCCGACGACGACGAGGCGAGGATGGCTGCGGCCGGCGCTGCCGCATCGAGCCTGGCAAAGATCTCCAGCTTTGCCTCGATCCGCTCGGGGCCGTTCTCCTGCACGAACTCGGCATCGCGCACAGCCTCTTCCAGTGTCCCCGCCACCTTGATCCGCTTTGCCGCCGCCGCCGGGTCTTTCGCCAGCCCGTGCCGCGCCACGTCGTCGAGCGCCTCCGCGATCAGGCCGGGCGCATTCGCCAGCGCTTGCCCGTCCGGGTCCCACAGGCGCACGTCCCAGCCCGCGCGGGCGAACACATTGGCCCAGGCGCGGCCGATCAACCCCGTTCCGACAATTCCCACCGTTGGCATTGCGTCCATCCTCCGCCGTCCGTATTTGGCGCAGGCTAGCACGCCAGGCCGCGCAGCAAAGTTGCCTGCAACGCCGTCCGAAAACGCCGCGTCTCGGGCGAGGGGGTCAACCGAAGATGACCTTGCCGTCGTCGTCGATCCGCCAGCCGGGATTGTACGCGATCTCCCAGGTCACGCCGTTCGGATCGCTCACGTGACCATGATAGATCCCGCCGAAGGCACTTTTTTGCGGATGCTTGATGAGCCTCGCCCCCACCGAGAGGAGCCTGCCGATGGTGGCATCGACCGCTTGCTGGCTTTCCACATTGTGCGAAAGCGTGACGCCGCTGGCGCCAGAGACCGGTCGCTTGTCGCCCAGGTCCTCCGCAAACTTACGCGCATCGAAAAATCCGAGGGTCAGTCCCGGGGCGATCTGGAAGAAGATGATCTCTCCGGGCACGTCGAGCAGCGGCGTCCAGCCCAGCCCGTCCTTGTAGAAAGCGCGCGCCGCATCGAGGTTCTCCGTCGCGAGCGTCAGGAAGTGGAGCTGGGGTTCCATGCGAGCTGTTCCAGCGTCTGACCGGGGCACTCCGGCACCAAAGGTATAGCAGCCTCGAAGGCCCAACTCGTCCGCATCGTTGCGGTTCCTCGGCCGCAACGGCTACGGTGGTGGCGGCGCAGCGGCGGATTTCCCTCTCCCCCTTTTGCGGGAAGAGGGGCAGGGAGAGGAGGAATCGTCATGGACCTCGGCATCAAGGATCTGCGCGTGCTGGTGACCGCCGGCGCCGCCGGCATCGGCCTCGAGATCGCCCGCGCCTTCGTGCGCGAAGGCGCCAGGGTGCACATCTGCGACGTGGACGAAGCGGCGATGGCGGCGACGCTGGCCAGCGATCCTGCGCTGACGCAGTCCGTCTGTGACGTGGCGGACCGTGCCCAAGTGCGCAAACTGTTCGACGACGCGCTCAAGGTTCTGGGTGGCCTCGATTGCCTCGTCAACAATGCCGGCATCGCCGGGCCGACCGGCAAGGTCGAGGAAATCAACCCGGAGGACTGGGATCGCTGCCTCGCCGTCGACATCACCGGCCAGTTCAACTGCGCGCGGCTGGCGATCCCGCATCTCAAGCTGTCGAAGAACGCCAGCATCATGAACCTGTCCTCGCAGGCGGGAAAGCATGGCTTCCCGCTGCGCTCGGCCTACGCGGCGGCCAAGTGGGGCGTGATCGGCTTCACCAAGTCGATCGCCATCGAGCTCGGGCCCTTCAACATCCGCGTCAATGCGCTGCTGCCCGGCCTGGTGGCGGGCGACCGCATCCGCCGCGTCATCGAGGCCAAGGCGCAGCAAGGCGGCGTTTCGTTCAAGGAGAAGGAAGCGGAGTTGTTCCGCAACGTCTCGATCAAGGACTACGTGACCCCGCAGCAGCTCGCCGACATG
>DASZQG010000190.1:0-2184 GCA_035550075.1 Hyphomicrobiaceae bacterium | reverse complement strand
GGATTATTCTTGCAAAAAACGATCCTAGACCGCAAATCGGCTTCCGGCGATGATGGTTTTTGGAACCCGAGGCAGAAGGCGGCGGAGCTCTTTTCATCACGCATGCCGTGAGGCGTCATGAATCGTTCGCCACGAGCAAGTGGATTTGGCTGCCTGCGGTTCCCCCTGCTGCTGTTCTCAATCGGGCGTGACTCGTTGCGGTTCGGCCGCAAAATTGAAGCTGGCCGTTCGCGTCAACAAGAGGGATTTCCATGGATGCGCTCCACAGGGATTGCCTGACAGGCAGTGGCAGACAACGACGGTTCGGTTTTAGCTATGTAGGGATCCGTCAAGCGTTGATGGGTCTTTACATGATTGCCTGCCGCCCGGTGAGTCGGCTCGTCCGCGCAGCGCAGGCCCCCGCCCAGCCGCAGCGGAGCGGTCGTGCCGACGGCGCGTCGGTTGTTGGTTGGACCTCGAAGGCGCCTCAGAGGGCGCAGTCAGCTATTCGAGCTCTGGAAGGCGAGCTTCCGGCCCATGAAATCTCCTGCGCGAGCGACGACGCCCATTCACTCTCACGGGCTCTGGACGTTGAGTCCCTGGCCCAAAAACCGATTCGAGCTATCGTCCCTCGTACGTTTCTCCGAGGTCCCGCAGTTCAATCGTTACGCGGCGGCGCCTGTTCGGTAGGGTTCTCCTTTGATGACGGCCGCCCACATCCAAACGAGCAATTTGCGAGCGATCGCCACGGCGGCCGCCTTGTTGCCGGACCGCTTGGCGATCCGCAGATAGATGCGCTTGACGTGCTCGTCGGTGCGGATGGCGGTCCAGGCGGCCTGCTGCAGAATCCATCGCAGGTGCGCGCTGCCGGTCTTGGCGATGTGGCCGATCCGCTGCTTGCCGCCGGAGGCGAACACCCGCGGATTGAGGCCCGCGTAGCGGCCGATGGCCTTGGGATCTTTGAATCTTCGGAAGTCTCCGATCTCGGCCAGCACGGTGGCGGCCGTGACCAGGGCGACGCCGGGAAAGCTGGTCAGCAGTTGGTAAGCGGACGCGAAGTTCTCGCGGCCGACCAGTTCGCGCAATGTCCGCTCAGCCTGGTCGATCTGCCGCTCGGTGAGCGCCAGTTGATCGACGCAGTCCCACAACATGGCCACGTGCGGCGCCGGGAGCTTCGCGCTCTGGGCCTTGAGATAGCGAATCAGCCCGTCGCTTTGCAAGCGCGCCGGACCGGGACGATTGTTGGCGTCCATCAGGCTCTTAGCGCGGCACAGCAGATGGGCGTGCTGCCGCGAGAAGCTCGAGCGATGCCGCGCGACGTCGCGCAGCATCCGCACCTCGACGGGCGGAGCGTAACAGGTCGGCAATCTTCCGGCCGCCAACAGCTCGGCGATGTTCAAGGAGTCTTCGCGATCGGTCTTCAGCCGCCGGCCGGCCAAGGCGCGGGCCTGCGTGGCGTCGGCCAGGACCAGCTTCTGGACGATCGGCTCGAGCAAGTCCCACAGCCAACGGTAAAAGCCGACCGTCTCGATGGCCACGGTGTGAGGCCGCGGCAGGTTGGCGAAGAACTCGACAATTTGCGACCGGCACTTGCAGGGAATCTTTTTGAACGAGTGCTCGCCGCAGCAGCGGCACAAGACGCAAGCCGTGAGCGTGTCCTTGTGCAGATCAATCCCGACGCACCAGTGATGATTAAGCGAATCAGCCATGACGTGAAGCTCCATGTACGGGGTCGATACAGATTCAGAACCTTCGCGAAGTCTAACCGCTTCGCTCGGCCCCTACATGGTTTCACGCTCGTGGAGCTCTTAGTCGTCATTGCCATCATCGGAGTCCTTGTCGCACTTCTCTTGCCGGCCGTTCAGGCGGCGCGCGAAGCAGCCAGACGATCGCAGTGCGCCAACAATCTGCACCAGCAGTCGACGGCCATGCACAACTACATCTCCGCGCGGGGAGCCTTGCCTACCGGACTTTACGAGTGCTGCTGGGGAACCTGGCAAATGGGCATTTTGCCCTACGCCGAGCAATCGGGCCTCAAAAACCTCTATCAGAACTTCGGCGGCGCGCGCGGAAGCGGCCCTGAGTACAAAGCCGAACCCAATCTCAAGAACGTCACCAGCCAGCGACTCAGCATGGCTACCTGCCCCAGCGATAAAGAGTCCCAGCCGTTTCCCTGGGGCGCTTCGGGCATGACCAAACACAATT
>DASZQG010000189.1:0-5506 GCA_035550075.1 Hyphomicrobiaceae bacterium | reverse complement strand
GCTGCGGCCGAGCGGCGGCAGCCGGCTGAAATCGCCTCGCCCGACCACGTAAAGCACGCCGCCGAGCGAGAGCATAATCCCCAGGACCTGCAGCCGCCGCAGCCGCTCGCCCAGAATGAGCCAACAGGCAACGGCGATGATGACCGGGCCGGCCGAGTTTATGACCGCGCCGGTCACCGCCGTCATCCTGTTCAGCGCGACATACTGCAGCGTGTTGAAAAGGCCCGCGCCGAGGCACCCGAGGAGGGCGATGAAGGCGAGGTGGCGGCGAATCTCGGGCCAGTCCGCCACCAGATGGCGCCACACGAACGGGAGGATCAACAACGCGGCCCCAGTCCAGCGCGCCCAGGCCAGGGTCAGCGGCGCAATGACGCCGGTCGCGGCCCGGCCGATGATGAAGTTGCCGGCCCAGAACAGGGCCGTCAGCGTCATGAGCAGGTAGGCCGTAGCAGCGGAAATTGGTTTGGGCGCGGAATTCATGGAACCGTGAAAAGGGAGGAGCGAAAGCGGCCGATTAGCCATGCCGCGTGCTGCTTTGTCAAAGACCTTCCGGTGGTTTCCAGCGTCGGCTCCGCCGGCCCCGAGCATGGCAACCGGGCGGCCAAGGCGCTATACCTCGGGGGCAGCCTCCGGACGGTGAGGCGGACGAGAGGCTATCAATGGCGAATGTCGTCGTGGTCGGTGCCCAATGGGGTGACGAGGGCAAGGGCAAGATTGTCGACTGGCTGTCGGAGCGCGCCGATATTGTCGTGCGCTTCCAGGGTGGGCACAACGCCGGCCACACGCTGGTGATCGACAACACCACCTACAAGCTGTCCCTGCTCCCGTCCGGCGTCGTGCGCGAAGGCAAGCTCAGCGTGATCGGCAATGGGGTGGTCGTCGACCCATGGGCGCTGTGCCAGGAAATCGAGCGGTTGGCGCAGCAGGGCGTGGCCGTCTCGCGCGACAACCTCCGCGTGGCCGAGAACGCCACGCTGATCCTGCCGCTGCACCGCGAGCTGGACCAAATGCGGGAAGCCTCGGCGGGGGTGGGCATGATCGGCACCACGGGCCGCGGCATCGGCCCGGCCTACGAGGACAAGGTGGGCCGGCGTGCGATCCGCGTGCAGGACCTCAAGAACCTCGACACGCTGGGCCCCAAGGTCGACCGCATCCTCGTGCACCACAATGCGCTGCGGCGGGGGCTCGGCCAGTCCGAGATCGAGCGCGACGCGCTTCTCGCCGAGCTGACGGCGGTGGCGCCCAAGATCCTTCCCTACATGGACGTGACCTGGGACCTGCTCGACCGCGAGCGGCGCGCGGGCAAGCGCATCCTGTTTGAGGGCGCGCAAGGGGCGCTGCTCGACATCGATCACGGCACCTATCCATTCGTAACGTCATCCAACACGGTTGCGGCGCAAGCCGCGATCGGCTCCGGGCTCGGGTCGCACGCGATCGGATACGTCCTCGGTATCGCCACGGCCTACACGACGCGCGTCGGTGCCGGCCCGTTTCCGACCGAGCTGACGGACGCGATCGGCGAGCGCCTCGGCGAGCGCGGCCAGGAGTTCGGCGTGGTGACAGGCCGCAAGCGGCGCTGCGGGTGGTTCGACGCTTGCCTCGCGCGCCAGACGATCAAGGTTGCTGGCATCGACGGCATCGCCCTGACGAAGCTCGACGTCCTGGACGGGTTTGACACGCTGAAGGTGTGCGTGGGCTACATGCTGGACGGCGAGCGCATTGATCGGCTGCCCGCGGGCCACAACGCCCAGGCACGGGTGACGCCGATTTACGAGACGTTCGACGGCTGGTCTCAATCGACGCGCGGCGCACGCAGCTGGGGCGAACTGCCGGCCCAAGCGGTGAAATACGTGCGGCACATCGAGGAGCTGATCGAGTGTCCCGTGACGCTGCTTTCGACCAGTCCGCAGCGTGAGTGCACGATCCTGATGAAGGATCCTTTCGAGGACTGAGCAGCGGGTCTGGCGCAGAATGTCATGCGGGGGCCGTTGAGGCCGGGGCGACGAGACCTGCGGCGGCCGCGAGGCTGCCCGGTTTCAGCTCGGCCGCGAGCAGGCGGTCGGGATCGACCGGGCCGGGCAAGGTGATCTGTCCGCGCGGCACGCGCACGAAGCCGAGCCTGCCGTAGTATGGCTCGTCACCTACAAGGATCACCAGCCCAATGCCGGCTGCGCGCGCATCCTGGAGTGCCTGGGTCACCAGAGTGCGCCCATACCCCTGATTGGCAAACGACGGGTCGACGGCGAGCGGCCCCAGCAGCAGCGCACCATCGCGACCACCGATCGTGATCACGGTGAAGCGAACGGCGGCAACGATCGTGCCGTTGAGGGTGCACACGCGACAGTGGGGCGAGGCAAAGGGCGTGTCCTCGCGAACGCGGTAGGCGGTACGCGCGAAGCGGCCGGGTCCAAACGCTCGGGCGTGCAGGGCCGAGATGGCGGCGGCATCATCCGGCCTGATCGTGCGGATGACCATCAGCCCAGGGGCGTCTACCACGTCTCGGCCCTCGGATGACCGTGCAGGATCTCATCGAGTCGCCGGCGTACAGCGGGAATGGCATCGGCGGGCAGACTATCGGCGGCATAGAGCCGCTGTTCACGAATCTCCATGCTTGGAGCCGGAATACGATGCTGGACCCAGTCGCGCACGACGAACAGGGCGATGTGATCGCCGGGGAATGCCTCGAAGTTGGCATAGAGGCCGAAAAGCTGGGGCGGCGCGGTGGCCGCCACGCCCGTTTCCTCGGCCAGCTCCCGCACCAGGGCCTGCAGGGCCGTCTCCCCGCGCTCAATTCCGCCGCCGGGAAAGTGCCAGCCCGCCGTATAGCCGTGGCGAACCAGCAGCACCTGGTCACGCGGGGCCAGCACTACCCCCTGCGCACCCATGGTGAGGCCGCGCCGGAGGCGCCAGAAGGATTGCAGGGCTTTTCTAGCCAGAAAGCTCATTGGTGCGGCCTGCCCCAAGGGAACGGGCGTTCTCATGCCGCCGTTCCAGGCAATTTGGCAAGCGGAAGCGAAGGCGCTACTCAGTCGCGGCCATGACCGCGCCGTTCACCATCGCGCAGCTCACCGACCTCCACCTGGGGCCCATTGCCGGCTTCGAGCTGCGCTACTGGGGGCCCAAGCGCGCGATCGGCTACGTCAACTGGTTGCGCAACCGCCGCGACGCCTACGATGAGGCCGTGCTCGCCCGGCTGGTTGCAGACATGCATGCCCAGCAGCCCGACCACATCGCCGTCACCGGCGACCTCGTCAATATCGGCCTGCCTCAGGAGCACCGCGCGGCGCTCGCCTGGCTGCACCGCCTCGGCGCCGCCGACTTTGTCACCGTCATTCCCGGCAATCACGACATCTATGCCCGCACCGGCTCGCGTGCGCCGTTGCGGCTGTGGGCGCCCTACATGACGGCGAACGCCGGCGGAGAGGCCTATGCGGCGAGCGGCGACGGCTTCCCCTTCCTGCGGGTGCTGGGGCAGGTGGCCCTCGTCGCCGTCAACTCGGCGGTGCCGACGCCGCCCGCGATGGCCTGGGGCCGGGTCGGACGCAGCCAGCTCAAGCGTCTCGAGCAGATTCTGACGCGGCTCGGCCGGGATGGACTGTTCCGACTCGTACTGATTCACCATCCGCCGCTGCCGGGCCAGGCTGGAGTGGTACGCGGCCTTCGTGACGCGCAGGCCGTGGAGACGGTGCTGGTGCAGACCGGCGCTGAGCTCGTTATCCACGGTCACAATCATCGCAACATGCTGGCGTGGCGGCCCTGGGCCGGCGGCCGCATCCTGGTGGTCGGCGCGCCGTCTGCGTCTCTCGGGCGACGGCATCCCCACGAACCGCTGGCTCGCTACAACCTGTACCGGATCGCAGGCCCGGCGCCGTGGACGGTGGAACTCATCGGTCGCGGGCTGGCGGAGCCGGGCGGGCCAATTGTCGAGATCGAACGGCGCAAATTCGCGCTCCGAGATGAGCAAAAATAATAGGCATCCTGAGAAAGACTCGCACATCAACCGCCGAAAGCCCTTGGGCACGCTGTAGACCGGCCTTATAGAAGGGCGGCAATAGGGCGAGGTTCGCACACATGCAAAAATCCGTTCACGCGGGATCGAGCGCGCGGCCGCTGTGGCTGGTCGTGCTCGCTGCGGGTCTCATCGTCGGCGTTGCGATGGGCCTGCGACAGGTCATGGGGCTTTACCTGCCGCCGATGACCAAGGAGCTGGGAATCGGCCGCGAGCCGTTCTCGACCGCCATGGCAATCGCCAACCTGATCTGGGGCGTCGGCGCGGTGGCGGCCGGCATGGTGGCCGATAGATACGGCGCCGGCCGCGTGGTGGTCGGCGGCGTGATGTCGACCATGGCCGGCCTCTATGTGATGTATGCGGCAAGATCCGGCTTCGACCTACTGGTCAGCGGCGTGCTGCTCGGCATCGGCGTCAGCGGCACGGGCATTACCGCGCTGGTGGGCGCGGCGGGGCGCGCGGCGCCGCCTGAGAAGCGCACGGCAGCGATTGCCTCGCTCGGCATGGCGAGCGGCATCGGCGGCTTTGTCGCCTTTCCCTACGCGCACCTGCTGATGGACGTTGTCGGCTGGCAGGCGAGCCTGCTGTGCCTGGCCGCCACGCTGGCGATCGTCCTGCCGTTCGCGTGGCCGCTGAAGGGCAAGCCGACCGACGACAGCCTGGTCGATCAGCAGACGCTGTGGGAGGCGGTGAAGGAGGCGTTCACGCACCCAAGCTACCTGCTGCTGCTGACCGGCTTCTTCGTGTGCGGCTTTCACGTGGCGTTCTATGGCGTGCACCTGCCGGCGTTCGTGGCCGACAAGGGCCTGGACGACAGCGTCGGCGTCATCGCCCTGACGATGGTCGGCCTCTGTAATTTGATCGGAACCTACATCGCCGGCCAGTCGGGGCGCTTCATCGAGAAGCGCCGGGGCTTGAGCCTGATCTACTTCGGCCGCTGCTTCGTGTTTCTCGGGCTGCTGTTCCTGCCGATTACGTCGTTCACTATCATCGCCCTGAGCTGCGTGCTGGGCCTGCTGTGGCTTTCCACGGTGCCGCTGACTTCGAGTCTAGTGGCGACGTTCTTCGGCACGCGCTGGATGTCGATGCTGTTTGGTGTCGTGTTCCTGTCGCACCAGGTTGGGTCCTTTACGGGCCTGTGGCTGGCCGGAACGCTGTACGACATGACCAAGTCCTATGATATGATGTGGTGGATATCGATTGCGCTTGGGCTGTTCGCGGCGGCCGTTCACTGGCCGATCAAGGAGCACCCGGTGCAGCGGCTGGCGGTTGCCGGAAGTGCGTGAGGTTGATGGCGAGCGAAGCTGCACATTCGGAGCGTGATGGCGGGCATGAGACGATGCCCGCCGGCGTGCGGATTGCCCTGGCGGTTGGGCTGGGGTTGGTGTTTGCGGGCGCGTTCTATCTCATTTCCGTGCGAGGCCACGCCCTGTTGCTCGATCTCTCCGCCCTTTCCGGTCGCGCCTGGTGCTTTTGAGATTATTGACGCAGGGCTGG
>DASZQG010000188.1:0-2723 GCA_035550075.1 Hyphomicrobiaceae bacterium | reverse complement strand
CACTCCAGTTCAGGCCGACCGACTTGGCGCCCAGGCCCAGCACGCCGCCGACCGACAGGACGACGCCGGTCGCCTGGCCGTTCTCGTTGAACAGAATGTCCTTCACCTGGCCGACCTTGTCGCCGTTGGCGTTGTAGACATTCATGCCGATCAACGCATCGGCCCGCACCTCATCCGCGGCCTGTGCCGGAATGACTGCGTCGGCTGGGGGCGGGGTCACCGGTTCGGCCGCAACCTCGCCGACCGCGCCGGTGCTCGGAACCTGCTCCTGCTCCGCGGTCGGTGCCGGCGGCGATGGGTCAGCCGGTGCCATCGGCTCAACCTGCTCGGCTGGCGCCGGGAGCGGCGTTGGTTCAGCCGACGGTGTCTGCTCTTGCGCCCAGGCAGGGAACGCCGCGAAGGCAGCGACACTTGACGTCAACAAAAGCTTCCTCAACATCTTCCTTCTCCTCGGCAAATGGAAACAGGCGTGCGCCTCGCCTGCCCCCGTTTGGGCGATGCGCGGGCGACGCGACATCGAATCAACCGATCAACATCTGAAAAGATGCGTCGGGGCAGGACCGAATTCATCGGGTGAAACCGCGCTGCGCACATTCCTTCCCGAATCCTCACTGTCTTGTCATGGAAATGGGCCATGCGGTTCGGGCCTGATCCGAATCGCCACCCTGCCGCCGGGATGGATTTTTAGGAATTCGTTGGGCAGAGTGGCGCCGTGTTCCTCATCATCCGCGCCATCGCCCCCGTCTTCCTGCTCCTGGTGCTCGGCAATCTGCTGAGGCGTCTCGGCTTTCCGGACGGCCGGCGCGCGCCGGATCGCGGCGGGTTCTGGCAGGCGGCAGACCGGCTGGTCTATTGGGTGCTGTTTCCGGCACTGCTGTTCCAGGAAACTTCGCGTGCGCCGCTCGGCGACGGTGCGCTTGGCAGTTATGCGCTGATCCTGTTGGCAGCAATGCTGACGTCCGGCCTCGTCACGCTGGCGGTCGCGCGCCTGTGCGGCGCGTCCAATGAAGCGTCCGGTTCGATTTTCCAGGGCGCGATGCGGCACAACACCTTCATCGCTTTCGCGGTGTGTGACAGTTTGTTCGGCGCCACCGGCATGGCGCAGGCAAGTCTGGCGACAGCGGTACTGGTGCCGGCCACCAATGTGGCGGCGGTCACGGCCTTGATCCTGCTGCGGCACGATCGTGCCGCCGGCGGTCTCGGCCGGCGTTTGGTTCAGGAGCTGGTGCGCAATCCGTTCCTGATCGCCATCGGGCTGGGCCTCGCCTGCAATATCACCGGATTGCCGGTGCCACAGGTCGTGCGCGACAGTCTCGGCCTGCTGGCGCGGGTCGCATTGCCGCTTGCCTTGCTGTGCATTGGTGCTGCGCTGCACATCCGCGCGCTGCGGCGGGCGGGCGCGCCGACGCTGATATCGGTGCTGGGCAAGCTGGCGTTGTTTCCGGCGATCGTCTTCGGCTTGATCACTTGGCTCGGGCTCGGCGGCATGCCGGCGGTGGTGGCGGCGATCTATGGCGCGGTGCCGACCGCCGTCTCCGGCTACGCGCTGGCGCGGCAGCTGGGCAGCGATGCGGAGTTGATGGCGGTCATCATCACCGCGCAAACGGTGGTGGCGATCGTCACCATGCCGATCACCCTGCAACTGGCGATGAGCTTCTTCGGCTAGCGCCCCGGGATCATCGACCGGTATGGCGGCCCTCGATGGCGCCCAGAACTTCGTCGATGCGGTCGCGGGCAATCTCGCAATCGCGCTTGCTGCCCGACAGGAACAACCGACCGGTGGCGCCGATCATCTGCAGATCGACCAGCGTGATGCCGGGCGCCGCCTTCTCGGCCTCGTTCGCCGCGACGGTGGCGAACAAGGCCGGCTCCAATTCATAGAGCAGCAGCGACTGCCCGGGCAGCAGCATGGAGGCTTCGCGCGTGCGGTTCAGGATGATGGCGTGCTGGTCCGCGACATTCTCGATGATGTCGGCGAAGAGGGTGTGCGGCTTCAACTGGTCCGCCGACTTGCGCCCGATGCCGCGCAGGATCGCCTCGCCGGCCTCCTGGAGCGACGGCAGGTCGGCGGCATGCAGCTCCAGCAGGCCATATTGCCGCTCGACATAGAGCAGCCCCGGCTCCATGTCCGGGGCCTTTTTCAGCGCCAGATCGCAGATGCGATGGATCGCCAAAGCCGGCGCCACCTCGATGATCAGGCTGTGCTCGCCCTCCATCGGCGGATAGCCGCGCGCCCGCATCGGCGTCGCCATATAGGCCGCGAACTGCCGCGCGAGAGACTCGATGGGGAGATAGACGCGGAGCTCGGTCATCGAAACGCCAACCCAAACGCAAGATTTCCCCCTCCACCCGAAGGGGGGAGGGCCGGGGTGGGGGCAGCGCGTGAAGGTTGTCCGACGCCGAGGCGCGGCTGCCCCCTCCCTAACCCTCCCCCGTTCCGGGGGAGGGGATGGGCTCGGGAGAGAAGCGAGCTTGCCTGCAACACCGGCGCGGTCCTTACGCGCGGCTTACTTCCCCGCCGTGGTCGTGAAGTGCTTCGCCAAATCCGCATGTGGGCGCGGGATCACGTGCACTGAGACCAGCGTGCCGACGCTGCTCGCGGCTTCGGAGCCGGCTTCGGTGGCGGCTTTCACGGCGCCGACATCGCCATTGATGATGACGGCGACCAGGCCGTCGCCGACCTGCTCGCGGCCGACGATGGTGACGTTGGCCGCCTTGACCAT
>DASZQG010000187.1:0-5998 GCA_035550075.1 Hyphomicrobiaceae bacterium | reverse complement strand
AAATCCCGGGATGACACGCGCTCCATCCTGTCATCCGGCCAAGCGCGTTGGCGCGCGAGCCGGCGACCCGGGGCCGGCCCGACGCCCCAACCCCTACCGCCCCAACTGCTCCTTCACCTTGGCGGCGAGCTGCGGCAGCGTGAAGGGTTTCGGCAGGAATGCGTACTCCTCGTTCTCGTCGAGGCTCTTCTTGAAGGCGTCGTCGGGATAGCCCGAGACGAAGATGATCTTGAGGCCCGGGTTGGTGCGGCGCAGCTCTTTGAGCAGCGTCGGACCATCCATCTCGGGCATCACCACGTCGCTGACGACGATATCGACGCGCCCCTTCTCGCGGTCCATGATCTCCAGCGCCTCCGCGCCGGTCGCCGCCTCGAGAACCTCGTAGCCCTGCCGCGACAGCGCCCGCACCGCGAAGTTGCGCACGATGTCCTCGTCCTCCACCAGCAGGACGCGGCCCGTTCCGGTGAGGTCGCGCGTACTCTCCTTCTTTTTCTCCGCGCGCTGGGGCAGCTCGTCCTCGTGCTCGACGATGTGGCGTGGCAGGTAGAGGCGGAAGGTCGTGCCGCTGCCGACCTCGCTCTCGGCAAAGATGTAGCCGCCGGTCTGCTTGACGATGCCGTAGACGGTGGAGAGGCCGAGCCCGGTGCCCTTGCCGACTTCCTTGGTGGTGAAGAACGGCTCGAAAATCTTGGCCATCACCTCGGGCGGCATGCCCACACCCGTATCCTCAACCTCGATCAGCACGTACTCGCCGGCCGGCACGCCCATGTCGCTGACCTTCAGGCTCTCGCGCTCGGTGATGTTGCGCGTGCGGACGGTGAGGCGGCCGCCGTCGGGCATGGCATCCTTGGCGTTGACCGCCAGGTTGATGATGACCTGCACGAACTGCGTCTTGTCGGCCTTGACGTACCAGAGATCGCGGCCAGGCAGGATCTTGAGCTCGATGGTCTCGCCGAGCGAGCGGTTGATGAGCGGCGCCAGATCGGTGAGCGCCTCGCCCAGCTCCAGCACTTCGGGCTGCAAGGTCTGCCGGCGCGAGAAGGCGAGCAGCTGCCGCACCAGTCCCGCGGCACGGTTGGCGCTGCTCTTGATGTGCATGATGTCGCGGTAGGCGGCATCCGTCGGCCGGTGCGTCTGCAGCAAGAGGTCGGAGAAGCCGATGATGGCCGTCAGCACATTGTTGAAGTCGTGCGCCACGCCGCCGGCGAGCTGGCCGATCGCCTCCATCTTGTGGCTTTGCGCAAACTTCAGCTCCAGTGCCTTCTGCTCGGTGGCGTCGAGCACGTAGAGCACCGCGCCCTCGCGGGTGCGCGACCCCACCGCCAGCGGGCTCACATAGATGCGCCGCGCAAACTCGCCCTGCGGCCCGAGCGACACTTCGATCGGCGCCGCCCCGGCGCGGCCTGACAGCGCGCGGCTCAGCGCCTTGTGCAATTCGCGGCTGGTTTCCTCGTCGCCCTCCGGCACCAGATCGCCAACCATGGCCACCGGCTGGGTTCGCCCTTCGGTCAAGAACATGCGCATGAAGGCTGCGTTGGAGGTGACGATGCGGCCCTTGGCGTCGGTGGTGGCAATTCCGAACGGGGCGAGTTGCATCAGCCTGGCGAAGCGACCGTCGGTGCCGCTGCGGCCGCTGTCGCTGCCAACCGCCGTGCGGTCGAGCACCAGCATGGCGATGTCGCCGCCCGGTCCGCTGCCGCGGCAGATCACCTGCGCCGGAAAGGCGCGGCCATCCTCTCGCAGCAGGTCGAGCTCCAGCCGGGTGATGCGCGCGGTGCGGCCGGCCGCCCGGACCAGGGAGGCAGACTCCGCCGACATCACGTCGAGCAGGGTCAGCACGCGCCCCGGCTCCGGGCGCAGGCCGAGCCAGTGCGCGAGCGTAGCGTTGAGGTGCGCGATGCGGCCCTCGCCGTTGACCGCCACAAGGCCCTGCGGGAGCCGGTCGTAGAAGGCCAGCGTCGCCTCCAGCCCGCGCACCCTGTCGAACTCGCGCGTGCGCTCGTGCGTGATGTCCGCCACCTGCCACAGCGTGGCCGGCATGCCGGAAGCGAGCGTGATGGGGCGCACGCTGACGGTGAACCAGCTTCCCGCGCGCCGTCCGAGCGTGCCCGGCGGCACGTGGAATTCTTCCTCGCGCGGCTCGCCCCGCTCGGCGGCCCGGTTGAGCCGGAAGAAGGCCTCCGCCGACGGCGCGGTGCTCGCGAACAGCTCCTCCAGCGTCGCCTGCCGGCCGGTGCGCGCATCCGTCAGCCGCTGCAGGGCGGTGTTGCGGTAAACGACAACGCCGTCCTCATCGACGATCTGCAGGCCGAGATCGAGGCCATCGGCCACGGCCTTCACGGCTTCCGCCTCCGCGACGCGATCACTCAGGCGCAGGAAGCCGGTGAGCAGGCCGAAGATCAGGAACACGCCGGCGGCGGCCAGCAGCGCGAGCACGCCGAGCAGCACCGGCTGGCCCGCACCCATCGCCAGCAGCACCACCACTCCGAGCACGGCCGGGATGCCGATGCCCAGCGCCAAACTGACGCCGCTCACGCCCTGCAGCAGAGCATGAGCGGACGCCACCGGAGCCGGGTCATGGACCGCCTCGATGTCCGCCATACCGCAAGCTTTAAGCTGATTCTGCGCGAGCAAAGCCCGCAGGGGCATCATCAAACCAATGTCTGGACGCATGGACCAACCAGAATTGCGCGGTTCTCGATCCGCGACACGTGTTGCAGCCCCGCCGGGCTCCCGCTTCGCGCCTTCAAGAAAGCAGTCATTGAGGTTAAGATGCGATGAAGGCCGCGCGATCGGTGAGACTCTCACCGGCGGTGCGGGGGCGGCAGCGGCGTGTGGCCGCGATGCCCGGGCCATACACAGGGGAAAAGATCACCACGGGCCAAAGGCTGGCGACAGCGCCGGAACGGGACTAGGGTCAGCCGGCTCCGATTCGATTGGGTTGAAGCAATGTCGTGGTTCTCGCTGCTGTTGATTTTCCTGGTCTTTGCAGGCCTCGCGGTGGTCGGCTTGTGGGGCTACCGCACCTACGTCACCGGCGAGACCGGCTTCAACCTGGGCGCCTGGTTCGGTCCGCGCGCAGAGCCGCGGCTCGGCATCAGCGAGCAGGCGGCGGTGGACAACCGCCGGCGGCTCGTGCTGGTGCGTCGCGACGATGTGGAGCACCTGATCATGACCGGCGGGCCGGTCGATGTTGTCATCGAAACCAACATCGCCGCACCGAGGCGGCCGGCCGCGGAAGCGGCGCGCGGAGCGATGGATCACGCGCCCACGGAGCCGGCTGCGCCGGTGTTCAGCCGCACGCCGCGCAGCTTCGGCCAGGCCGTCAACGAATAGAACCGCCGACTGTACCCCTGCGGCACCGCCACGGGCGCGACGTTTGCGCGCCGTTCTGCCATAAATCGCGCGCTGAAAGGCTTTAGCCCGCTCTCATGATGTCTACAGGCATGCGACAGGTTCGACCGTGAGGCCCGCCGGCGCCGTCCCGAGGCTCCGGGGTCTGCGCGAGGCCGCGCTGGCGCTGATGCTGCTGGCGGCCGCCCCGGCGGCCTGGAGCCAGACTTCGCCGGCCCCGGCACCCGCGCAGCCACAGGCGCCCCAGGCCAGCCCAGAGCAGGCGCAGCCGCCACCGGCAGCGGCCCCTGCCCCGTCTCCCGTGCTTCCCGCCGAACTCGCCGAGCCGGTGACCAAGCTGAGTGCTGCCATCGAGGCCGCCGAGCATCAGGTTCGCAGCCCCTCCGAGCACGAGGAAGAGCTCGGCAAGCTCCGCGCCAGCGTGGAGAGCATCCTCGACGGGTCGACTGAGATCGCCGACAAGCTGCGCCCGCGGCTCGCCGACGTCAAAGCCCAGATTGAGAAGCTCGGGCCCCCGCCGGCCAAGGACGCGCCGCCCGAGGCCCCCGCGGTCGCCGCCGAGCGCGCGCGGCTGACGGCGCTCGCCTCCGCACTCGACGGCGCCATCAAGACGACGCAGCTCACCTGGGAGCGCGCGCGTCAGCTCATTGAAAAGATCACGGTGCAGCGGCATTCGCTGTTCACCCGCAACCTGATGGAGCGGCTGACGACCCCGCTGCTGCCTGCCCTGTGGCGGGACGTGGCGCGCGCGGCGGCTCCGGTCGCGCACCGCATCTCCTACCAGGCGCAGTACTGGTGGCAGGAAGCCCGCGAGCAGCGCTCGCCACTCGCAGCTCTCGCCGGCGCAGCCGCGCTGCTGTTCCTGTTGTCGACCCTGATCGTTGCCCGCCTCACGCGCCGCCGCCGTGGCGAGCCGACGCCGACCTTCTTCGAGCGGGCCGTCTCGGTGGCCTGGGTAGCACCGCTGCGGGCACTGCCGGCCGCGGCCTCGGCACTGCTGCTCGATGCGGGCCTCGACGCGCTCGGCCTGCTGTTCCCGCCCTGGGACCGGGCCTCGGCGGCGATTGCCCGTTCGATCGTCGTGTTCGCGGCCGTCGTGGCGCTGTCCTTCACGGTACTGGCGCCGCGTGCGCGGCAGTGGCGGCTCTTCAACATCACCGACCGCACGGCGCGACGCATCGGCTGGCTGCTGGTCGGCATTGCCGCGCTCTATTCGGTCGACCTGGCGCTGACCTCGCTCAACCGTGTGTTCTACATCCCGCTGTCGATCAGCGTCGTGCAGGCGTTCGCAACCAGCATGGCGTTCGCCCTCCTGCTGATCGGCTTGCTGCTCACCCCCTTCCAGCCGGTCGTACCCGCCTCGCGCCTTGCCATGCCCCAGGTGGCGCGCTGGATGATGGACCTGGCGCTGCCGGACGTTGCCCGCAACGAGCCGCGATGGCTCAAGCTGCCGCTGTGGATCATCGCACTCACGATCATCATCACCGCGCTGGCCGGCTACGTGGCGCTCGCCCGCTTCATCGCCCAGCAGACCGTGCTGACCGGCATCGTCGTGGTGGTCGGCTGGCTCGGCTACGCGGCGATCCGCGCCATGACCCGCACGGAGCCGGAACAGCCACAGGCCATGGGCCGCATCCTCACCGCGCACTTCGGGCTCGATGACACGCGCAGCCGCCAGCTCAGCCGTCTGGTCGAAATCGTGCTCACCCTGGCGCTGGTGATCTGCGCCATCCCGCTGGTGATGCTGCAGTGGGGCTTCTCCGGCGCCGACATCCGCGACTGGGCCAAGTCGCTGCTGTTCGGCATGGAGATCGGCCAGTTCAGGATCTCTCTGGTGCGCATCCTGCTCGGCGTCGTGCTGTTCATTGCGCTGCTTTTCGCCACGCGCCTGTTCCAGCGCTGGCTGCGCCAGACGGCCCTGCAGCCGCCGCGCGTGGAGCCCGGCATCGCCAATTCCATCGACACCGTGGTCGGCTACGCCGGCACCGCCATCGCCGCCCTGCTCGCCATCTCCTACGCAGGCTTCGACGTCACCAACCTCGCCATCGTGGCCGGCGCCCTGTCGGTGGGCATCGGCTTCGGCCTGCAGTCGATCGTCAACAACTTCGTCTCCGGCCTGATCCTGCTCATCGAGCGGCCGATCAAGGTGGGCGACCGGCTGGTCATCGGCGACCAGCAGGGGCTCGTGCGGCGCATCAGCGTCCGCGCCACCGAGATCGAGACCTTCGACCGGTCGAGCCTGTTCGTTCCCAATTCGGAGCTCATCACCGGCCGCGTCCTCAACTGGACCCACCGCGATTCCCTCGCCGCGTTCAACGTGAAGGTCGGCGTCGCCTACGACGCCGATCCGGATCAGGTGGTCGCCATCCTGCTCAAATGCGCCGAGGATCATCCGCAGGTGCTGCGCAACCCCGCGCCGGCGGCCGCGCTGGAGGGATTCGGCGATAGCGCGCTGCTTTTCAACCTCCGCATCACGCTGCCGGATGTGGGCATCCACCCCGGCGTGCAGTCCGACCTGCGTATCGCCATCCTCAAGGCCCTGCGCGCTGCCGCAATCGAGATCCCGTTCAACCAGGTGGACGTCAACCTGCGCCGGGGCGAGGCCGTCGACCGTGCGCTGGCCGCGCTTGCCGATGGCCACGGG
>DASZQG010000186.1:0-52669 GCA_035550075.1 Hyphomicrobiaceae bacterium | reverse complement strand
TCTTGATCTTGCCGAAGGCAAGACGCCGCCCGACCGGGTGCTGGCGGCCATCAGCGCCGGTTCAGGCGCCGGCGCGCGTCCGCGCATCACCCTGCGTGGTGCGGACGAGGAATTCTTCAACGCCTACGTGCGCACACGCCGCCGCGACGATGCCGAGGACCCTGTGGCACAGTCCATGTCGGCGCGGCGCATTCGCGACGTTTACGACCATTTCTACGGCACGCTCGCCGAACACGGCGCCGCTGAGCGGCGGCGGCTGCTCGACTTCGTGCTGGACCGGTGCCACGCCTCGATGGTGACCGCACACAACATCGACCGCGCGCATCGCATGTTCATGATCCTCAACGCCACGGGCAAGCCGCTCGAGCGGCACGATATCGTCAAAGCGAAATTGCTGGGCTCGATGCGGGCTGACGCTGTCGAGCGGCTCGGCAAGTCCTGGGAGGAGGTGCAGGCGCTCCTGGGCGAAGATTTCAGCGAGCTGTTCAGCTACCTGCACGCCGCGCACCAGCGGCCCGGGCCGCACATCATTGCCTCCATCGAGGAGCTGGCCGACCGCAGCGGCGGCGCCGAGACCTTCCTGACGGAGGTGATGGAGCCTGCCGCGCAGATCCTGAAAGCCATCCGCAGCGCCCAGCACGGCGGATCGCCCCACTCGCCTGCCATCGCGCACGCGCTCGCCTATCTCAACCGGCTACCGCACTCCGACTGGATTCCTCCTGCGCTGCTGTGGTGGCTGCGGCACGGCGAAGACGCGGCCGGCCTCGCCTGGTTCCTCGGTGCGCTGGACCGGCTGACGCATGGCCTGATGATGATGGGTTGGGCCGGCGGCAAGCGGCGCACGCGCTATCGCGCGCTGCTGGCGGCGATCCGTGCCGGCCGCGATCTGCGCGCCCCCGACAGCCCACTGCAATTGTCGCCAGAGGAAAAAGGCAGCATCCATTTCCGCTTGCGCGACCTGCATGGACGCAAGGGCGGCCCGACGGCGAAGCTGGTGCTGCTGCGCATCAACGATCAGATGGCGGGCGCCGCGCAATCGCTGGCACTCGACAAGGATACCCTGACCGTTGAGCACGTGCTGCCGCGCAAGCCCGGCGCGCAGTGGCGGGCGGCGTTTCCCGATCCGGCCGAGCGGGAGCGCTGCATCGGCTCGCTCGGCAACTGCCTGATCCTGAGCCGCGCGCAGAACGACCGCGCAGCCAACCACGACTTCACGCACAAGCACCGGGTCTATTTCCAGACCGCGGACGCGCCGCCGATGGCGCTCAACGACTGGCTGCGCGACAAGGTTGAATGGACCAGCGAGGTCATCCGTCAGCGCGAGCTGAACCTGCTGCAGGCCCTTGATGCGCTCTGGGACCTCGGGGCCGCCGCCGGTGGTCCAGAGGGACGTCCGGCGCGGACGCGTGCAGACCGCCGCAAGCGTGCCCTGGCGGCCAACGCGCCGGCCGGGGCCTGACGCGGGCACGACAGGCGCGGTGAAGCACGAAATCCTTTGAGCGCGCTAGGCGGCCTTGGCGCGGCGGGGCTCGAGCGGCAGCGCGGTGCCGATCATGCAGTCGCGGGTGACAAGGCCGGCGAGCTGCTCCTCGCTCCAGCCCTTGGTGTTTTTCGGCCGCATCGGCAGCACGATGTAGCGCAGGTCGGCGGTGGAATCGTGCACCCGGACCTCGACGTCGGCCGGCAGCTCGACGCCGAATTCCTTCAGGACCCCGCGCGGATCGACCACCGTGCGCGCGCGATAGGCGCGGCTTTTGTACCAGGCCGGCGGGATGCCAAGCAGCATCTTCGGGTAACAGGAGCACAGCGTGCAGACGATCACGTTGTGAACCTTCGGGGTGTTCTCGACGGTGGCGAATTCGGCGACTGCGCCGATGTCGATGCCAAGCTCGGCGAGCGCGGCGCGGGTATCCTTGAGGAGCCGGCGCTTGAAAGCCGGATCGGCCCAGGCGTGCGCCACCACTTTGGCGCCGAGCGCGGGCGAGCGGCTGTCCATAAGGTCGACCGCGGCGGAGATCTGCTGGTTGGTCAGGATGCCCTTCTCGATCAGGAGGGTGCGCAGGGCCTCCTCCAGCACCTCGTAGGGGGTCATCGGGTCGGCGTCATGATCGCGCTGCGGCGGCGCGTGCGCATGCCCATGCCCATCCTTGTGTCCATGGGCTGCCCCGTGGGGATGTTCATGGTCATCGTCATGATGCTGGTCGTGGTCGTGCATGGTGCTTCACCTGGTCACGCGTGGTCTGCCGGCTCAAGCCAATGTTCGTAAACGTCCACCTCGATATTGTCCCCGTGTGGTCCCGGATAGTGCTTCCATACGTCTGTCTGCCGGAAGCGGACCTTGTACAGCGTCTGCATCGGCAGTCCCGGCCGATGGTACGCGAGCTGTTCCGGATTGCGATAAGTCCCGTGCACGTGCACGACGATGCCGTTCTTCCCGCGCAGAAACCATGGCGTTCGGCAATGCCCGAGGACGGGCCGCGACGCGACGTGCACCCGGTCGCCGGCCGCAAACCGGTGGTGCCGCCGTAATGCCGGACCGTGCCGCGCCGTGGTCACCATGGCACTTTTCCCTTGGCAACCTTGCGGCCAGCCTTGGTGTGGGTCTTGCGCACTTCCTCCATGCGCGCCTCGATTTCCTCGCGCGTCATCAATTCCTGCTCCACCACCAGGTTGCGCAACGCCCTGATCCACTTCTCGTAATACGTGGTGCGGTCGTAGGCTTGCTGGCCATAATCCTCGATCACCCGCCGCAACCCGTCCACCGTGAAGGCGCGCGTTCCTGGGCTTGTCAGCAGCCTTTGCATGGCGTCGGTCCGCTTCTCCCACAGGGCTAGGTCGTGCTCGTGACGGTCGATAGGACCGAAATCGAGCCCGCCCAGGTCGTGCGCCGAGCGTCCCCCTGCGCCTTTGCGCAGCATGTTCTTGCGTTTCGGTTGCGGCATGTCTGGCCACCGTGGACGAAAGCCCGCATCATGCCGCTCCTCGCTGACGAAGGCCAGTGCGCCGAATTTGCTCATGGACATCACCGTTACCGCCTTGGCGTTGGGCGCCGCGGCCTGCCTCGGCCTGTCGCTGGTGCTCACCCAGCTCGGTCTTCGGCGCCTGCCGCCGCTGCGCGGGGCCTGCATCAGCGTGCCGACCACCGCGCTCGCCTACCTGCTGCTCGCGGTGCCGATGCTGGACACGAGCGGGTTCAAGGCGCACAGCGCCCTGCTGTTTGCCGTTTCCGGCTGCCTGTTCCCGGCCGCCGTCACCCTGCTGACGTTCGAAGCCAACCGCCGCGTCGGCCCCGCTATCACCGGCGCGCTCGGCAACCTGACGCCGCTGTTTGCGGTACTGGGGGCGATTGCGCTGCTGGGCGAGGTGCCCCGCGCCGGCCAGCTCGCCGGCATGGGTGTCATTCTGGCCGGCGTCGCCCTGATCATCGGCACGCCCCAGCGCATCCCGGTCCAGGGCTTTGCCTGGGCGATCGGCCTGCTGCTGGCCGCTGCCGTCATCCGCGGGTCCGTGCAGCCGCTGATCAAGCTGGGGCTTGCCGGCTGGCCCAATCCGTTCGCGGCGAGCCTCATCAGCTACATCATGTCGGCCAGCGTGATCCTGACCACCGGCACCCTGCGCGAGGGCCGCGCCATCCTGCCGGTCCGCGGCTCGGGATGGCCGTGGTTCGTGCCGGTCGGCCTGCTCAACGGGTTCTCCGTGCTGCTGATGTATGCCGCGCTGGCACGCGGCCCGGTCGCGGTGGTCGCTCCGCTGGTGGCCTGCTATCCGCTGGCGACGCTGGCCTTCAGCCGGCTGCTGTTGGGGGCCGGCGGCCTGTCGGCGGCGGCCGGCGTCGGGGTGGCCGTGACGGTCGCCGGCGTCGCCCTGCTGCTGCGTGCATGACGCATCGCGTATGCAGTGGCGGCAGGGGCCGGGCTCATGACTCGCGGCAGCGACTGCTCTAAGGTGCCTGCCGGCCCGGGTCCGCGGCCGCAGGGAAGGATCAGCGACACATGGTGACAGTCAAGGCGGGGGCGCTCGCCGATCTCGTTCGCGACACGTTTGCCAAGGCAGGTTGCTCGCTCGAAGAGGCCGAGCGCATCGGCAAGTATCTGGTTTCGGCCAACCTTACCGGCCATGACAGCCACGGCGTCGTGCGGGTGCCGCGCTATCTGCAGTGGAAGAAAGCCGGCGTGGTGTTCGCCGACCGAACGGTCAAGGTTATCACCGAAACCCCGGTTCTCGCCGTCGTGGATGGTTTGCACGGCTTTGGCCAGACGGTGGCACCGCAGGCGGTCGCCATCGGCATCGACAAGTGCCGCAAGAACGGTCTCGCCATGGTGGCGCTGCGCAACGCCGGCCACATCGGCCGGGTCGGCGACTGGGCGGAGATGGCCGCCGCCGCCGGCCTGGTGTCGGTGCATTTCGTCAACGCCTCGGGCAGCGTGCTGGTGGCGCCGTTCGGCGGCACCGAGCGCCGGCTTTCGACCGCGCCGTTCGTCGTCGGCGTGCCTCGTCCCGAGGGACCACCGGTCGTGCTCGACTTCGCCACCTCCATCGTCGCCGAGGGCAAGGTGCTGGTGGCGAGCCAGGGCGGCAAGAAGCTCCCTGAAAATGCCCTGATCGACCGCGACGGCAAGATGAGCACCGATCCGCATCTGCTCTACGGCGACTACACGCCGACCGGCCCGCGCGACCACAGCAAGGGCAAGGGTGCCATCCGCGCCTTCGGCGAGCACAAAGGCTCCGGCCTCGCCTTGATGTGCGAGCTGCTGGGCGGCTCGCTCACGGGCATGAGCGCCACCGGGGAGGGCCGCCGCTTCGGCAATGGCATGCTGTCCTTCTATATCGACCCCAAGGTGGTCGATCCGGACTCGATGTTCGACGCCGACGTGTCGCGCTACATCGCCTACTTCAAGAGCGCCAAGCCGGCCGTGCCCGGCGGCGAGGTGCTCACCCCCGGCGAGCCCGAGCAGCGCACGCGCAAGCAGCGGCTCGCGGAAGGCATTCCGTTGCCGGACGACACCTGGGCGGCGATTGTTGCTGCCGCGCGCGAAACGGGCGTCGATGAAAACCGCATCCAGCAGGCAGGTGCGGCATGAGGGTTAGGTGAGGGGCGGGCACACATGAAGCGGGGAGCTCGGAGCCGCCCTTCACCCCAGCCCTCTCCCCGCAGGCGGGGAGAGGGAGAAGACAGGAGACAAGAATTGTGATCGACGCCGGCCTTCTCGAAAAGCTCAGGACCTACGACACCCCCACCATCTGCAACGCGCTGGAGATCGTCGATCCCGCGCGGCGGCTCACCGGCTTCACCACCAGGCCGCTGGTGTGTCCCTTCCCGAACCTGCCGCCCATCGTCGGCTATGCCAAGACCGCCACCATCCGCACGGTCCACGCCCACGAGCTCGACGGCAAGAAACAGCGCGAGCAGCGCATCGCCTACTACGAGTACATCGCCGGCAACCCGCAGCCCGGCATCATGCTGATCCAGGACCTCGACGGCCCCGACATCGGCTTCGGCGCCTTCTGGGGCGAGGTGATGAGCGCCGTGCACAAGGGTCTCGGCCTGCTGGGCGTGGTCACCGACGGCTGCATCCGCGACATCGACCAGTGGGCGCCGGGCTTCCAGGCGCTGGCCGGCTCCGTCATGCCGAGTCACGCCCACGTCCATCTGCACGACTTCGGCAAGGAGGTGCGGGTCGCCGGCATGCTGGCACGCTCGGGTGATCTGGTGCACGCCGACCGCCACGGCGCCGTGACCATTCCGGCCAACCTGGCGGAGAAGATCCCTGCCGCCTGCGATCTGCTGGCGCGCAAGGAAGCCGTCATCCTCGACATGGCGCGCGCCCCCGGCTTCAACGTGGCGAAGCTGCGCGAGGCGCTGGCCAAGCAGGACGAGATCCATTGAATCGGGGCTCAACGCCTCCAGCACGGAGCACATCATGAAACCCAATTTGCTGAAGAAGAAAATCGCCGATGGCCAGCGCTGCGTCGGCGGCTGGGTCGCCATCCCCGACGTGTTCTCCTGCGAGGTTTATGCGG
The DNA here is from genome assembly GCA_035550075.1 of Hyphomicrobiaceae bacterium. Classification (GTDB taxonomy): domain Bacteria; phylum Pseudomonadota; class Alphaproteobacteria; order Rhizobiales; family Hyphomicrobiaceae; genus AWTP1-13. The sequence continues at coordinate 46,648 of DASZQG010000186.1, read as the reverse complement.
CACAGGGCTGGGACAGCGTCACCCTCGACATGCAACACGGCGGTAGCAACATCAACGACGCCGTGTCGCTGCTGGCGGCCATCCAGAGCGCGGGCGACGCCACACCGCTTATCCGGGTGCCCTGGAACGACCCCGCCCAGATCATGCGCGCGCTCGACGCCGGTGCCATGGGCATCATCTGCCCGATGATCAACACCAAGGCGGAGGCCGAGGCATTGGTGCGCTCCTGCCGCTACCCGCCGATGGGCGAGCGCAGCTTCGGCCCCTATCGCGCCTCGCAATACGGCGCCGACTACTGGCAGAAGGCCAACGAGGAAATTCTCCTGTTCGCGATGGTCGAGACGCGTCAGGCCGTCAACAACCTGGAAGAGATTCTTTCCGTGAAGGGCATCAACGGCGTCTACGTGGGGCCCTCCGACCTGTCGCTCAGCATGGGCAAGCCGCCCACCCTGGATCCCAGCGACAAGGAAGTGCTGATGGCGATGGACATCATCGTCAAGACCACCCGCAAGTGGGGCCACATCGCCGGCGTGCACACTGACGGGCCCAAGACGGCGCTGCGCCGCTACGAGGAAGGCTTCCAGATGTGCACCATCCTCAACGACGTGCGCCTGCTGGCGGTGGCCGCGCAGAATGCCGTGCGCGAGGTCCGAGGCCAGGGCGAGGCGGCCAAGGCCAAGACGTACTAGGACGCGATCCCGGAATTGCACGCAGCGCGTGCGGGGCCCAGGAGCCGAAAAGGAAATCCGTGATCTGTTGCCCTGGGTCCCGGCGCTCCGTTTCGATCAGGCCGGGATGACAGCAAAGGCGATTAAATCTCGGACGTGACCGTCTTCACTCTCCGAACTTCGCCTTCGCCTCCAGCCGGCGCGCGTGCAGGATCGGCTCGGTGTAGCCATTGGGCTGCACGCGGCCCTTGAATACCAGGTCGCATGCCGCCTGGAACGCGACGGATTTGTCGAAGTCCGGCGCCATCGGCCGATAGAGCGGATCGCCGGCGTTCTGCTTGTCCACCACCGCCGCCATGCGCCGCATCGTCTCCATCACCTGCGCCTCGGTGGTCACACCCTGCAGCAGCCAGTTGGCGATGTGCTGGCTGGAGATGCGCAGCGTGGCGCGGTCCTCCATCAGCCCGACGTTGTTGATGTCCGGCACCTTGGAGCAGCCGACACCCTGGTCGATCCAGCGCACCACATAGCCGAGAATGCCCTGCGCGTTGTTGTCGAGTTCCTGCTGTACGTCCTGCGGCGGCCAGTTCACCCGGTCTGCGACGGGAATCGTCAGGATGTCGTCGAGCGAGGCGCGCTTGCGCGCGCGCAGCTCGGCCTGGCGCTGGAACACATCGATCTTGTGGTAGTGCAGCGCGTGCAACGTGGCGGCCGTCGGCGAGGGGACCCAGGCCGTGTTGGCGCCGGCTTCCACATGCGCGATCTTCTGCTTCATCATGTCGGCCATGCGGTCGGGCATCGCCCACATGCCCTTGCCGATCTGCGCGCGCCCGGGCAGGCCGCAGGCGAGTCCGACGTCGACGTTCCAGTCCTCGTAGGCCTTGATCCACGGCGTGGTCCGCATATCGCCCTTGCGCACCATGGCGCCGGCCTCGATCGAGGTGTGGATCTCGTCGCCCGTGCGATCGAGGAAGACCGTGTTGATGAAACAGGTGCGATGCCGCGCCGCGCGGATGCACTCCTTCAAGTTGACGGTGGTGCGCCGCTCCTCGTCCATGATGCCGATTTTCAGGGTATGCCGCGGCAGCCCCAGCGCGTCCTCGGTGCGGTCGAACAGCTCGTTGGCGAACGCCACCTCCTCCGGCCCGTGCATCTTCGGCTTAACGATGTAGACCGAGCCCGCCCGGCTGTTGCGGAACGCGGAGTTGCCCTTCAAATCGTGCATTGCGATCAGCGACGTCACCACGCAATCGAGAATGCCCTCCGGCACCGGCTGCTCGTCGCGGTCGAGAATGCTCTCGTCCATCATCAGGTGGCCGACGTTGCGCACCAGCATCAGGCTGCGGCCGGGCAGCGTCAGCGTGTCGCCCTCGGGCGTGGTGTAGGTGCGGTCGGGGTTGAGGCGCCGCGTCATCGGCCGGCCGCCCTTCTCGAAGGTGTCGGTCAGCGTCCCCTTCATCAGCCCCAGCCAGTTCCGGTAGGCGGCAACCTTGTCCTCCGGGTCGACGGCGGCAATGGAGTCCTCCAGGTCGACGATGGTCGAGATCGCCGCCTCCACCACCACGTCGGCGACACCGGCCACGTCGGCCTTGCCGATGTAGTGCCTGTTGTCGATCTGGATCTCGATGTGAAGCCCGTTGTGCTCCAGCAGGATCGCGCGCGGCTCCGTCGTGTCGCCGCGATAGCCGACGAATTGGGCGGGGTTGGCGAGGCTGGTCAATCTTTCCGGATTGTCGAGCCAGGCCTCTTCGATGCTCTCGAAGCTCACCACCAGCAGGCCCTCATGGATCGCATACGCCTTGACGTCGGTATGCGAGCCTTTGGCCAGCGGGGCCACCTCATCCAGGAAGCGCTTGGTCCATTGGAACACCCTGTTGCCGCGCACGGGGTTGTAGGTCTTGCCGCGCGTCGCACCGCCGTCCTCGGGGATCGCGTCGGTGCCATAGAGCGCGTCATACAAACTGCCCCAGCGGGCGTTTGCGGCATTGAGCGCATAGCGCGCATTGGTCACCGGCACCACGAGCTGCGGCCCGGCGATGCGCGCGATCTCGTCATCGACTTTGGTCGTGTCGATGGAGAAATCCGGTCCCTCCGGCACCAGGTAGCCGATCGACTCCAGGAAAGCGCGATACGCAACCGGATCGTGCTGCTGGCCCTTGCGCTGGATGTGCCACTGGTCGATCTTGGCCTGCAGCTCGTCGCGCTTGGCCAGCAGCGCACGATTCTTCGGCGCAAGGTCATGCACGATGCGGTCAAGCCGCGTCCAGAACCCGGCTTCCGGCACGCCAGTCCCCGGCAGCACCTCCTTGACGATGAAATCGTAAAGGACCCTGGCGACGCTCAGGCCGTCGACGACGACGCGCTCGGTCATGCGCTATGCGCTCCGCTTGGGCTGCAGCGGCGCGACGGCGACGCCGGTGTTGATAATCTCTTCGATCTCGGACGCTCCATAGCCCGCTTCCTCGAGAATCTGCCGGCTGTGCTCTCCATAGACGGGCGCCGCCGCGGGGCGCGTTCCCGGCGTCTCGGAAAACTTGATCGGCAGGCCGATAGTCTGCATGCGCCCGGCGACCGGGTGATCGAGGGTCGGCACCATGTCGCGGGCAATGGTCTGGGGATGGGTATGCATCTCCTTCACCGACAGCACGGGCCCGGCCGGCACGCCCGCGCGCTCAAGCACGCCCAGCCACTCCGCGGTGGTGCGGCGCTTGAAGTGCGGCTGCAGCGCCGCGACGAGCTCGGCAAGATGGGTCATGCGGCCCGCGTTATCTGCGAAGCGCGTGTCGCTGGCAATGTCCGGTGCGTCCAACACCTCAAGAAACTTCAGCCAGGTCTTTTGGTTCGATGCTCCGAGCGTGATCCAGCCGTCCTTCGGCTCGAACGCCTGGTAGGGTGCGCTCAAGGGATGGGCAGAGCCGAGCGGTCCGGGCGAGACGCCGGTGGCAAAGGCAATCGCCGACTGCCAGTAGGTCTGGATGATGCCGGCCTCCAGCAGCGAGGTGTCGACACGCTGGCCCTGGCCGGTCCTGAGTTTGTGCGCGTAGGCGGCCGCGATGCCGATCGTCGCCAGCAGCCCCGCCGTGATGTCGGTGATCGGTGCGCCCACCTTGGTCGGCGGCCGGCCGGGGCCCTCGCCGGTGATGGCCATCAGGCCGGACATGCCCTGCGTGACGAGATCGAAGCCGCCCTGGCCCGCCAGCGGTCCCGTGCGCCCGAAGCCTGACACCTCCGCGTAGATGAGGCCGGGATTGATCGCCTTGAGCGTGTCGTAGCCGAGCCCGAACCTTTCCATCGTGCCTTTGCGGTAGTTCTCGATCAGTGCGTCCGCGCGCGCCACCAGCCGCTTCAGCACCTCCTGTCCCTTCGGCTTCTTGAGGTCGAGCGCGATGCCGCGCTTGTTGCGGTTCATCATCATGAACGCCGCCGACTCGCCATTGATGTTGGGCGTGAGCATTTGCCGGCTGTCGTCGCCGATTGGGATGCGCTCGATCTTGATGACGTCGGCGCCCATGTCGGCCAGCATCAGCCCGCACACCGGCCCCGCCATCACGTGGCTCAAATCGAGGACGCGCATGCCTTGCAGGGGCCCGCGGCCATAGGTGGCGGTCATATCTGGTCCTCCGTGCCCTCAGGATCGCATGTCGAAGTGCAGCTCCTGCTCCGGCGGCAGGGGCGCGAAGTAGCTGGCGACAAGGGCCTCCGTCACCCCGGCGAGGTCCGGCGGCGCCCACTTGGGCGCGCGGTCCTTGTCGACGATCAACGCGCGCACGCCCTCGATGAACTCGCCGCCCATGAACAGGCGCAGACACAGGCGCAGCTCGATTTTCAGCGCCTCTTCCAGCGAAGTCAGCGACCGCGCCCGCCGCAGCGCCGCCAGGGTCAGCTTGAGGGACAAGGGCGACTTGGTGCGCAGCTCGGCAAGGGTCTTGGCAGCCCAATCGCCGGGCATGCGCTCGAGCGCGGCCACGATGTCCTCCACGCGATCGAAGCTGAAAGTCGTGTCGATGGCGGACGCCAGGTCGAAGAGAGAGGAGGCAGGCACCTCGTCGGTTGCGGCGTTGGCGCGGATCATCACGCCATCGGGGTGGCCATCGCGAACCATCTCGGCCAGCGCCTCGGGCAGCCGTACGGACGGGATCTGCACGTTGGCAAAACCCAGATCGACCGCCTCCGTGCCGTTGAACGGACGGCCTGTGAGGCCCAGGTAGGTGCCAGCCTCCTTGGGCATGCCCCGCACCTGCGGCGGCCGCGACAGCAGCCAGGTGCCGCCGACGTCGGGAATGAGGCCGATCCCTGTCTCGGGCATCGCCAGGCGCGACCGCTCGGTGACGATGCGATGGTTGCCGTGCGCCGACAGGCCGATGCCGCCGCCCATCACGATTCCGTCCATCACCGCCACGTACGGCTTGGGATAGCGGCCGATCAGCGCGTTGAGGCGGTACTCGTCGGTCCAGAAGCGCCAGGCGTGGCGATCCCCCTGCGGGCGGCTGTCATACAGGGAGCGCACGTCGCCGCCCGCGCACAGGCCCCGCTCGCCCGCTCCGTCCAGAACGACCAGTTCGACCGCCTTGTCGCTCTTCCACGCCTCGAGCGCGTCGCGGATCGGCCCAATCATGGCGTAGGTCAGTGCATTCAAGGCCTTCGGCCGGTTCAGCGTGATACGGCCCGCGCGCCCCTCGCGACGTATCAACACCTCGTCAGTTGCGCTTGCGTCCATCATGTTGCCTTGACATTCCCTGCGATCTCGGGATTAGCCGTCCGGCCGCCGCGGCGCAATTGTGATGTTGCCGCTGGCGCCGACCAAGCCGCTGGTAACCTTGCAATGACCGTCTGGCAGAAAATCTCGGGCTTCGCCTCCGCCATCGGAGACGCCGGCGGCAGCCTGCTGTCCGAGCTCGGATCGGTGCTGGGCCTGGGGCGGGAGCCGCAGAACGATATCGCCTTTACCATTGCCGTCATTGCGCTCAGCGCCAAGATGGCCAAGGCCGACGGCATGGTGTCGCCCCTCGAAGTGGAGGCCTTTCGCCGGGTGTTCCAGGCGAGCCCGGACGAGGCCGCCAACGTCGAGCGCATTTTCAACCTCGCCAAGCAGGATGTGGCCGGCTACGAGGCCTATGCAGGCCAGCTCGCGCGCCTGCTCGAGGGCGACAGAAAGCTGCGCCAGGATGTGCTCGAAGCGCTGCTGTTCGTTGCCACCGCCGACGGGGTCCTGCACCCCAAGGAGGACGAGTTCCTCCGCACGGTGGCGGCGCGCTTTGGCTTTTCCGAAAGCGAGTTCAGGTTCTTCCGGGCACGCTTCATCGTCGACAAGGCCAGCCCCTACGACGTGCTGCGGCTCGACCCTACGGCCTCGAACACCGAGATCAGGGCGCAATACCGCAAGCTGGTCGCCGACAACCACCCCGACAAGCTGATGGGGCGCGGCGTGCCGAAGGAGTTCGTGGAGATCGCCACGCGCAAGCTGGCGGCCATCAACGCCGCCTACGATACCATCGCCAAGGAGCGCGGGCTGTGATCGCGGGGCCGGATACACCACTGGTGGATGCGCTTCATCCCTCGCCCAACGCTGAGCCGCGGCGGGGCGCTGGCATCTCCATTCTGCTGCTGCACTACACCGGTGTGGCGACGGCGGAGCGCGCCATCGACTGGCTGTCGCGCCCAGAAACCAAAGTGTCCTGTCACTACGTCATCGACGAGGCCGGTCGCATTACGCAGATGGTTGCCGAGACGCTGCGGGCCTGGCACGCGGGCGAGGCGGTGTGGGCGGGCGAGACGGACATCAACTCTGCCTCCATCGGTGTCGAGATTCACAACCCCGGCCACGAGTTCGGCTATCCCGATTACGCATCCGCCCAGCTCGACGCGGTTGAGGCCCTGTGCCGGGACATCTTGGGGCGGCATGCCATCCGTCCCGAGCGGGTGCTGGCGCATTCCGACGTCGCGCCCACCCGCAAGAAGGACCCCGGTGAGAAATTTCCATGGGCGCGCCTGGCTTCTGCCGGGATCGGCCACTGGGTGTCGCCGGTGCCGGTGAATGCCGCGGAGGCGGGCATGGGCGTCGGCGTCGCCGGACCGCTGGTTGCGGATGTACAGAACTTGTTCCGGCGCTACGGCTATGGCCTGGAGCCGACGGGTGTGATTGACGGCAAGACCGAGTTTGTCGTCACCGCCTTCCAGCGCCACTTCCGCCCCGAACGCGTCGATGGGCGCATCGACCAGTCCACCATCACCACGCTGGAACGCCTGATCGCGGCGTTGCCCAAGGGTGTGCCCGCCGCATGACCACCACGGCTGCCACCGAGCAGGCGCCCGCCGCGCCCCGCGCCGCTGACCGGCTCGATCTGCGTGCCGGCCTCATTCTCGTTGTGTGCTGCGCGGCGTGGGGCATCAACCAGAGCGCAGTGAAGATCGCCAACGCCGGCATCTCGCCGGTCCTGCAGGCGGGGCTGAGGTCGCTGCTGTCCGGCCTGCTCGTGTTTGCCTGGGCCCGTGCCCGCGGCATTCCCTTGTTCCAGCGCGATCGCACGCTTTGGCCGGGAATCCTCGCCGGGCTGATGTTCGGCGCCGAATTCCTGGTCATCTATATCGGCCTGAATTTCACGAGCGCGTCGCGCGGCATCGTCCTGCTGTACCTGGCCCCGTTCGTGGTTGCCTTCGGCGCGCACTACCTCGTGCCAGGCGACCGGCTGACGCTGCCGAAGCTGATCGGCCTCACGGCGGCGCTTGTTGGCTTGGCGGTCGCCATGGGGGAGGGCCTTCTCGCGCCGGGCCGCCCGACGATGAAGGGCGATCTGATGTTTCTCGCCGGCGCGATCCTGTGGGGCGCAACCACCGTCCTGGTGCGCGCCAGCACGCTGCGCTCGGCCAGCCCCGAGAAGACGCTTCTCTATCAGCTCGGCGTCTCGGCCGTCATGCTACTGCCCGCTTCCGCGCTGCTGGGCGAGCCGGGGGTGGTCAACCCGACCCCGGCCGTGCTGGCAGCGTTTGTCTATACCTTTGTTGTTGTCGCGTTCGTGACTTACATCGCCTGGTTCTGGCTGGTGCGGAACTATCCCCCCACGCGCATCTCGGCGTTTTCCTTCCTTGCCCCAGTGTTCGGCGTGATGGCCGGCAACGTGATGCTGGGCGAGCCCTTCACGCCGAGCCTCGGGATGGCGCTGGCCCTGGTCGCGTTCGGTATCTACCTCGTCAATCGCCCGCGGCGCAGGCCCTAATCGATGAGCTTCGCCGCTTTGCACCACAGGGCGACCCCATCGGGCGCGAAGCGGAAGGCAGCAAGAAAGTCCTCGATCCCATAGTTCGGAATGGTCTTGCGGATCGAAGCCATCAGCACGCGCGCCTCCTCGAGCCTGCCGGCGAGGGCCAGGCAGTAGGCGGCGATCCCGCTGATATGGGCGTGCGCATTCGGCCGCGCGGAAGCGCGCACCGCCCACTCCGCGGCCTCCTCGAACTGGCCGAGACGTATGTGCGCCATCGCGCGCGTTCCCAGCATGCCGAACAGCAACGGATCAAATGGGCTCAGATGACGCGAATGGTCGGCGTACCTGATCGCCGCGTGCGGGTCTCCCGACTGGGAGTGGATGAAGGCAAGCGTGTAGTGGCCGAGCGCAAAATTGGGACTTAAGTCGACCGCGCGCTCCAGCTCTGACAGCGATTTCTCCTGCGTGCCTCTCAGCCACAACGCGCGTCCCATGGCCCAGTGCGCGGCCGGGTCGTGATCGTCGATCATCAGGCTTTGGCCCGCCGCCGCAAACGCCTCGTCGACTTCCTTCTCCCGCTCCGTCCAGCCCTGGAACGCGTTCTGGAAGTGCGTGAAGGAGAGGCCCGCGTAGGCTCGCGCAAATGTCGGATCGAGGCGCACGGCCAGCTCGAAGTAGTGCTGCGCGTGCTGGTTGTTCTCCCGGTCGAAACGGTACATGTGCCAGAGCCCGCGGTGGTGCGCTGCCCAGGCATCGAGAGAGTTGGGCGGTCGGAGGATGGCGCGGTTGCGTTCGATCGTCTCGACTTCACTCGCGATCAGCGCAACGATCCTGTTGCCCACCTCGTCGAGCACCTGCAGCGCCTCGTCGAGCTTGTTATCGAAGGTCTCCGCCCAGATGATGCGCGCGGTGCGCGTTTCGATGAGTTCCACCGCAACCATCAGCCGGTTGCCTTGGCGCAGGAGCGCCCCGCTCACCACGTAGTCCACGTTCAGGGTCCGGCCCGCCTCTTCCGGGCTCATGGCGCGCTCGTGCAGCGCCTGCACAGTGGCATAGGCGATAACGAAGGCGCTGCGCATCTTGGCGAGGCGCGTGATCACGTCACGCGTCAGGCCGCTGGCCGTTCTGTCGCTCGCGTCCCGGTTGGTCGTGCGGTCGACGAAGGGCATGACCGCGATGGACGCACGGCGGGGGGCTGCCGCGGTGGTCTCGACGGCGCCGGCCGGCGGCAATGGTGTGGTGGCAATGGCAGGCGATGCTGCTGCGCCAGCGCCTGTCCGCGCGGCGCGCCAGGCATCGCTGATCGGCTTGCTGTCCAGCCCCTCGGCTTCGAACAGCCGCGCCGTTGCGGCCAGGTGCTCTTCTCCCTCGCGAATCCGGCCGCTGCGGCCGAGCGCGTTGAGCAGAACTTCATGAGCCCGCCGATCAAAGGGGGCGAACTGCGCCCACTTTTCCAGGTAGCCGAGTGCTTCCTCGCCGGAAACGCTTTCCGCAAGATGTTCCAGCAACGCGGTATGGCACGCTCGAAACCGGTGCCGCTGCGCCACCAGCCAGGTGCTGAACTGAGGGCTGCGCTCGATCTCGAGCCCTTCGAGGAAATCGCCGGCAAAGTACTCGCTGGCCTCCTTCAGCCGGTCGGGCTCTATCGTCTGGATGCCTTCCTGCGTGAGACGGCCGATCTCGACGGCGTCCACGAAACAGTCGGAAAGATCAAGCCCGATGGCGTTACCGCGGGTCTGCACCCTTTTGCGGTCAGGCTCATCGAGAATGCCCCTCAACTTGCTCAGGCACCAACGCAGCTCGCCGCGCGGGTCGTTGGGAACTTCCCATAGCAGCTCACATAGCCGGCCGCGCGTCACCCCGCGTGGGGCGAGCGCCAGATAGGCGAGCAGCGCGCGCACCTTGCGCGACGCCGGCAAGGTCACATCGCGGCCATCGCGGCTGACGCGGAAGTTGCCGAGCATGTGGATGCGGACGGCGCGACCGTGTCTGCTCCCAGCCGGCGCTCGAGCAGATTCCACACCCTTTTCCACGCTCCCACCCACGCTTGCGCCCACGCGCGGCTGCTTTGCTCCTTTCACCGTCATGGCGTCAAGTTCGCGCCAACACAGGGCAAATTCAAGATCAACCACCTCACCCCCAAAGGGAGAACCATCATGGCTATGTCAATCGCATCCGCCCGCCCAACCCCCGCCCCCGCGCAGGTCGATCTCAAGGAGCTGAAAGCGCGCCAGCATGGCGCCTGGTCGTCCGGCGACTATGCCATCATCGGTGCCACCCTCCAGATCGTCGGTGAGGATCTGTGCGAAGCCCTCGACCTGCGATCTGGCCAAAAGGTGCTCGATGTTGCGGCAGGCAACGGCAACGTGACCTTGGCCGCGGCGCGCCGCTGGTGCGACGTCACCTCCACCGACTACGTGCCGACGCTCCTGCAGCGTGGCCGGGCACGCGCGGCGGCGGAAGGCTGGCCGATCGTGTTCGAGGAAGCCGACGCGGAGGCGCTGCCTTACAAGGACGCCACCTTTGACGCCGTCGTCTCAACCTTCGGCGTCATGTTCACACCCAACCAGGACAAGGCCTCCGCCGAGATGCTGCGCGTCTGTAAGCCCGGCGGCAAGATCGGCTTGGCCAACTGGACGCCGGACGGCTTCATCGGCCAGGTCTTCAAGGTGCTCGGCAAGTACCTGCCACCGCCCGCCGGCGCCAAATCGCCAGCTCTATGGGGCACGCGGGCGCGCCTTGAGGAAATGTTCGGTGCGTCGGCATCCGACATCGACGCCCCGGCGCGCGATTTCATGTTCCGCTACCGGTCGCCCGAGCACTTCCTCGAGGTCTTCAAGACGTACTATGGCCCAATGCTGAAGGCGTTCTCGGCACTCGACGAGAACGGCCAGCGCGGCCTGCACAGCGATCTGCTGGCGCTGATCAACAGCCTCAACCGCGCCAAGGACGGGACCATGGTTGTTCCTGGCGGATACCTGCAAGTCGTGATCACCAAGCGCTGATCCGGCCTCGTTAAGGATCAGCCTGCCGCCGGGCGGCCGATCGGTTTGCCCGGCGCTGCGCGCTGTCCAGCTCTTGACCTGGGGCCGCGAACCCCCCTTATTCGACCCGTCAGCCGGCCGGACGGCCGCTGCCGGGGAGGGAGGCTTTGCGGCCGGATCCCTCGGTGGAGGAAAGTCCGGGCTCCAGGGATCAACGGTGGCGGCTAACGGCCGCCGGGGGTGACCCCAGGGAAAGTGCCACAGAAATCAAACCGCCGGAGCAGGGCAACCTGCAATGGCAAGGGTGAAATGGTGCGGTAAGAGCGCACCGCGCGTGCGGCAACGCAGGCGGCAGGGCAAACCCCACCGGGAGCAAGACCGAATAGGGGCGGCATGGCCGCAGGGCGACCTGCGGTTCAGGCGCGATCCTCGCCGCCGCCCGGGTTGGTTGCTCGAGGCACGGAGCAATCCGTGTCCTAGATGAATGGCCGTCGCGGAGGGGCAACCCTCCAGACAGAACCCGGCTTACAGGCCGGCTGACAGTTTGCGTACAGGGAGGAGAAGCGCGAGCGCGCTTCTAGGATTGCGCGCTGAGCTTCGGCGTCGGCTGGCACCGCGCGGCAAGACCTGCGAGGTATGTGCTCACGAGGTCGTCGATCAGGCGGTTGGCGGTCTCCGTCGTCACCACGGACAGCTTGTCGGCCGTCGACAGCGAGGTGATGCCGTGCACGCCTGCCCACAGGACGCGGGCGGCGCGCTGGCGGTCGGCCTCGCTGCCGGCCGGGAACAGAGGCGCCAGCGCCTCCTCGACCCGTCGCATCAGCGTTTCGAGCTTAAGCTGATACCAGGCGGGTAAGTCCGTTCCCGCCGGCATGTGATGCTCAAACAGCAGGTTCCATAGGCGCGGCTTTTCGTGCGTGAACGCAAGATAGGCATGGGCCAAGCGGCTCAGCCGCTCGCTCGCCTCTCCATTCTGAAGATTGGCCGTCAAGCGCTGATCGAGGGCGTCGAGTACGCGGGCCTCCACGTTCAGGACCACATCGTCCAAGTTGTCGAACATATTGTAGATGGTGCCAGGCGAATAGCTGATCCGGCGCGCTATCTCGCGCGCAGAAAGTCCCGCCAGGCCTTCAGCCTCGATAATCGCCTGCGCCGCATCGAGGATCAGCTCACGCAACTGCTGCGGCGTGTGCGTCGACCGTCGTCCCATGGACATCCCGCGGAAGTTGCCCCGCCCGCTGCATGCGTGCCAAAGGGATGCCAGCATAGGTGGAAATCGGTCTACTGGGCAAATGCAACCTTGGCGACAGCGGCATCCCTGAGGCAGGGCCGCGACGGGTGCTTGAAATGTTATGCTTCAAAAGGCAGGCGGCCGCCGCGATTGCGGCGGCGCAATGGCCGTGATCAGAACGTCGGGCCCGGACAGGGTGTGGCGTCCGCCTGCAACAGCATTGCCGCCTGGCCGCGAGGCTTCAAATAGATGGTCTCGGCCAGAGTGTAGACCCCATCGCTGCTGGAGCCGCCGGCGGTCCGGCTCATGAAGTAGTCGAAGATCAGCGGCTTGTAGCTGTAGGACACCTCGGAGACGACCACGCTGTCGTTGGTGGTGACGAGATTGTCAGGCAGCGTGAAGTTGGTGTTCGTGCACTGGCAATCCATGGTCTGGCCGACGCCGGTATAGGTGCACGTCCACGATTGCTTCGTGACCTTCGCATCGGACGGCGAAGAGCTCACGTTGCGCAGCACGATCTTCACCGGGTCCTGGCTGTAGGGCTCGAAGATATAGCCGCCGATCTTCATGATGTCGGTGATCTCAGCCTGCGAGATCTGCTTCTCCGCACGTGCGACGAGGTCGGCCGTCGAACTCGCCACCTGGGTGACGCGGCGATCGATGGTAATAGCCTGGCTGAGCTCCACCGACCCGATGAACATCAGGCCCATGATCGGCACGATCAGCGCGAACTCGACCGCGGCGACGCCGCGCTCGTTGCGCGTCCAGCGACGCGTGGCGCTGCGTGCGCGGCAGGCGATAGTGGTGAAAAGGTTGCGTACCATGGTCGCTCTCGGTGTTGCCGGGGGTGCAGTGCTACAGCCCTTATTTGTATGGTTCGGTTCGGAATGCCACCGAGGCCTGGATCAGGGTTGCGCCGTCTTTCAGGTTGCCAAGCTTGATGAACGGCATGTGACCGCCGAAACTCCAGGGGTAGCAGACGGTGATGAACACGACGGAGCTGTCGGCGCCGGCATCGAAGGCCGCATCGGCCACGTCCTGCTCGACCATGGTGCCATCGACTGCGCATTGCGGCTCGCTGATGCCCGCAAAGCTGTTGTTGCTCTGCACCAGGATGACGGCCTTGTCGCACTCGAGGAAGGTGGGTGCCTTCTCGCAGAAGATCCGCTTGAATTCCTTCTTGCGGTCCTCGAGCGTCACCAGGCCCGTATAGTCGCCCTGCGACTGCTGGAACTGGCCCGTGCGGATGGCGCGCGAGGTCTGCCAGATTGCGTTCTCGACCGTGAAATTCGTGAAGAAATAGAGACAGATCGACAGCAGGCCGAACAGCAGCATGACGAACGGCAAGCCGACAATGCCGAATTCGATCGCCGTGAAGCCGTCCTCGTTGCGCCGCCAGCGCCTGAAGAACAAGCGCGCGCCCACGCCCTGTCGGCGCAAAAAACCCGCTCCGCCGGTACGCATGCTACGCCTTCCCCTTATTCGGAATTCTCCGAGTTTCCGGCGACTATGCGGGCCGAATTGCTAAAGGGGACCTAAACGTCGGCGCAATATTTGGTCCTGGTAAACTTGGCGTATGCGAAGCAACGCTTTGTTCACCAGGCCGCAGGGAGGCCGGCAGGGTTATAAGGTGCATAGGGCTGGGGGCACGCGTCGGAGCGCGGCCCGCCAGCACTCTCTATTTAGTTCCCTGCGGGAGCCGCGCTGCTGCCCGCGGTCCGCTCGGAGAACCCGATCTTCTTCTCGGACGACTTCGAGATCGTGTCGAAGTAGGCCTGCTCGTCGCCAACCGTGATGGACGGGTTGCACTGGGGCGTGCAGTTGTAGGACTGCCGCTGAGTGCCGCGCTGGAGGTTCACGACCTTGACCTCATCGCGCTGAACCAGCACCCGCACTTCCTGGATCACCGCCCGTTCCGCGTCGAGCGCGATGATGTTGGTGATGCCGAAGGTCTTGCCGGTCACGACCAGCAGATTGCCCCCTTGTACGACCACGTCGGCGATGGTGGGGTTGCCGACGATGATTTCCGCGGCGGCGCGCGGCAGGTGCACCAGCTGGGACTGATCATATTTGACGATCAGGTCCTCGCCGCGTGCCGGACCGGCGCTCGCGGTGTGGGCAAGAGCGCTCGCCAGGAGGGCGGCGGCCACAAGCCGGGCGGTCAGTCTCGCGGTGAGCTTGCAGATCATGGTGGGTCTGCTCCATGCAAGAATTCGTCAACCTAATCTCAGCGCGAAAAATGAAAGAACCGCTAATGGCGCCGCTTGTATCGCGCGCTGTGTGTTCAAGGTCTCAGGGCTGATGTGTTGCGGGGTTGAATCCTGCCTGCGGTTGCGGGGGCTGCTGGTCCCGCACCCGCCGGACGATGCCCGTGTCACGTAACACTGCAGTAAGGCGGAGGCGTATTGAGGACTGCCGTTCGGACGTAAACAATGGGTCAAACGTTAATTAACCAGCCTAATCCGGATAAGACCAATATATTCCCATTTGCAACGGAATATAATCTGGATTCATCTGAGATGATCTCAAAGTTCAGCCATTCTTCACCAGAGATTCGATATATCTGTTTCTGCGATCTCAGCGGTCTGATCGGCACCGTTGTTTTAACTCCACTTTAATTTGCCTGCATTAGTTTGCTCGAAGTTCACCGCGCGGGGCTGGTGCCTCTAGGGATGAACAAAGCGCAATCGCGCTAGCTTCGTGTGAGTTGGGAGTTGGGAGAGTTGTCTATGAAGAACTTCGTTGAGCGTTTCGTGAAGGACGAGTCCGGCGCCACCGCGATTGAGTACGGCCTCATCGCCGCGCTGATCGCCGTTGGCATCATTGCCGCTGCGCGCGCTCTGGGCACGCAGATCAGCACGACCTTCCAGAACGTCGCTGACGAGATGGCGAAGAAGTAAGCTGTCGAGGTCAGGGGTTCCGCTCCTACCGGAACCTGCAGTCCCAGGGAGGCCGTCTGCTCCAGAGCAGGCGGCCTCCTGCTTTCACGCCGCCGGATGGATCGGATTAACCCGGTGTTCAGACCCCCGGGTTAGCTTTTTCGCGGTGTGTCCGAGCTCCTCGGGTAGGGGGCAAGGGGTGCCCATAGGGTCGTGCACGTGCTTGAGTTCGCAATCCTGACGGTCCTGCCTGGCGCAGTCGCTTTTGCCGCCGCCATGGACCTTTTCACGCTCACCATTCCAAACCGGATCTCGATCGTCCTGCTGCTGGCGTTCTTCCCGATGGCATGGCTGGCGGGCCTCGATCTGACGGCCGTCGCCTACCACCTGGGTGCCGGATTGTTGGTGCTGTGCATCGGCATCCTGCTCTTCATTCCCGGCTGGTTCGGCGGCGGCGACGCCAAGCTCATGGCTGTCATTGGGCTTTGGGTCGGCTTCGACGATCTTGCCCTCTATTTCGTCTACGTTGCCCTCGCCGGAGGCATGCTGGCGACCTTGTTTTCAGCCATCCGCGCTGTCCCGCTGCCCCGGCCACTGCTTTGCGAGGCCTGGGCCTGGCGCCTGCACAGTCCGGAGGGCGGTATTCCCTATGGAATCGCGTTGGCCGCCGGCGCGCTGGCGGTCTTTCCGCAGACGGTCTGGTTCACCGGCCTGGCGGGTTGATCCGGAGCGGCATTGTCGCCGTCCGCCTTGGTGTGCATCGGGGCCGCAGTGCGTCCCGAAATGCACATGCGATTAACCAGCCATTGACGATTGTTCCTCAGATTGAACGCGGGCTGAGAGCGATTTGTCTGCGGCAAAAGGGACGATGGCACTATGAAACGGGCACAATTGCTTGGCGTGACCATCGCAGCCGTCTGCGGCCTGGGGGCCTTCTTTGGAGTCATGAGCCTGGTCCGCAAGCCGGCCAAGGTCGTGACACAGGAGGTGCAGACCAACACAACTCAGGTGCTGGTTGCCAAGTCCGACATCGCGCTGGGTCAGACCACGGCGCCTGAGAATTTCCGCTGGCAGGACTGGCCGCAGAGCGCGGTCGGCAAGGGCTATATCCAGAGAAGTGCCCGCCCCAACGCGGCCAAAGATCTGGCCGGCTCCGTGGCGCGCGCCCCGATGCTGCCCGGCGAGCCGGTAACGGCGCAGAAGCTGGTCAAGCCGGGCGATGGTGGCGTGCTGGCCGCCATCCTGCCGACCGGCATGCGGGCCATCTCGACCCGCATCAAGGAAGAGACCGCCGCCGGGCGCCTGATTCTGCCCAACGACCATGTCGATGTGCTCCTCACGCAGCGCAAGCGGGGCCGTTCGGGTGGAGAGGATTTCTCGACCGAGACGCTGTTTCACAATGTTCGTGTGCTGGCCATCGGCCAGCTGATCGAGGCGCGCGAGGGCAAGCGGCTGGCGGAGGGGAATACAGCCACCCTCGAGCTGACGCCGCGCCAGGCCGAAATACTCGCGGAAGCCAACTCCAGGGGTGAGATCTCCCTGGCGCTGCGCAGTATTGCCGACATCAACGAAGGTGAGGTTCGTTCCGAAAGGGACAAGCGGGTCAATTCGATCAAGGTTCTTCGGTACGGAGTTTCTTCGCGCGCGTATGGCGTCGACTGAGTTTGCGTTCGTCCAAGCAGCAGGGCCGGGCAAAAAGGTTGGCAACCCATGCGAATGATTTGGAGAGGGTTTGTTTGCGCCCTGGCGCTCGCGGCCGTGGTCGCCACGACGTCGGACGCTGGCGCGGCCGACCGGCGTGTTGCTTCGGATGAGCTGACGCTGACCAATTCGGTGCTTCAGATCCCTGCGCACGCCAACTTTCCGCTCGCTCGCAAGGTCGATCTTGGGAAAGGTAAGTCGCTGCTGGTGCAGTTTCCCTTCGAGCTGCGCGACGTGCTCGTTTCCGACCCCGATACGGTCGATGCGGTGGTGCAGTCCTCCAACCGTGTGTTCCTGATCGGCAAGAAGGTGGGCGCGAGCAACGCCTTCTTCTTCGACGCCAAGGGTCAGCAGGTCCTGACTATCGAAGTCGTCATCGGTGCCGACCTCAGCACCCTCGATGATCTGCTCCGGCGCCTGGTACCGGGCTCGCGCATTCGCTCCGAGCTGGCTGGCGGCGCCATCGTCCTCACCGGCTCCGTGCGCACGCCCATCGACTCCAGCCGCGCCAACGACATTGCCATCCAGTTCGCGCAGGCCAACGCCAACCAGATCGGCAGCACCTATTCGCTGGTGAGCGCCAACGGCGACAGCGTGCCGGTGCAGACCCAGACCCAAGTGCAAACCGGAAACCAGTCGAGCAAGGGCCAGCAGAGCAAGATGGTCATCAACCTGCTCACCATCGAGGGTGAGGAACAGGTGATGCTGAAGGTGACGGTTGCCGAGGTGCAGCGCTCCCTGCTCAAGCAGTTCGGCATCAATCTGGGCGCCGTCATCAACTCCGGCAACTTCACGACCGCGCTTTTGACCGAGAACGCCCTGCCCCTGACGGCGGCGGCTGGTCTCGGCACCCTGCCGGTTGTCGGCATCCCGACCGATCCCGATGCCAAGGGCGTCACGGTCGGCACCCCGACCCTTTATAACCAGGGCCCGAACGGGACCGGCGCACCCTACGGCAACTCCGGTGTCGATCTCGGCTTCGGCAGCAGCCGGGCGCGCATGACTGGTGCCCTGCGCGCGCTCGAGCGCGATGGGCTGGTGCGCACGCTGGCTGAGCCGAACCTCACCGCGGTGTCGGGCGAGACCGCGAAATTCCTCGCCGGCGGCGAGTATCCCATCCCTGTCGTCGACAGCGACGGCAAGGTGTCGGTCACCTTCAAGGAATTCGGCGTCGGCCTTGCATTCACGCCGATCGTCATGTCCGAAGGCCGCATCAGCCTCAAGATCGAGAGCGAGGTCAGCGAGCTGACCAACGAGGGCGCTGTCGTGCTGTCGAACATCAGCATCCCCGCGCTGAAAAAGCGCCAGGCGAAATCGACGGTGGAGCTGCCCTCGGGCGGATCGCTGGCCATCGCCGGCCTGATATCCGACTCCACGCGCCAGAACATCGACGGCTTCCCCGGTCTCAAGGACGTGCCCGTGATCGGCACGCTCTTCCGCAGCCGTGATTTTCAGAAGCAGGAAACCGAGCTCGTGGTCATCGTGACACCCTATCTCGTGCGGCCGACCGCACGCCGGAACTTGGCGCGGGCCGATGACGGCCTGGCGCCCGCGTCGGATCGCAAGGCTAACCTGCTTGGTCACCTCAACCGCATCTACGGGAGGGGCGGCGACCTGCCCTACGGCGGCTTGAAGGGCGACTACGGGTTCATCGTCGAATAGGCCGGAGCACTGGAGAAATCACATGGGATTTCCGATCGCCACAGTGTCCGGCTCGAAGCCCTGGATAAGGACTGTGTTCCTGGCCGTTGGGGCCACCCTCGCGCTCGCCGGCTGCAAGACAACGGGCGAGCCCGGCGCCCAGGTCGCCGGCTGGTCGGTAATCGACTCTTCGGAGCGCCATCCGATCCTGGTGACAAGGCAGCCCTCCACCCTCGCCATCCGCGTCCCGAGCGGCGCCCAGGGCTTCTCGCCGGGGCAGAAGGCGCAGATCTTGGATTATCTCGAGCGCTACACCAGCAACCATGGCACCGGCCGGCTGGTCATCGGCGTGCCGAGCGGTTCTGCCAACGAGACGGCTGCCGTGCGCGCGGTTGGTGATCTGCGGCGCGCCCTGACTGATTTCGGGCTTACGGAGGCCTCCGTCTCTATCCAGCCCTATCACGACCGGCATGATCCCAATCCGCCGATCCGCTTCAGCTATCTGCGCTACGTCGCCCAGGGTCCCGAATGCGGCCACTGGCCAACCAACCTGGCGAACGAGCCCTACAATCTCTCGTATCCGAACTTCGGCTGCGCCCAGCAGCACAACCTGGCGGCACAGATTGCAAATCCCGCCGACCTGCTGGGGCCGCGCCAGATGGATCCGGCTGATGCCGAGCGTCGGTCCACGGTCTTCCAGAACTACGAGAAGGGCAAACCGACGGCGGCCGAAAAGTCCGCGGATGAGCGCGTACAGGTCCGTGGCACAAACTGATCGAGGTGGATTATGAGCAAGCAGGCCGTTTCCGTTGCGGAAGAGGTTGGACGCGACCTGGTGCCGGTGGGCGAGGAGAGTGCCGAGCAGCCGGCCCCACAGAAAGCCCGGCCGATTCCGCGCATCTCCATCCAGGCGTTCTGCGAGCAGGCAGGCACGGCGGAGGTGCTGCAATCGGCGACCGCCGACCGGCGGCTGGCCAAGTCGCACGTCAGCGTGCACATGGGCGGCGCGCCTGCAGCCGTCGCGCATTATCTGGAAAACCCGACGCCCAATCTGATCATCATCGAGACCACGCTGCCGCGCGGCCAGATGCTGGCCGAACTCGACCGGTTGGCCGAGTGCTGCGACACCGGCACCAAGGTGGTTGTCATCGGCCACGTCAACGACGTCACGCTCTATCGCGAGCTGCTGAAGCGCGGCGTGAGCGAATACCTGATCTCGCCGATCACGCCACTGCAGTTCATCGAAAGCCTCTCCAACCTCTACAACAATCCGGATTCCGATCCGGTCGGCAACGTCATTGCCTTCATTGGCGCCAAGGGCGGTGTCGGCTCGAGCACGGTGTGCCACAACGCGGCCTGGGCGATGTCGGAAATCCTGAAGACCAACGTGGTCGTTGCCGATCTCGACCTCGCCTTCGGCACGACCGGCCTCGACTTCAATCAGGATCCCGTGCAGGGGATCGCCGAAGCGTTGCAGAGCCCGGAGCGGCTCGATGAGGTGCTGCTCGACCGCCTGCTGACCAAGTGCTCGGAGCGGCTAAGCATCTTCGCCGCGCCGGTTGTGCTCGACCGTGACTACGACATCTCGGCGGATGCCTGCGATATCGTGGTCGACATCGTGCGCCAGAACGTGCCTTACGTTGCGGTCGACCTGCCGCACACCTGGACGCCGTGGGTCAAGCGGCTTCTTCTGCAGGCCGACGAGATCGTCATTACGGCGGTTCCCGATCTCGCCAACCTTCGCAACGCGAAGAACATAATCGATCTGCTGCGACAGAACCGTACGAACGATGACCCGCCGCGCCTGGTCATCAACATGGCCAACACGCCCAAGCGGCCGGAAATCTCCCTCAAGGAGTTTGCGGTGGCGCTCGACCTGCAGCCCACGCTGACGATCGATTTCGACAGCGAGACCTTCGGGCTGGCCTCCAACAACGGCCAAATGATCGAAGAATTTTCGGCCAAGGCCAAATCGGGGCAGCAATTCCGCGAGCTGGCCTTGGCCCTGGCTCATCGCAAAGAGCAGAAGGACGAGAAGAAGTCGGCGCTCGCCGGCCTCGCTCCGCTGCTCGGGAAACTCAAGCTCAAGCGCTAAGGGAAGTTCGGTATGTTCGGCAAGCGTAGCACTGAAGCGGGACCGCCGCGGCGTCCGGTACCGGCGCAGGACTCGGCTGCGCCTGCGCCCGTCGCGAAACAGTCCGACGCCGGCATTGCCGTGCTGGAGCAGCAGCGTCCGCCGGCGCGCCAGGAGGTCGTCATTCAGGAGCGGCGACACTCCGAGGAATACTACGACGTCAAGACGACCGTCTTTAACGCTCTGATCGACACCATCGATCTGACGCAGCTCGCCAAGCTCGAAGCGGCGGCGGCGCGCGAAGAGATACGCGACATCGTCAGCGAGATCATCCAGATCAAAAGCGTCGTCATGTCCATTGCCGAGCAGGAAGAGCTGCTCGAGGACATCTGTAACGACGTGCTGGGCTACGGGCCACTTGAACCGCTACTTGCCCGTGATGACATCGCCGACATCATGGTGAACGGCGCTACCACCACCTACATCGAGGTGGCGGGCAAGGTGCAGCGCACGCCGGTGCGCTTTGCCGACAATGCGCAGCTCATGAACATCTGCCAGCGCATCGTCAGCCAGGTCGGCCGCCGCGTCGATGAATCGAGCCCGATCTGCGACGCGCGCCTCCCGGACGGCAGCCGCGTCAACGTCATCGCGCCGCCGCTGGCCATCGACGGGCCGACCCTCACCATCCGCAAATTCAAGAAGGACCGGTTGAAGCTCGAGCAGCTCGTCAAGTACAAGTCGATCACGCCGGAAGTGAAGACCATTCTCGAGATCATTGGCCGCGTGCGCTGCAACGTTCTGATTTCCGGCGGCACCGGCTCCGGTAAGACTACGCTGCTCAACTGTCTCACCGGCTCGATCGATCACGACGAGCGCATCATCACCTGCGAAGACTCCGCCGAGCTGCAGCTGCAGCAGCCGCACGTGGTGCGCCTGGAAACGCGCCCGCCCAACCTCGAGGGCGAAGGCGAGATCACCATGCGCGACCTCGTCAGAAACTGCCTGCGTATGCGGCCTGAGCGGATCATCGTCGGCGAGGTTCGCGGCCCCGAGGCGTTCGACCTGATGCAGGCGATGAACACGGGCCACGACGGCTCGATGGGTACGCTGCACGCCAACAGTCCGCGTGAAGCCATCAGCCGTCTGGAATCCATGATCATGATGGGCGGCTTCCAGCTTCCGCCCAAGACCATTCGCGAGATGATCACGGGCTCCATCGACGTCATCATTCAGGCCTCTCGCCTGCGCGACGGCTCGCGCAAGGTTACCCACGTCACGGAAGTGGTGGGCATGGAAGGCGACGTCGTCACGCTGCAGAACCTCGTCGTGTTCGAGATCACCGGCGAGGACGCGCAGGGCAAGATCGTCGGTCGTCACCGGTCCACCGGCATCGCTCGCCCCCGCTTCTGGGAGCGTGCGGAATACTACGGCGAGACGCCGCGCCTCGCGCAGGCGCTGTCGGCAGCGGAGGTGCATGACAACCACGGCAATCCGCGGGGGGATGCGCGTGGATAGCAATGATCTGATGCTCGTTGGGCTGTTGACGGTGGCCGCAATCTCCATTGCGGTCGTCGCCTACATCCTCATGTATCCGTTCATCTCCGGTCAGCGGCGCGCGACCAAGCGCGTACAGGCCGCAACCGAGAATAAGACTCGCCGGCTGGCCCTGAAAACGCAGGTTGAGGCCGCCCAGAACCGCCGCAGGCAGGTCGCCGAAACGCTGCAGGAGCTCGACGAGCGGCAGAAGGCCCGCGAAAAGGTCTCCATGCGCCTGCGGCTGCAGCGCGCTGGCCTGGACGTAACCCCGCGCTCGTTCTGGATGGCGAGCCTTGCGTGCGGCCTTATCGTCGGCTTCATCATTTGGGGCACGGCGCCCAACCTCCCGATCGCTGTGCCGGTTCTCGGTGCCTTCGTTGGCACGGCCGGCCTGCCGCGCTGGATCCTCGCGCGGCTGGCAAGGCGGCGGCAGTACAAATTCATCGAGGAGTTCGCCAACGCGATCGACGTGATCGTGCGTGGCGTCAAATCGGGCCTGCCGCTGATCGAATGCCTCAATATCATCGCGCGTGAGACGCCGCAGCCGATTGCTGGGGAATTCACCGATCTGGTGGAGCAGCAGAAGGTCGGTGTGCCGCTGTCCGAGGCCTTCGACCGCATGATGGTGCGCATGCCGCTGCCAGAAGTCAGGTTCTTCGCCATCGTCGTTTCGATCCAGCAGCAGGCGGGCGGCAATCTTTCGGAGGCGCTCGGCAACCTTTCCGGCGTGCTGCGCGACCGCAAGCGGCTGCAGGCCAAGGTGCGTGCGCTGTCAGCCGAAGCGAAGGCATCGGCCGCGGTGCTGGGCGCCCTGCCGTTTGTGGTGATGACACTCGTATACATCACGACACCGGCTTACATCTCGATCCTGTGGACCACGCAGTTCGGTCAATTCCTGCTGGTCGCTGCCGGAGTGTGGATGACCATCGGCATCCTGGTCATGAAGAAGATGATCAACTTCAAGTACTGATCGGCGGACGAGGGACGATGCTCGATAATATCTTCGCATTGATACAACCGCAGATCGTGGTGACCGTGCTGGCGGCAATCGCAGCATTCGCTACGGCGCTAACTGTGCTGATGCCGGTCCTCAATCGCGATCGCCTGAGCGCGCGTATGCAGGTCATGGCCACAGAGCGCGACAAAATGCGGGCCGCGCGACTGGCGGATCTTGCGAAGAAGGAAGGCGGAAGGCTCCGCAGCACCCCCAAAGGGTTCATGCAGGACATCGTCGACCGCTTCAACCTGCGCAGCGTGTTCGACACCGAGGAAGTACGCGACAAGCTGAAGATGGCGGGTTTGCGCGGCCAGGCGCCACTGGTCGCCTACATGTTCTTCCGTGTCGCGATGCCCGTCATTATTGCGCTGGTCGCGCTGCTCTATCTGTTTGTGATTGCCGATTACGAGTACCCGGCGATCGTGAAGCTGGGGCTTGCGATAGGCGTCGGCTACGTCGGCTATTACGTGCCGAATTTCTTCATCCAGAACCTTGTCCAGAGACGGCAGACGTCCATCAAGGCCTCGTTTCCCGATGCCCTCGACATGCTGCTGATCTGTGTGCAGTCAGGCATGTCCATCGAGGCCGCCTTCGGCAAGGTCGCTGGAGAGATCGGCGGACAGTCGCTGGAATTGGCCGAAGAGCTCAGCCTGACGACGGCGGAGCTTTCTTACCTGCAGGACCGGCGGCAGGCTTTTGAGAATCTCGGCAAGCGTACCGGCATCCCGGGCATCAAGGCGGTCGCCACCGCGCTGATCCAGGCCGAGCGCTACGGCACGCCGGTGGGACAGGCGCTGCGCGTGATGGCACGCGAAAATCGCGACATGCGCATGGCGGAGGCCGAGAAGAAGGCGGCGGCGCTGCCCCCCAAGCTGACGGTGCCTATGATCGTCTTCTTCCTGCCGGTCCTGTTCGTGGTGATCCTCGGGCCCGCGCTCATCCAGGTGTTCAAGTACAACTGAGCAGGCCGCGAGCTCTCCTCGCCGCCTGGCCTGTTCGCGCGCGGGCGATTGTCAGCTCGTGGTCGCGCCGGTGCTCGCCGGGGATACCAGCTTCACATATTTGCCGAGCACGCCGGTGGTATAGCGGGGCTCGGGGCGCTTCCATTTCTTCCTGCGCGCCGCCAGTTCCTTCGCCGGGACGTTGAGCTCGATCAGGCGCTTTTTCGCATCAATCGTGATCATGTCGCCTTCCTCGATCAGCGCGATCGGTCCGCCCTCGAAGGCTTCCGGCGCGACATGCCCGACCACCATGCCCCACGTGCCGCCCGAGAACCGGCCGTCAGTGATCAGGCCGACCGACTCGCCGAGCCCCTGGCCGATCAGGGCCGATGTAGGTGCCAGCATCTCCTGCATGCCGGGGCCGCCTTTGGGTCCCTCGTAGCGGATGACGATCACGTCGCCGGCCTTGATCTTCTTGCCCATGATCGCCTTCAGGCATTCCGGTTCGGAGTTGAACACGCGTGCCGGGCCTGTGATCGACGGACGCTTCAGACCGGTGATCTTGGCGACGCACCCTTCGGGCGACAGGTTGCCTTTCAGGATGGCCAGGTGACCCTGCTTGTACATCGGATCGCTCCAGGGACGGATAACGTCCTGGTCGCTGCGAGGCTTTGCCGGAACGCTGCGCAAAGATTCGGCGAGCGTCTTTCCCTCGATCGTCATGCACTCTCCGTGCAGGACGCCATTGGCCAGCAGGATCTTGAGAACCTGAGGGACACCGCCGGCCTTATGGAAGTCCACCGCAACATAGCGGCCTGACGGCTTGAGGTCGCAGAGGACGGGCACGCGCCGGCGGATACGCTCGAAATCGTCGATCGTCCATTTGACACCGGCCGCGCGGGCAATCGCCAGGTAGTGCAGCACGGCATTGGTGGACCCGCCGGTCGCCATCACCAGCGAGATCGCGTTCTCGATCGACTTCCTGGTGATGATATCGCGCGGCTTCAGGTTCTTGCGGATGGCCTCGACCAGCACTTCCGCGGAGCGAGCCGCCGAGTCGGCCTTCTCGGGATCGGGCGAGGCCATCTGCGAGGAGCCGAGCAGGCTCATGCCCAGCGCCTCGAACGAGGACGACATGGTGTTTGCCGTATACTGGCCGCCGCAGGCCCCGACCGTGGGGCAGGCATTGCGCTCGATGCCGTCGAAATCCTCTTTCGACATCTTGCCGGCCGTGTAGGCGCCAACGGCCTCGAACGGGCTGACGATCGTCAGCACCTGTCCTTTCCAGTGTCCCGGCTTGATCGTACCGGCGTAAACAAAGATCCCGGGCACGTTGATACGCGCCATCGCCATCATGGCACCGGGCATGTTCTTGTCGCACCCGCCGACGCACAGCACGCCGTCCATCATCTGGCCGTTGACGGCGACTTCGATGGCGTCGGCAATCACCTCGCGAGATACCAGGGAAAGCTTCATCCCCTCCGTGCCCATGCCGATGCCGTCGGTGACAGTCGGAAATCCGAAAACCTGCGGCATGGCGCCGGAGGCCTTGAGGGCGGCCATTGCCCGGTCGACCAGCGGCTGGATCCCGGCATTGCAGGGGTTCATGGTCGAATGGCCGTTGGCCACGCCCACGATCGGTTTCACGAAGTCCCCATCGCCGAAGCCCACCGCGCGCAGCATCGCCCGATTGGGGGAGCGCGCTATGCCTTCGGTTATGAGATGGGAACGCCGGTTCAGCTTAGTCACCTGTAGTCTCTCCTCACTGGTATTTGCGGCGCTTTCGCCGTCCGCGGGCGGACTTTAGCCTAGACCGTGGCTGTTGCCATCACTGCCGATCGAAGAGGCGCTATGCAGTAGTACCGCACCGGGGCGCTGGGGATGCCCGGGTAAGATCGAGCGGAAGTCGTGTACGGGCGGCTAGCCCGAGGCCGGCATCCGCATGATGGCAAGCGCCAGGGCTTGTGCCCGCGGCACCAGCGAGCCCGTCTCCAGGTACTCCTCCGGCGTGTGGGCATTGCCGCCGACCGGGCCAACCGAGCACAGGCTGGGGCAGCCGACGGCCGCCGTGAACCCGGAGTCCGCGCAGCCGCCGGAGAACTCGCCCTCCACCGATAGCCCCGCGTCCGCAGCCGCGTCTCGGTAGTGCGCGAACAGCGTCTCGGCCGCGGGGTTGACCGTCAGAGGCAGGAACTCGCCCCGAATCTCAAGCTTCGCCGTCGTCCCCGGCACGGTCGCCTGGTCGACGATGGCCTGCAGCGCGGCAAGCGCCTTGGCCCGGTCTTCCGGTACCACGTAGCGCAGGTCGATCTGGCCTTCCGCATGCGGCGCCGTCGTATTGACCGACTGGCCGCCCTTGACTGTGCCGACGTTGACCGTCACGCCGCGCTTGAGGTCAGTCAAGGCGTGCATGGCCGCAATTTTGTGAGCCATCTCGCCGATGGCGCTGATGCCCTTCTCGAACGCGCCGCCGGAATGCGCCGCGCGCCCAAACACCTCGAAGCTCATGAACACGCCGCCCTTTCGCCCCGTCACGACATTGCCGTTGGGGCGCCCCGGCTCCGAGTTGAACACACAGCGCGCAGCCCGAGCCGTGCGCTCGATGATCGGCCGTGATGAGGGCGAGGCAATTTCTTCATCGCTGGTGATGAGCCCCGTAACCGGAAGCGGATTGCCGCCGAAGCGCTTGAACGCCGCCAGCACGAAGGCATTGATGACAAGGCCGCCCTTCATGTCGGCCACGCCCGGCCCATACGCGCGGCTTCCTTCGATCTTGAATGGGCGTCGTCCGGCTTCGCCCTTCGGAAAGACGGTGTCGCGATGACCCATCAGCAGGATGGGTCGCTCGTTGCTGCGCCGGTCGTCGAGCCGGATGTGAATGGCGTCGCCGAACCGCTCGTGCGGCTCAAGTTCCGTAAGCAGCCCGTTGTCCTGGAAGAATCGGATGAAGCGCGCACCGACCGCGTCCACGCCCGCCTTGTCGTAGCTTCCGCTGTCGATATCGACCACCTCGCGCAGCAGGTCGATCATCGCGTCGTGCTGGCTGGCGAGCCATGCCGTCAGCTCGGTTTCTTGAGGCGTGAGTTTTGCCACGTCCGCCTTCTCCGGCTGCTAAGCCTTCTCCAGCCCGAGCGCCATCCTGAAGCGGTGCGCAATTGCCGCCCCGTCCTTCTCGGGCAGACACCATGGGTCCTGCGTTAGCGCGATCTTGGCAACCGCGAGCACCGGCCCCGGCGTCTTGAAAAGAAAATCCGCAAGTTCGCCGACCTTGCCCTGCTCCGTCACCGTCATCGTGTGCGTGATTCCCATCCCCTTGGCGGTGGCCGCGATGTCGAGGCGATTGCTGGAAAGCCCGCGCTGCCGGCCCGTCTCACCGAAACTCTCGTTATCGAGCACAAGGATGCCTAGGTTCTTCGGCGCCTGGTCAGCGATCACGGCCAGCGAGCCGATACCCATGGTGATCTCGCCGTCGCCCGTCACGCAAACCACACGCCGGCTGGGCTGGGCAATCGCCACGCCGAGAGCCGTGGTCGCGGCCAGGCCCATGCCACCCCACGAGTAAAGGGTCTCGGCCGCGTCGCCGGCCGCGAAGCAATCCCACGTCGGGCTGCCGAGCCCCGGGACGATCAGCGCGTCGCCCCGATGCTGGAGCAGGGCGGCCATAAACGGCCGGCGTTCGATCTTGTTGGATTTCGCGGTCATTCTTGTCCGAACCCCTTGGCGCCGATGATGCGCTGGCTGATCAGCACGGCGGCGCTCACCCGGCTGTTGAAGGCCAGGTCGGCGGCGGCGATGAACGTCTCGCTGACCTCCTCCGCCTTGTCGACCGGAAAGCATTTGACGCCGACAGCCTCGAGCGCCGGCCGCGTCGCCTGCCCCATGGGCACCTGCCACGGATTGAATTCGCCCCACTGGCCGCGCATCGTCACCAGCATGAGACAGGGCGCACGAAACGCAGCCGGCAGCCCCAGCGCATTGATGCAATTGCCGACGCCCGAGGATTGCATCGCAATCATCGCCCGCCCGCCGGCGAGCCAGCAGCCGGTGGAGACGCCAATTCCCTCCTGCTCCGAGGTCAGCGTCACCAACCGCATGTCGCCATCCGTCTCCACCAGCTTTAGGAGCTGCGTCAGCCCTCCGTCGGGAATGGTGCACACGGTCGTAATCTTGCGCTTCTTGGCCTCGCGCAGCACGTCCTGCGACCAGCCATGCGGGGTGGTTGTTGCCGGCATACTTGTTCTCCCGCTCAGGCCGCCAGCTTTTCGATCTCTTCGAGGATCGCCGAGCCCATCTCCTCGGTGCCGACCTTGCGCATATTTGGCTGCATGATGTCGGCCGTACGCAGACCCCGGCTCAGCGCGCCTGCCACCGCCTTCTCCACCAGGTCAGCCTCACGCGTCAGGCCGCAGGAATAGCGCAGTGCCATGCCGTAGCTGGCGATCGCGGCAATTGGGTTGGCGAGCCCTTTGCCGGCAATGTCCGGCGCAGAGCCGTGCACCGGCTCGTACAGGGCCTTGCGCTTGCCGGTTGCCGGGTCGGGGGCGCCGAGCGAGGCCGAGGGCAGCATGCCGATCGAGCCCGTCAGCATCGCTGCTTCGTCCGACAGCATGTCGCCGAACAGGTTGTCGCAGACGATCACATCGAACTGCTTGGGATCGCGGACGAGCTGCATGGCGCAGGCGTCGGCGAGGATATGGTGCAATTCGACGTCCTTTGCCTCGCGCGCGTGCGTCTCCGTGACCACTTGGTTCCACAGCACGCCGGTCTTCATCACATTGCGCTTCTCGGCCGAATGCACCTTATTGCGGCGCTTGCGCGCCAGATCGAAGGCTACCCGCACGATGCGCTCGATTTCTCGGGTGGTGTAAACCGTGGTGTCAACCGCGCGCTTTTGCCCGTCTTCCAGCGTCACGATCTCCTTCGGTTCGCCGAAGTAAGTGCCGCCGGTCAGCTCACGCAGGATCAGAATATCGAGGCCCTCGACATGCTCCCGCTTGAGCGACGACGCCTCGGCAAGTGCGGGATAGCAGATGGCGGGCCGCAGGTTGGCGAACAGATCGAGTTCCTTGCGCAGCTTCAGGAGTCCACCTTCGGGCCGCTTTTCGTAGGGAACCTTGTCCCACTTCGGGCCGCCGACCGCCCCGAAGACGATGGCGTCCGCCTTCTGCGCGCGAGCCAGCGTATCATCGTCCAGCGGCACGCCGTGCTTGTCGATGGCGGCGCCGCCGACGAGCCCGGTTTCGGTCTTGAACTGCGCCTTCCCTTTCTTATTGAAGAACGCGACGATCCGCTCGACCTGGGCCATCACCTCCGGCCCGATGCCGTCTCCCGGCAATAGCAAAAGCGAATGCGTGGCCATCGGCTCCCCCGGACGTCGTCTCGCGTCCGGCATAGCTAGCTTGCGGCGGGGAATGGTGCAAGTGAGCGTCTGTCGCTAGCCGAGAAAGGGCACCCGCACTGCCAGGGTGAACCCGTTGAGCATGAAGAGCAGGCCGAGAGTCGCCAGCCCGCCGCTCATGCCGAGCAGCGACAGGTTGCCAACGATCAGGTGCACCGAGGCTAGCACGATCGCGATCTGCAGCAGGGCCTGGCTCCAGTCGAAATAGGGGTCCTTGCGCAACGCAATGTCGCGGTCGGCTTCCAGCGCCTTGCCGCGCGCGAACAGCTCGTCGAGACCCTCTTTGCGCTCCTCATCGGTGGTAAGTTTCTGCACCTGGTCGCGATAGTCCTTGATCTTTTCCTCGATCTGGCTGCGGGCTTCGCCCTCGAGCCCGGGCTGGGCCTTGAGCAGCAGCTCCAGGACATCGGCGTTGAGCGCAATCTGGCTGCGGCGAATGTTCTTCGACTGAAAGAAGGCCCAGGTGTTGGCCGCCTCGAGATGAGCGCGGCTTGCGTCTTTTGCCGCGTTGCCGCCTCCCATATTGCAGATCGCAAGCAGCACCGCGAGGACGCCGATATAGACGCCGACCCACTTGTTGCGCTCGTCCTTGTCGTCGGTGAGACGCTCGATGACATCATCCAAGGACATGGCACGCTGCTCCCCGTCGCGACACCCTCGGACGTTCGTACCTAGGCCACCAGATCGCGGTGCTCTGCCATCCGGCCATCGGCCCGCAGCTTATAGACAAGGGGCACTCCGGTTGCGAGCTCGCGCTTGACGATCTGTTCTCCCGTCAGGCCCTCGATCTTCATCACCAGTGCGCGCAGCGAGTTGCCGTGCGCCACCACCAGCACGTTGCGGCCGGCCTGCATGTCGGGCCAGATATGTGCCTCGTAGTAAGGCAGAACGCGTTCCGCCGTATCCTTGAGGCTCTCTCCGCCCGGTGGCGGCACGTCGTAGCTGCGCCGCCAGATATGCACCTGTTCCTCGCCCCAGCGCTTTCTCGCGTCGTCCTTGTTCAATCCGGAAAGATCGCCGTAATCGCGTTCGTTCAGCCGCTTGTCCTTGTGCGTCTCAAGATTGGGCTGTCCGAGACCCTCCAGCACCAGCGTCAGCGTGCGCTGGGCCCGCTTCAAATCGCTGGTATAGGCGACGTCGAACCGGTAGCCCTCAGCCTTCAGCAGCCGGCCGGCAAGACGCGCTTCCTCGACTCCCTTCGGCGACAGGTCGGGGTCTTTCCAGCCCGTGAAAAGGTTGAGCTTGTTCCATTCGCTTTCGCCGTGGCGAACAAGAACGAGAACATTCTGTCTTCCGGAACCTGCCGGGGCTGAACCCGCCATTTCAATTCACTCCCGGTTCACACCTAGCTCGGGTCCGTCTCGAGGCCGAGCACATCCATCATGTTGAAACGCCCAGGCCCCTTTCCGCGTCCCCAAAGTGCGGCCTTTACGGCGCCGCGGGCGAAAATGCCGCGGTCGGCGGCCCGGTGCACCAGCTCGATGCGTTCGCCGTCCGCGGCAAAGATCACCGTATGCTCACCGACCACGCTCCCACCGCGCAGGGTGGCAAAACCGATGTCGCCTGCTCGCCGCGCCCCCGTGTGGCCGTCGCGAACGCGCACGCTCACGTCCTCCAGCTTCACGCCGCGGCCTTCGGCGGCTGCCCTGCCCAGCATCAGCGCGGTGCCCGACGGAGCGTCCACCTTGTGGCGGTGGTGCATCTCGAGGATTTCGATATCGAAGTCGGCATCGAGCGCCTTGGCGACCTTTCGCGTCAATGCCGCAAGCAGGTTCACGCCCAGGCTCATGTTGCCGGCGTTGATGATGGTCGCGTGACGGGCGGCCGCGTCGATCCGCTTTTCCTGCTCCGCCGTCAGCCCGGTGGTTCCCAGTACGTGCACGATCCGTGCATTAGCCGCGAGATCGGCGAACTCGACCGACGCCGCCGGTGCCGTGAAATCCAGGACGGCATCGACCTTGGCGAACAGCTCGAGCGGATCATCGGTGATGAGGATGCCGAGCTTGCCGAGCCCGGCGAGCAAACCGGCATCCTGCCCCAGCGCCAGCGATCCCTCCTGTTCGACGGCGCCTGCCAGCGTGCAATCGTTTCTGCCGTGCACGGCGCGGATCAGCTCGCGTCCCATGCGACCGGCAGCGCCGGTGACGGCAATCTTGAATTTGCTCATGGCATCGACCTCTGAGGACGGAGGGCGGTATAGCAACGACAGGTCTTATGCGGAAGGCGAGACCGTTACAGATTTCACGTCAATTCAATTACCCTGGCGCGAAAGCAGGCAACCCGGCACCGACACGGGCGCAAGGCGCGACGCGTTCCTCGCCTCAGCCGCGTGTGCAGGCTTGCCCGGCGCCGCCTCATCGCCACGCGAACGCGACCTTCTCCAGCCTCTGTCCACCAATCCTGGTGAACGCGGAGGCGACGGGTCGGCCGCCACGGCGCCAGTAGAAATCGCACGCCGACGTATTGTCGAGCAGGGCCCACACCACCAGGCCGTTAAGGTTGCGCGTGTCCAGTGCGTGCCGGCAGCCTTCGAAGAGCAGCTCGCCCAGTCCCATGCCCTGGTGATAGGGATCGAGATAGAGCTCATAGATTTCGCCCTGATAAGGGCCGCGCTGCCGCGCCGAGCCGAGCGTGGCGTATCCGGCGAGCTTGGCGTCCACTTCGAGCACCAGCGTGCTGTCGCCGGACTTGATCGCATCGCGCCACCACTCCGCCGAGCGCTGACGGATCATCTTGTCAAGGTGCAGGTGTGGAATGATGCCGCGGTAGGCGAACAGCCAGGACTCGCGAAACAGATCAGAAAGCGGCCTTGCGTCAGCAAACTTGCCGCGACGTACGCATACTTTTGACCCGGAGCCCAGCATTGCGGCCACTATAACCAGTCCCGTCGCATCGCGTGCGCCCTTTTTTTGTCACGCCAGCATATCGAAAATCTGGCGATAGCCCATCGCCGAGCGGTCGAACAGGATGTCGGAGGGCCGTAGCTGCCGCGCCAGCGCCAGCCCTTCCAGGGAGCGGCTTCGCGACAGTGCCACGTAGGCTTGGCCGTGGGCAAAGGTGCCGCGTCCGAGATCGACGTACACCTTGTCCAGGGTCAGGCCCTGGCTCTTGTGGATGGTGAGCGCCCACGCCAGGCGCAACGGAAATTGTTTGAACGTGCCGGCCACCGTCTCCACGATTTTTTCCGCCGCGCGGTCGAAGGCATAGCGGCGGTTTTCCCACGCCACCTGCTCGATCTCGTGCTCCTCGCCATCGACGGTAACCCAGACGCGGCGGTCCTCGAGGCGCGAAATGCGCGCAATCGTGCCATTCACCCAGCGCCGGTCGGGATCATTGCGCAACAGCATCACCTTTGCGCCCGGTTTGAGCACAAGGACCGCATCGGTCGGATGTGCGGCCTCGTTGAATTCGCCCGTCAACCCGGCCTGATATTCGTGCGGACGACCGGGCAGCGCGTCCAGATACGCCGCATTGATGCGCCGCGCCGCGGCGTTGGTCGGCGTGAGGATAACGAACTGCTCGCCTTCGGACAGGGACCGGATGGGATGAACCCGCGCATTGAGCGCGGCCAGATCGTCCTCGTCGGCCTCGCCCTCGCGTATGCGATTGAGGACCCGCAGCAGCGCCTCATCCTTTTGCCGGAACACCCGATCGAGTTCGAGCAGCGACGTTCCCGGCGCATCGCGAAGGGCGCCGATGCTGAAGAAGAATGGCCCGCCGTATTGCGACTCGAGGTGTTCCGCCATTTCGGCCTCGTTGACCACCGGCGGAAGCTGGTGCAGGTCGCCGAACAGCGCCAGCCGCACCCCGCCGAACGGCTCGCGAGGCCGTCCCCGATTGACGCGCAGCGACTGATCGATGGCCCACATCAGGTCGGAGCGCACCATCGAGACTTCGTCGATCACGAGGAACTTGAGCCGGCGCATGACACGGCCGTTGCGGCTGCGCCGGATATCGTCCGGCCGGATGAGCCGTGGGGGAAAACCGAAGAAGGAGTGGATTGTCTGCCCGCCGACGTTCACAGCGGCCAGACCGGTCGGGGCAAGAACCACAAGCTCATCGCTGACGAGATCTTTGAGGCACCGCAGCAGCGTCGACTTTCCAGTGCCAGCGCGTCCGGTAACGAACAGGTGTCCATGGCCTTCGTCGAGAAAGGCGCGTGCCGCGAGAAACTGCGGCGTCGGCTGGATGCCGTTCGGCCACAAAGGAGGGCGTTGGACGGAAGCGGGCGCGTTCGCGTTGTTGTTCACGTTGCGGAGGTCCGTGGGGCTCGACTCGAGCGCACGGCGAGGTTGGCGGAGAGACGCGTCAGAGTCCACGCCCCCCGCCAACATCAAGGAGTTGGCCGGTGCAGTAGCTCGCCTGGTCCGAGCAGAGCCACAGCACGGCCGCCGCAACCTCCTCGACGGTCCCGCCGCGCTGCATGGGAACCTGCACCTTCAGCCGGTCCACGCGCCCGGCGTCGCCGGTGCTCGCGTGGATGTCCGTGTAGATCAATCCGGGACGCACGGCGTTGACGCGAATCCCCTCGCTGGCCAGCTCCTTGGCGAGACCGATCGTCAGGGTGTCGATGGCACCCTTGGAGAGCGCGTAGTCCGTTGCCTCCATGGGTCCCCCAAGCTTGGCAGCAATCGAGGACATGTTGACGATGACGCCGCCATGGCCGCCGAGCCTGGTCGACATGCGGCGGGCCGCCTCCTGGGCGGCAATAAAGGCGCCGGCGGTGTTGACAGCCAGGATTCGCTGCACGCGCTCGGGTGGCACGTCTATGAACCTGGCGGCAGTGCCAAGGATGCCCGCATTGTTGAAAAAAGCATCGAGCCGGCCCAGCTCCGCGTCCACCGTCTCGAACAGCCGGCGGATCTCTGCCGGGTTGCCGACGTCTGCCTGAACCACGAGGGCTCTGCGGCCTGCCTTGCGGATATCGGCGGCCACGGCTTCTGCCGCGGCCTGCGCGCCGGCGTAGTTGACCGCGACGTCATACCCCTGCTGCGCGGCCATGCGCGCGGTCGCCGCTCCAATGCCGCGGCTTGCGCCGGTGATGACCATGATCTTCGCCAAGATGAGAGCCTTTCCGTTCTCAAGCAGAGCGCAGACTTTTCCAACGTTCCAGCCTGCGTGGAACGTATACAGGCTCACGGGCGGCTTACAAATGCGGCAAGCGGCTTGTGCCGAAGCCAGTCAACGCCGGCGCTATACCGCTTCCTTGGCTGCTTCGCGGGCCCGCTCGCGCTTCTTTCGCTCGTTGGGATCGAGCCACCGCTTCCTCAAACGGATGGATGAGGGCGTCACCTCGACCAGCTCGTCGTCCTCGATATACGAAAGCGCGCGCTCGAGCGGCATGCGCAGCGCTGGGGTAAGCGCCAAGGCTTCGTCCTTACCGGCGGCGCGGATGTTGGTCAGCTTCTTGCCCTGGATCACGTTGACGATCAGGTCGTTGTCGCGCGAGTGCTGGCCGACGATCATTCCTTCATAGACCCGCGTCTGCGGTTCGATCATCAGCGCGCCTCGCTCCTGAAGATAAAAGAGCGAGTAGGCGGTCGCTTCGCCGGCCGCATTTGATATGAGCACGCCGTTGCGCCGCCCCGCGATCTCCCCGCGAAAGGGGGCGTACCTGTAAAACAGGCGGTTCATCACGGCGGTGCCGCGGGTGTCCGTCAGCAGTTCGCTTTGGTAGCCGATCAGGCCGCGCGTGGGGGCATGGAACACCAGGCGCTGG
Source organism: Hyphomicrobiaceae bacterium (assembly GCA_035550075.1). Classification (GTDB taxonomy): domain Bacteria; phylum Pseudomonadota; class Alphaproteobacteria; order Rhizobiales; family Hyphomicrobiaceae; genus AWTP1-13. The sequence continues at coordinate 11,680 of DASZQG010000186.1, read as the reverse complement.
CGTCCACCGCCCGACGGGCGCATCTCAATCAACTCGCCGCGGCGCTCCGACAGCTTCTGCACAACGACGCCGGAATGCTCCTCGTCGACGTCGATGATGACCTCCTCGATCGGCTCAAGTTTCTGGCCTGTCTTCGGGTCTGTCTTGAGGACGACCTGCGGCCGCGACACGGTGAGCTCGAAGCCCTCACGGCGCATAGTCTCGATCAGGATTCCGAGCTGGAGCTCGCCGCGTCCGGCGACTTCATAGGAGTCGTTGTCCGGCAGTTCCGAGACGCGGATTGCGACATTGCGCTCGCGCTCCCTCAGCAGCCGCTCCCTGATGACGCGGCTTTGCACCTTGTCGCCCTCCTTGCCGGCGAACGGGCCGTCATTGATACGGAAGGTCATCGCGAGCGTGGGCGGGTCGATCGGTTGCGCGGACAGCGGCACATCAACCGACGGGTCGCACAGGGTGTCGGCCACGGTCGCTTGCGACAGGCCCGCCAGGGCGACGATGTCACCCGCCTCCGCCAGCTCGATGCCAGTGCGCTGCAGGCCGCGGAACGCCAGCACCTTGGCAACGCGCGCCGTCTCGATCAGCACGCCGTCGCGACTGATGGCCTTGATGGTCTGATTGGGGCGGATGCTGCCCGACGTCAGCCGCCCGGTAAGCAGCCGGCCGAGGTAGGGGTCCGCCTCGAGCGTGGTGGCCAGCATGCGGAACGGCCCCTCGTCCACCTTCGGGGGCGGGACGTGCTTAAGGATGAGGTCGAACAGCGGGGCGACGTTCTCCTTCGGCCCCTCGGGCGCCGGCGCCATCCAGCCCTCGCGCCCCGACCCATAGAGCACTGGAAAATCGAGCTGCTCGTCGGTGGCATCAAGGTTGGCGAACAGGTCGAAAATCTCGTTCAGCACCGCGTCATGGCGCTCGTCGGGCCTGTCGATCTTGTTGATGACGACGATCGGTCTCAGCCCTTGCTTGAGGGCCTTGGAGACCACGAACTTGGTCTGCGGCAGCGGTCCCTCGGAGGCGTCGACCAGCACGATCGCTCCATCCACCATGTTGAGGATGCGCTCGACTTCGCCGCCAAAGTCGGCGTGACCGGGGGTGTCGACAATGTTGATCCGCGTCTCATGCCAGAGAATGGAGGTGCACTTGGCAAGGATGGTGATGCCTCGCTCGCGCTCGAGGTCGTTGCTGTCGAGCGCCTGCGCCTCGACACGCTGGTTCTCGCGGAACGCGCCGGATTGCCGAAGCAACGCGTCCACGAGCGTTGTCTTGCCGTGGTCCACGTGCGCAATGATCGCGATGTTGCGAAGGTTCACCCGGACACCTTGTTGCAGATGAGTTGCGGCCGCGCCCACGCGTCTGTGCCGCGCGGGGCCACCTAACATAGTTTATGCCGGCCTGCCAGAGCGGTGGGGTCAGCGTGCATGACTTTTGCTGCGACATCCGCGCAAAACCCAGCGGCCGTATCGAAGTGGGGCAACTTTAGAGATTTTCAACCATGTTCGAGCGCAACAAGATTGATAATTCCCCCGACATGATGGGAATGCCGGTCGAGGTCGTCTATGCCGACGGCACGCAGGTGAGGGGCAAGCTGCTTCTGCCTCAGGTCAAGACAATGGCCGATGTGCTGAACGGCCCCGGCGCATTCCTCGAGTTCGAGCCCTACGGGGAGGAGCGCTGCTTCATCGCCAAGGGCCAGATCGCTTCGATACGGATGCTTGGCGTTCCGCGAGTGCCCAACCTGAACGCTCGCATCAGGGATGTCGACGGCTTCGACCCCTTTGCGGTGCTGGGCGTGGCGCGCAGTTCCCCGCCGGAGAAGGTCAGGGAGGCCTACTTCGCGCTGGCCAAGCTGTATCACCCCGACCGCTACGCCATGGCGGAGCTGCCGCCGGAGGTCATCGAATACCTGTTCGCGATGGCGCGCCGCATCAACGCGGCTAACGCGGCCCTCAATGTCGAGCAGAAGAAGCAGGCCACCCGCGAAACCCCGGTCTTTGTCTCGCCGGCGCGCTAGCTCTGCCATCCCGCCGCTGCTTACGCGAGCAGGGCCGTGGCGGAAGGATGCAGCATGGGGCGATAGCCCGCCGCAAGAATCGCGACGATCGAGGGCGGGGTGAGGACATCGACCTCCTCGGCAATCGCCGACGGCGACACCAGCGCGGCATATCCTGCCGCGCTCCAGGCCAGTAGATGTCGCCCGAGAACAAGATGTGGGCAGGTCTGGCCGCCGCACTCGTGCCGGGCGTAGCGCACGAAGGCACCGTTGGGAATATCTGCCAGCCGCGCCCGGAAGGTTCGCTTGCCCCGATCGCTTTGGAGGCGCTCAGCGTGCAGTTCCTCGTCCATGGCGGGTGCCCGCGCGCGGCCTTCCTCGTGCCTTGTCCTCGCCCAAAGCTCGGAAAACAGCTCGGCATCCTTGCGTCGGCACTCAAAGCAGGGGCGGTGCCCGGCCGCCAGGGCCGTAGCTTCGTCGAGGAAGAACAACTCGGTGTAGCGGTTGGGCTGCATCACCTCGCGATGGCGTCCCTTGAATTCAAGGAGACACGCAATCCATTGTTTGGTGACCCAGCGCCGGGAGCCCAAGGTTTTGTCGGGAAGGTGCAGCGCGCCGCCGCGGTTGCCCATCATGAGCCCGCGATCCGGGACTGCGACGATGTCGCTCTCTGGCGTTACGCGGTTCTGGAGAGGCATTGCACAATCTGTCACACTTGGACGAGGGCAACAGGGAGATGAGCATGCCGGACGCGCGAGTGCACGTTAAGTTTGAGGATCGCGGCGCACATCGCATCGCCTTGGTGACGATCGACAACGAGCGGCGGCTTAATTGCCTCTCTACGCCCCTGATCGTGCAGTTGGCGGACGCTTTCCAGAAGTTGTCGCATGATGATGCGCTTCGGGCTGTGGTCCTGACGGGCGCCGGCGTCCGCGCGTTCGTCGGCGGGGCGGATCTCAACGAGCTGGGTGCCCTCTGCGCCGACAGTGCGCGGCTGTACATCACCCGCCTGCACCAGGCCTGCAAGGCCATCCGCGACTGCCCGGTGCCGGTGATCGGACGCATCAACGGTTTCTGTCTTGGGGCGGGCCTTGAGATTGCGGCAAGCTGCGATATGCGCTGCGCTGCAGACGGCGCCCAGTTCGGCATGCCTGAAGTGCGGGTGGGTCTGCCCTCAGTGATCGAGGCGGCCCTGCTGCCGGGGCAGGTCGGGTGGGGACGTACCCGCGAGATGCTGCTCACCGGCGCCATGTATTCGGCGCCCGAGGCACTGGCGATGGGTTTCGTCCAGAAGGTTGCGCCGGTTGAGGCGCTCGATGCCGCCGTTGCTGCGTGGCTCGATGGCATCTGCGCAGCGGCGCCGCAGGCCGTCCGCGCGCAAAAGGCGCTGATGAACCGCTGGGAGCGCGTTTCGGTCGAGGAGGGTATTCAGGCCGGGATTGACGCGCTGGCGGATGCCTACAAGACGAACGAGCCGCAGGCCGCGATCAAGGCGTTTTTCGACGCCAAGCGGCGCAACCCGGACAAGCGGCATTAATTCCAGCGCGAACCCTTGACGCTCTGCAGCGCCTGCCAATTCACCTGCGCCAGGAACAGCGCCACGAACAGCAGGAAGAAGCCTGTGGGAAGCGCCATGTAGCCGACGAAAGCCGCAACGGCGAGACCAAGCGCCGCGACAATGCGCACGGACCAAACGGGGCCCAGCGGCCGACCCAGCAGGGCGTCCAGGGTGTTTCCGCCGTCGAGCGGATAGGCGGGCAGAAGATTGAAACACATCAGGTAGAAGTTGGCCGTGGCCAGCAGCGCCAGCGGGCGCACCAGGGCGGGGCTGCCCATGAACAGCGCCTTCTCCGCGAGCAGATCGAGGCCGTGCCAGAGGAGATAATTCACTCCCGGCCCTGCCAAATAGATGGCGCTGCGAACGAGCGCCGAGCGCGGCAGACTGCGTTCGAAGTGAGAGACGCCACCGAGACCCGTGAGGTCTATGTGAGACACGCGCGCGCCGAACAGGCGGCCGACAAACGCGTGTCCGAGCTCGTGCAACAGGATCGAGAGCAGCAGCCCGACCACAATCACGAAGCCCGCCGAGACCGCCTGGCTGCTGCCAGCCGTGAAATATGGGTAGGTGAAGATCAGCAGCACCAGCACGAACATCATGTCGAGATAGATCTCGATGCCGGCGATGCGGCCTACCTCGATGCGTCCGAACACGGTTCCGCTCAGCTCCTTTTGTTGCGGGTGGCAAGCGTGCGGAGCCTGAGCGCGTTCAGGCGGATGAAGCCCTCAGCGTCTTTCTGATCGTAGGCACCCTTGTCGTCCTCGAAGGTCACGAGGCCGGACGAGTAGAGTGACTTGCGGCTCTCGCGGCCAGTGACGATGGTGTTGCCCTTGTAAAGCTTCAACCGCACCTCGCCCTCGACAGGCTCCTGGGACTTGTCGATCAGGGCCTGCAGCATCTCGCGCTCGGGACTGAACCAGAAACCGTTGTAGATCAGTTCCGCGTAGCGCGGCATCAATTCATCCTTCAGGTGCGCGGCGCCGCGGTCGAGCGTGATCGACTCGATCGCCCTGTGCGCGGCCAGCAGGATGGTTCCGCCGGGCGTCTCGTATACGCCGCGCGATTTCATGCCGACGAACCGGTTCTCCACCAGGTCGACGCGGCCGATGCCGTTGTCGTGCCCAAGCTCGTTCAACTTCGCGAACAGCGCAGCCGGCGAAAGCCTCTTGCCGTCGAGGCTGACCGGATCGCCCTTGGAGAAGGCGATCGTGAGCTCGGTGACGCGGTCGGGCGCCTCCATCGGCGAGATGGTGCGCTGGTAGACATAGGGCGGCGGTTCGACAGCCGGGTCCTCCAGCACTTTCCCCTCCGAAGAGGAGTGCAAGAGATTGGCGTCTACAGAAAAGGGCGCCTCGCCGCGCTTGTCTTTCGCAACAGGAATCTGGTGCTTTTCGGCGAAAGCAATCAGCTCCTCGCGGCTCTTGAAGCTCCATTCGCGCCAGGGCGCGATGATCTTGATGCCCGGCTCGAGCGCATAATAGCTGAGCTCGAAGCGTACCTGGTCGTTGCCCTTGCCGGTTGCACCGTGCGCGACGGCATCGGCCCCCGTCTTGCGTGCAATCTCGATCTGCTTCTTGGCGATCAGCGGACGCGCAATCGAGGTGCCGAGCAGATAGACACCCTCGTACAGGGCGTTCGCCCGGAACATCGGAAACACGTAGTCGCGAATGAACTCGTCGCGCAGGTCTTCGACGAAGATATTCTCCTTCTTGATGCCGAGCAGTTCGGCCTTGCGGCGGGCGGGCTCGAGTTCCTCGCCCTGTCCGAGATCGGCCGTGAAGGTGACCACTTCGCAGCCGTACGTTTCCTGCAGCCACTTGAGGATGATCGATGTGTCGAGCCCGCCGGAGTAGGCAAGCACGACCTTGCCGACCTTGGGACCCTTGGCCTTTGCAGGCATGGCGCACCTTCAGGGAAACCGCGAAATGCGCGCGCACTATAGGGGCTGTGGGCAGCGAGGCAACCGTCAACCCACCTGCCCGTGGTTTGGCCTGGTTACCATGCGCAGGCAGCTGCCTCCGGCCGCCTCATGCGGGAGCGGCGACGGCAGCTTGCGAGCATGAAGCGATGTTAGGCGCCGCGGCTGACTCCAGAAATTTGCCGATCAGGACCAGGCGGGGCCTGGCCAAGAGGCGCATCGGCCAGAGCCTCGGCAAGGCTGCCGACGGTGCCGCCTATGGACCACCACTTTTTGCGCAACGAGGCCGGGCGGAGCATGGCGTCGGTCGATGGAAGAAGAGAGTACGGTCCCGCAGCCGCCGACTTGCACAGGGCGTGGCAAAGGAACCACGCCGCCGGCCTTTGCGGGCCCGTCGCAAAGATTGGGGTACACAAATCCGGCGAACACAAATACCTCTGCAAAATCAACAAATTTCCACGTTTGGTCGAGACGGGCTAGCACAGCAGAGGGCAGAGCAATGAGAAAGATCGAGCCGAGCATCCCGCGGGTTGCTCACAGGAAGGCGGCCAAGGCCGCGAAGGTTGAGACCGTCACCTTGCGTCATATCGCGCTGGCGATCTCCGAAATGCATGGGGTGAAGAAGGCGCAAGTGAACGCCATGCTCGCGGGCATGGTGGAGGACATCGCCAAGCACCTGAAGAAGGGCCGCCGCATCAAGCTCGCGGGCCTGGGTATCATCCAGGTGCGCAAGCGCAAAGCGCGCATGGGGCGCAATCCCGCCACCGGCGAGCCGATCAAGATCAAGGCCAGCAAGAAAATCGCATTCCGCGCCGCCAAGGACCTCAAAGAGGCCATCTAAACGGTCGGGAGAGACACCTTCGGGCCCCGCGTACGCGGGGCCCGCTTTTCGTGTATCGGCAATCGCGTCCGCCCCGTGCCGTCGGCGCTATCTACCCTGCGCGCGCCGTCGCAGCGCCTTCAATTCCTCAAATGTCTTTGTCACGTCACGCAGCGTCGCGGCAATGCCGGCAACGCGCCCGGCCTCGCGAAAGACAGCGATAGAGAACTCAACGGAGATCCGCGTCCCATCCTTGGCAAGGGCCGGAACCGAGAGAAGGTCGCCCGCACCGTAGCGGGACGTCCCGCTGCGTACGGTCTCTTTGTATCCATCCCAGTGCCGCTGCCTCAGGTGCTCCGGGATGATGATGTCCAGCGACTGGCCGACCGCCTCCTGCGGGGTGAACCCGAAAATGCGCTGCGCGCCATCATTCCAGAAGCGAATGATTCCTTCCGCGTCGCAGTAGAGGACGGCGTCCGGCGTTTCCTTCACGTACCGGCGGCAGAAATCATCGATGTCCACGCGCGCTTCCTCTCCACGCTACCTAGGCCCGCCTGCGGGGAGCGACATGCACCGCTAGTTCGATTTCTTGCGCCGAAAGAGACGGTGAAGCAGGCGGCGAAACCAGCCCATCTTCCTTTCGGGCGCGCCGGCTGCGGCTTGGCCGGCGGGTGACGGGCCCCCGACGATCTCAGAAAAGCGCTCGAAGAATTCGTCCGCAAGGCGCTTTGCTGTCGCGTCTATGAGACGGCCGCCGAGCTGGGCCAGTTTGCCGCCGACATCGGCCTTGACGTCGTAGCGCATCAGCGTGCCGACGCCGTCCTGCAGGAGGCGAACCGTCGCGCCGCCCTTTGCGTATCCGGCGACGCCGCCGTTCCCCTCGCCGGAGATGCGGTAGCCGTTGGGAGGGTCGAGATCGGATAATTTCACCTTGCCGGAGAAATTCGCTTTCACGGGGCCGATCTGCAGTTTCACCCTGGCAGTCATGTCGGTTGGTGAGAGCATCTCCAGGGATTCACAGCCCGGGATGCATTGCTTGAGGACATCAGGATTGTTAAGAGCGGCCCAGACGGTATCCCGGCTCGCCGCAATCTGCCGCTCACCTGTCATCTCCATGGCCGTTGTCCATTTCCCGAAAGGTGTTGTTCGAGTGCGCATGCCGCGCAGAGTGGCAGCGGTCTTGCCCGGACGGTACTGTGCACCAGCTTCAGCCGCTGACGCGGCACGATGATCGAAAGAGCAAGCATGTCGAATTATTCCCAGCTTCGCAACATCGACCCCGGCGACGAAGCACAACTGCTCGACACCATCGATCGCTGGGTCGAGCGCGAGGTCAAGCCGATCGCGAAGGAATACGATCACGCGGACCGCTACCCGACCGAAACCGTCGAGCAGATGAAGGAGCTCGGACTGTTCGGCGCCACGGTGTCGCAGGAATATGGCGGCCTCGGACTACCGGCCGGCACCTACGCCAAGATCGTGATGCGCATCTCGCGCGACTGGATGGCGGTGACGGGAATTTTCAACTCCCACCTGATGCTGGCGCTCGCGATCGAGAAGTATGGCACCGCTGCGCAGAAAGACACCTGGCTGCGGAAACTTGCGAGCGGCGAGGTGCGCGGCGGACTGGCATTGACCGAGCCTGACGCCGGAACCGATCTGCAGGGCATCCGCACCGTCGCGCGTCGTGACGGGGATGGCTATGTGATCAACGGCACCAAGACCTGGATCTCCAACGGCATCGAAGGAAGCTGCTTTGCCTTGCTGGTGAAGACCGATCCTGCGGCCGAACCCCGGCACAAGGGCATGAGCATGTTCATTGCCCCGAAGAAAGAAGGGTTCACCGTGGGCAAACGGCTGGAAAAGCTCGGCTACAAGTCGATCGATTCCGGCGAGCTGGTGTTTGAGAATTACAGGCTGTCAAAGGACCATCTGATCGGCGGGGAAGAAGGGCAGGGCTTCTATCAGGCGACTGGCGGGCTGGAACTCGGGCGCATCAACGTGGCTGCCCGCGGCGTCGGTGTCGCGGAAGGCGCCCTGAAGCTCGCAACGGAGTACGCGCAAATCCGCCGCACCTTCGGCAAGCCGATCTGCGAGCATCAGGCTATCCAGCTCAAGCTGGGGGAGATGGCCACGCGCGCCCGCGCCGCGCGGCTGCTGACGCTGGATGCGGCGTCGGCCTTCGACCGGGGCGAGCGTTGCGACCTGGAAGCCGGCATGGCCAAATACTTCGCGTCTGAAGCGGCGCTCGAGAACAGCATCGAGTCTTTGCGCATCCATGGCGGCTACGGCTACGCCAAGGAATTCGACATCGAGCGTCTCTATCGCGATGCGCCGCTGATGTGCATCGGCGAGGGCACCAACGAAATGCAGCGCATCATCATCGCCAGGCAATGGATCAAGCGGAACCCCGTATCATGAAGCCACTCGAAGGAAATCGCGTTCTCACGCTGGAGCAGTTCGGCGCGGGGCCCTACGGCTCAATGTTCCTGGCGGACCTCGGCGCCGAGGTCATCAAGATCGAAAACGCGGCGACCAATGGAGATGCCGGCCGCCACGTCGGCCCGCACCTGCTGGGCGAGAACGACAGCCAGTATTTCCAGACCTGGGGATCGAACAAGAAGAGCATCACGCTCGATCTGAAATCCAGCGAAGGCCAAAAGGCTTTCCGCAAGCTGGCAGGCACCGCGGATGCCGTGATGAACAACCTGCGCGGTGACCAGCCCGAGAAGCTCGGGCTCGACTATGCCAGCCTGAAAGCGGTCAATCCGGCGATCGTTTGCCTGCACATCTCCGCCTACGGCCGCAACAATGCCCGCAAGGGCTGGCCGGGATACGATTTCCTGATGCAGGCCGAAACGGGCCTGATGAGCCTGACCGGCGAGCCGGATGGGCCGCCGTCACGCTTCGGCGCATCCATGATCGATTTCATGACGGGCATGACCGGCATCGTGGGCCTGCTGGCCTGCCTGATGCGCGCCAAGACGACGGGCAAGGGATGCGACGTCGACACCTGCCTGTTCGATGTCGCGTTCCATCAGCTTTCGTATCCCGGCACCTGGTACATCAACGGCGGTGACATGCCGAGCCGGCTTGCGCGCGGCGCGCACCAGTCGATCGCTCCCGTGCAGACGGTGCGCACGAAGGACGGCTGGATCTACGTCATGTGCATGATGGACAAGTTCTGGGAGGAGCTGACCAAACGTGTCGGCCGCACCGACCTCGCCAGCGACAAGCGGTTTGTGACCGCGGCCGACCGGCGGGCCAACCTTGCCGCACTGACGCAGGTGCTTGATGCCATCCTGAGCGAGAAGACCACGCAGGAGTGGCTCTCGGTGCTGACCGGTGCGCTGCCCGTGGCGCCCGTGTTCGACGTGGCGCAGGCCGTGTCGAATCCGTTCGTCGAAGTCGTGGACATGGTGCGCCGTGTTCCGCACCCGGCCAACCCGGACTTCAAGCTGTTTGCCAATCCGCTGAGGATCGACGGCGAGAGGCCGGAGCAGAAGGTGTGCTCCCCGCTCGGCGCCGATAACGCAGCGCTTCTTGGCGGGGCGGCGCAGGCGGCGGCCGAGTGATACCCCGATGAAGCTTGAGGGCCTCAAGGTCGTCGACCTGTCGGTGTTCCTGCCCGGCCCCTATCTGACGATGACGCTCGCCGATCACGGCGCGGAAGTCATCAAAGTCGAGCCGCCCGGCGGCGATCCTGGCCGGCACATCGGCATGGCGGATGGGCCGCAGACCGTGTTCTTCCGCAACGTCAATCGCGGCAAGAAGAGCGTGGTCATCGATTTGAAGGCGCCGGAGGGGCAGGCGCGGCTGCGCGAACTGGTGCGCGAGGCGGACGTGTTCGTCGAGAGCTACCGGCCCGGCGTCATGCAGCGGCTCGGTTTCGACTATGCGGCGGTCTCCGCGCTCAATCCCCGGATCGTGTACTGCTCGATCAGCGCGTTCGGCCAGGATGGCCCGTACCGGGACCGCCCCGCGCACGATCTGGCGACGATGGCGCTCAGCGGGGCCCTGAGCATCACGCTCGGCAACGATGGCGCTCCGGCCATGCCGGGGGTCGCCGTCGCCGACGTCGTTAGCGCGCTGCAGGCGCTGTCGGGCGTGCTGATGGCACTGCTGCGCCGGGAGAGTACCGGCGCCGGAGACTATATCGACGTCTCCATGCACCACGCGGCGCTGGCCGCACTGCCCAACGTGATGGGGCCGGCCATGTGCCGCAAGCCGCAACCCAACCCCAAGCACGAACGGACCACCGGCGGCTCCGCCTTCTACCAGGTGTATGAGACGAGCGATGGGCGCTACCTGGTGCTCGGCGCGCAGGAGATCAAGTTCGTGCGCACCTTGTTGGGCCGCCTGGAGCGGGCGGATTTGATCCCACTGTGCGAGCAGGGCCCGGGGCCGCACCAGCTGCCTGTGGTCGCGTTTCTCAAGGCCGTCTTCAAGGACAAGCCGCTTGGGCATTGGCGCGCCTGGTTCGAGGGCATGGACGTGAGCTTCGCGCCGGTGAACTCCCTGCGCGAGGCGCTCGATGATGCCAATGTGCGGGCCCGCGCCCTCGTCATCGAGGACGGGCAAGGCCGCGAGCATATCGCGCCGGTGGTGCGCTTCCTGAACGAGCCCGCAAAGCCGGATTGGCGTGCGCCTGCGCTTGGTGAGCATAATCCGGCGTCACGCGACAAGCGCTAACCGACGGAGACGGCATGTACGGAATGCAGAGGACCGGTCCAAACCGGTACCGCGAGGACATCGGCCGGACGTTTGCCGACTTTGTTGTCGGCGACGTCTACGAGCACAGGCCCGGGCGCACCATCACCGAAGCTGACAATGTGTGGTTCACGCTGCTGACGATGAACACGCATCCGCTGCACTTCGATACGGTCTACGCCGAGGGCACCGAGTTCAAGAGACCGCTCGTCAATAGCTGCCTGACGCTCGCGATCGTGACCGGCATGAGCGTCAGCGACATCAGCCAGAAGGCGATTGCCAACCTCGGCTGGAGCAACGTCAAGCTGACGGGCCCGGTGTTCGTTGGCGACACCATCTACGCGGAGAGCGAAGTGCTGGCGAAGCGGGAATCCAAGAGCCGGCCGGGCCAGGGCGTCGTGACCGTGCGCACGCGCGGCATCAAGGCGGATGGCAGCGTCTTCATGGAATTCGAGCGCAGCGTGCTCGTGCCTGCGTGACGGCTCAGGAGGCGGCGGGCCGCGACTGGCCGGCCTGGGCGATGGCGCTGAGCAGCGCGGCGAAGGCCTGCGCCTCGGTCTTGTCGCCCGTGTTCACCTCCACGTCCGCCTTGGCATAAAGCGGCAGGCGGCTTTCCAGGATGGCCTTGAGGTCGTCCATGGCCTGCGGTCCTTCCGCCATCGGACGCAGATCGCCCTGCGCAATGAC
>DASZQG010000185.1:0-21641 GCA_035550075.1 Hyphomicrobiaceae bacterium | reverse complement strand
GAGAGCAGCTTGGGAGCGAGCGTCATTGCCGCTTTCCGGGGGCTCGCTCCTCCAGCCGCTCCAGCATTGCCGCAACGAGCACTTTTGTCCGGTCATAGATGCCCGGCGCCTCGCTTTCGCGCGGGCCGCCGATGCTCAGGGTCATGTCGGGACCAAACCTTTTCATTTGAGTGTTCAGCCACGCGGCCGCGCGCGCCGGTGCTGCCGCATCGCTGGTGTCCACGATCAGCAGCGGCTTTCCGTGCTGGATGGCCCACTCCTTCGCGCGCCGCGTCCCGATCGACGGCACCAGCCCCTCGCGATCCGTAACGATCAGCGCCGCGTTGCTATCGCGCACGTTCCATTCGGTCCGTTGCAGGGGATGCGAGAGCGGAGTCTCTTTGAGATGAGGGTATCTGGGCAGAATGCCCGGCGGCTTGGTCGCATCTTCGGCCCAGCCGCCTTTCGGACACCAGCCGCCCCAGGGCAGCCCGTGCCCGATCGCCACATCGAGGGCCGCGCGATCCACGCCAGTCTGGCCACCGCTGATGATCTTCATGGCCCCCCGCAACGCTGGGAGAGGCAAGCCTAGCAAAACGCGGGCAGGCGCCCAAGCCCACCTCGTGCCTGCGCTGCCCGCTCAGGCCAAGCCCCGCTTCAGCAGCGCCTGACGGTCGATCTTGCCAGATCCGGTCTTCGGCAGCACATCAAGATAGGCCACGGAGCGGGGATATTTGTAGGGCAGAAGGCGGCCCTTCACATAGTCCTGCAACAGCCTGGTGGTTTCCTCGGAGGCTCGCGTGCCCTCGTTGAGAACGACGAACGCCTTCAGCACGGTCAGCCGGTCGGCGCCCTCCATGGCCAGCACAGCGCATTCGCGCACCAGCGGATGGTCGGCCAGCGACAGCTCCACCTCCAGCGGGTAGACCCACTGGCCGCTGATCTTGACGAGGTCGTCCGCGCGGCCGCGGAAGAAATGAAAGCCGTCGGCATCGCGCACGAAACGGTCGCCGGTGTAGATCCAGCCGCTCTCGCGCATCGTCTCCGCCGTCTTGTCAGGACGGTTCCAGTAGAGGGGTGCATTGGAGTCGCCGCGCACCCACAAAATTCCCTCCTCGCCATCCGCGACCGCGCGTCCTGCCGTATCCTCCAGGCGCAGCTCATAGCCCGGCACGCGCCTGCCGGCCGCACCGCGCTTCTTGGTTTCGACCGTGTTCGACAGGTAGATGTGCAGCACCTCGCTGGACCCGAGCCCCTCCATGATCTCGAGGCCAGACAGAGCCTTCCAGGCGTTGAACACGTCAGCGGACAGGATCTCGGCCGCCGAGACACACAGGCGCAGGCTGGCGAGATCAGCGGAGGCCGCTTCCGGCGCCTTGGTGAGCGCCGTGTACAGCGTCGGCAGACCGAAGAACACGGTCGGCCGATAGCGGGCAATGCAGTCGAAGATGGCGGCGGGCTTGGGCTGGCCCGGCAGTAGCACGCTCGTTGCGCCGGCGGCGAACGGGAACGTAATGGAATTGCCGAGGCCGTAGGCAAAGAAAATCTTCGGCACCGAGAAGCAGATGTCATCGGGCGCCAGGCGCAGGAAATGGCGCGCATAGGAAAGGTGCGTATAGAGCATGTCGTGCTGGAGGTGCACGATGCCCTTGGGCCGCCCGGTGGAGCCGGAGGAATACATCCAGAAGGCCATGTCGTCGCGATGGGTATCGGCCGCATCTAGTTTGCCCGGTGGCCGCGCCAGCCACGCCGGCGCGAGCTGCACCGGCACGGGGCCGTGCGCGGAGACCTCTCCGTTCACGACCACCAGGTGCTGGAGCTTTGTCTCCCTGCAGGCTTCGGCGTTGAAGCGGTCCGCGAACGCGGACTCGCAGATGGCAAGCCTGGCGCCGGAGTCCGCCAGATAAAACTGCAACAGGTCCGGCGGGGTCAGCGTATTGATCAACAGCGGCACCAGGCCGGCGCGGATCGCGCCGAACAACGCCGCGGGATAGGCCGGCGTGTCATCGAGGAACAGCAGCACGCGGTCGCCACGCCGCAAACCGCTCGCCAGCAGCGCCGCGCCATAGGCATCCGCATCGCCGCAGAGTTGGCCAAAGGTGCGTGCCCCCGCCGGGCCGATCACGGCCGGCTTGTCTCGATGGTTGCGCAGATTGTCGAATAGGATGGCAGCCGCATTGTAGCGGTCCGGCACCGAGAACCCGATCTCCTTGTTGCACGGCGCATCGCGCGGCACACCGTCGGCACCTGATTCCGTTTCCATGCGCTAGGCTCTCCGTCTGCGGACGATCCGGTCCTGGCCGACGTTATATCAGCGAATCTCGCCGATGATAGCCCGCCTCGGCGGCGAGCCTCAGTTGGCCAGGTGCGTGCGCATGAGGGCTGCGAGCGGCAGGGTCGCAAGCGCCAGGGCCGCAATCGCATACAGCGCCACGGGAACGCCGGAGAGGTCGCTGAGAATGCCGAAAACAAGCGGAGAACTTGCGCTGGCACAGCTTCCGAGCGTGTAGAACAGCCCGAACGAGCGCGCCTGCCGATCATCGCGCACGAACTCGGCAACGGTCCCGTAAAGCACCGACGAGGTGCCGTTCAGCGCCACGCCAAGCGGGACCAGCAGCGCCATCTGCCATGACAGTGGAAGGAGGATGGCAAGCACGATCATCAGCGCCGTCGCCAGTTCGGTCACGATGACCGTGCGCAGAATGCCGATGCGCTCGGCAAGCAGACCGCACAGGAGCTTGCCGGCCGCGCCGCCCACGAAAATCAGCGCCAGGCCGAAACCGACAGCGGCCGGCGTTGCCCCCTTGGCAACCAGGAGGAAGGGAAGAAAGGTGAGAAGGCCTGTGCGGCAGGCGCTGTCGAGCACGTGAACGGCGCCGAGCAGCGCGAAGCCTCGAGCATTCGTGAAGCCCCATCCGCCACCCGACACCGCCATCCGAATGTCGGCTGCCGGGTCGGCTGGCGCAGGGATTAGCCGCCGGAAGATAAACAGCGATGCCACGCCGACCGTCACCACCACCAGGCCATAACCGACGACCGTGCTTCTCCACCCGATCAACGCTACGGCCAGGCCAACGCCCGCCGCGACGCACATCTTTCCAAGGTCGCCGGCAAAATTATAGACGCCGAGCGCCGCGCGGCGTGCCGCGGCGGCATAGGTGCGCGATATGATCACCGAAGAAAGGGGATGCTGGACGGCAGATCCGACGCCGGCGGTCAGGATGAGGATGGCGAGAAGCGCGTAGCTCTGCGAGATTGCCAACAGCATGAAGGCGGCGCCCGCCAGCACCGTGCCGGCCGCCAGCAGCGCGCGTTCTCCAGCACGCTCCGCAAGCATGCCGGCCGGCATCTGCAGCGCGGCCAGTGAGGCGGAATATGCCGTCCTCAGCACGCCGACCTGGGCGTAGCTCAGCCCGAACGCGTGGCTCCAGGCCGGCAGCAGCACGTAGAGTGCATCACTGATCCCGTCGTGGACGAAATGAACCGAGCAGGCTGCGGCGAGCGTGGCGCGCCGCGTCTCGCGAGACGCCGTCTGCTCACCAACGGCCATCTGGCTGTTTTCCCCGATTGCCTGGGCCCGGACCGGCGTACGTTCGCCCGCCCTGGAGTCGCACCCCGATCACTAGCACTGATCCCTTCGCGCTGGAACTGGCGCCAACGCCCTGAGCGGGCGGCCATGATCTACGGTCAGGACAATGCACTGGCTCTGACCTATGCGGGCTTCTCGATCGGCATGGACGGCCATGACCGAGCGGCCGCTCTCACTGCGTTCGAAGCCGCCCCCGCATTGAGCGCATCGAGCGCGCTGACCTACATCCTAGGTAGTGTCGTGCTCGGCTGGGGCGGAGAGGCGGAGCGCGCCATCGAGTGGGGCGAGCGCGGCGGCCAGGAGCCAGCGTCAGCAGCCGGCAATTATTCCCGCTCAAAGGTCAGCGGGAGCCCGCGCCGGGACCTTTTGGCGCTTTTGTACGGCGCGGTGTCCGGGGACCAAGGCGTCGTCGTCCGCGCTTGGCATCACCTTCGGAACCACGTGGGCCGACAATCTGTATGATTTCTTGTTTGGAAGCGCGTTTTCGGACCGGGGGCCTCGGACATTGAATGATTGTTGTCATGAGGATTCTCCTCTAACGTCGAAAGAAGCGACGCCCTGCGAGGGGCGCCGCCCTGGTCGCGCATCGTGTGCGGCCCGAGCAAGATCACTACGCCATCTGCTTCCCGCCCTTAATGATTGTGCTGCCGGAGCTCTTGCTCACGCGTCCAGACCAGCCATCGTCCATGCCCGATCGTCCGGAGCGCGCACGTTCGCGCCGAGAACCTTGTCGCGATAGCGCGATCCGCTTTTGTGCGGGATCCCGCCGATGAGCACCGACGCGTTGTCCGACGTCCTTTCAGCCGTGCAGTTGTCGGGGTCGGTGTTTTTCGACGTCGTGGCCAGCGCGCCGTGGGTCGCGGAGGCGCCGCCCGCGACGCAGATCGCCAACGAGGTCTACCCCGGCGCGCAGCACGTGATCGAGTACCACGTCGTCACCCGCGGCGCGTGCTGGATATCGCTTGTCGGCGACATACCCTTCGAGCCGATAAGGCTTGATGAAGGCGACATCGCCGTCATTCCCCACGGCGACGCGCACGTCGTGTCGAGCGCGCCGGGCATGCGCGCCGAGCCGATGTTGGATGTGCACCGCCGGCCCGAAGACCCCAACGCATTGCCGTTCACCATCAAAACCGGCGGCGGAGGCCCCAGCGACACCCATCTCATATGTGGCTTCTTCAGTTGTGACGCACGTCCTTTCAATCCGCTGCTCGATGCGCTGCCACGCTTCTTGCGGTTCAACCGCCATTCCTCCCTTGGATCGCCCAGTCTGCTCGACCAGTTCATCCGCTTTGCCACAGTTGAGACCGGCAACAAACGCGCCGGGAGTCAAAGCGTTCTCAACCGGTTGTCAGAACTCATGTTCGTCGAGGTGGTCCGGCTGTACATGGATCAGCTTGGAACAGGCCAGACGGGCTGGCTTGCGGGCTTGCGGGACCCGCTCGTCGGCCGTGCGTTGACGCTGCTGCATGCTCGGCCCGCGCATGGCTGGACTTTGGCGGAGCTGGCTTCGGAAGCCGCCACCTCGCGCTCGGCGCTGGCCGATCGCTTCACCCAGATCGTGGGCTGCCCGCCTATCCAGTATCTGACCCAGTGGCGGATGCAGATTGCCGCCAAGAGGCTCGCCGACCCGCGCCTGACGGTGGCCGCTGTGGCTCACGAAGTGGGCTACGAATCGGAAGCGGCGTTCAGCCGGGCCTTCAAAAAATTCGTAGGCCGGTCGCCGAGCCAGTGGCGAGCCGCTTCCGCGTAGCCGGATATTGGCCGAGACGGCGCGACCCGCCTCTTCCTGCCCCCTCATGCCGCCGGTTCGTTGGACCAGACCCCAGTTTCGGCGTTCTGAGCAAGAAATCCGGTAGCTCCATCATGGGCGGAATCCAGCGTCTCAATATATGAGCAGGGCAAGCACGGTCGCGGCTGCGCCAAGGCGCAAACGCAACCGGGGTACAGGAAAATGGGTAAGATCATGACAACCGCCGCATCTGACAGAAATTTCCAGCAGGACAAGGCGCTTCGCGCGGGATCACCCGCGCCCGCCCCCGCAGTTGAAGCAAGCTTGCTGTCGCGGTGCGAACGCGTGCTGGACATGATGCTTACCCAGCGCGGCGACGCCTTTGCCGAGGTCGAGCGGGTGCTGGCGGTCGACCCAGGTCATGTGCCTGGTCACGTCCTGCGTTCCGCCTTCATTGTGCGGGCCGACAATGCCGCGATGCGATCGACCCTCGCGGCGAGCAGCGCCGTGGTCGAAGCAGCATGCCCAGACAGCGATGACCCGGCGCGCCGCCACGTCGTCGCCGCGCGTGCCTGGCTCGATGGCGATCCGGCCCGCGCGGCCGATCTTTACGGCGCCATCCTCACTGACCGGCCGCATGACATCCTCGCGCTTGCAGTCGCTCACGCGCTTGACTTCCACCTTGGACACAGGCGCGCGATGTGCGAGCGCATCGCAGGCGTGCTGCCGCAGTGGACGGTCGACGTGCCGCACTACGCCAGCGTGCTTGCGATGTATGCGTTCGCGCTGGAGGAGAACGGTCACTATCGCGACGCCGAAGATTTCGCACGGCGCGCGCTCGCCGTGGACCCCGGCCATCCCGGCGCCTTCCACGTCATCGCCCATGTCATGGAGATGCAGGGGCGCTTTCAGGAGGGGCTCGCATTTCTTGCCGAGACCGAGCCGGCCTGGGCGGAAGACACGGGACTTTCCGTGCACCTCGCCTGGCATCGTGCCCTGTTCCACCTGGATGCGAACGACCGCAAGTCGGCGCTCGCCGTCTACGATGCGCAGATCGCGACCGCAGACAGCTCCGACATGTCGGCCCTTGCCGACGGTGCGGCCCTGCTGTGGCGGCTGCAGCTCCAAAACATCCAGGTCAGCGAACGCTGGCAGTTGCTCGCCGAGCGTTGGGCCGGTCACAACCTCGCGGCAATGCGCCCGTTTTACGCGGTACACGCCATGATGGCGTTTGCCGCGGCGGGCCACACCGCGGCGGCGCTGGATCTGTATGAAGCGTTGCCACGCGCGACCATCGACAAGGGCTCCTCCGTGGTTCCCGAGGACGCCATCGCGACGCCGCTCTCCGAGGCGCTGCTCGCCTTCGTGCGCGGCGACTATGCGGAATGCGTCGATCTGCTCGGACTGGTTCGCAGCATCGCGCATCGCTGTGGCGGGAGCCTCGCCCAATGCGACGTGATCCATCTGACCTTCACCGAGGCGGCATTGCGCGCGCGGCAGGCCCGCCTGGCCCGTGCCCTGGTTGCGGAGCGTACCGCACGCAAGCCGGCCAGTCGGCTCAATCGATGGCTGTGGCGGCGTCTCCGCAGCCGCGTCGAAAGCCGGGCCCGCACCGCTCCGGCGCTTATCGCATCCTGATCATCGCCGAGTTCCCGCCAGGGACCAGCATCTTTCCGATGCTGGTCCTTCGGCGAGCATGAGTCCGGCATTGGCCAAGCTGTGACCCACGAAAGGAGTGGCAGCACGGTTCCCTGCTCCACCGTGGGCTGACCGCATAGGCCTGGAGTCGCGAGGGAACCCCCTGGATCAAAACTCAGGGGTCGAACTAACAAAGCGCTCGTGCGTTTGTCTCGGTCAGAGTTGCAGAGGAGATATCGCATGAAAGCTTTTGCTGTGGCGCTCTTCGGAGCCGCCACGTTGGCGATGACTGCCGGCGCTGCATCGGCGGCGGTGGTTTGCAATAGCGAGGGCGATTGCTGGCACGTGCGTGGCAGGCCCCACTATGAGCCGGGGCTTAGGCTTCGCATCTACGACGACAATTGGCACTGGCGCAGGGGCGAACACTTCCGTTGGCGCAAGGCAGGGCCACGCCATGGCTACTGGCGCAACGGTGTTTGGGTAGAAATCCGCTGATCGTGCACTCCAGCCCGACCGGCACCGCAAAGTGTGCGGCCGGGCTGGCAACCGATGAACCACTCTGCCGCGCGCGCGGCAGAGCGTGCAAAAAATGCTCCCTTTGAAAAACTACCGCCCCCGGCGCATAAGCGCAGAGGCGTGCGCTACCGCGTGATGACGAGCGACGCGTCCGCAAAAGGTCCACCAAATACATGCTGGTAGTAGAGGGGGCGATCATCAATCGTGAAGCCGCGCAGCTCCATGACGAAACCCGGCTGATCGGCAGACAGCTGCAGCCGCTTGGCAATGCGGGGTGGCAGCGGCTCGAAGCGGATGAACTGGTCTATGCGCAGCGTCGGCAGTGCAAGGCGCTGCGCCAGAAGCTCGCGCAGGTTCTTGTCCTTGCTGAGGTCGACCGTTGAGACCAGGTCCTGGAACGTCTCGGCGCCAAGGAAAAATTCGCTGATCAGCTCGAATTGTCCCCCGACGTCAATCCTGCGCTCGATGCGCATGGCGTGTTTGCCGAGGAATTCCGACCATGGTCCGGAAGAGGACGCCTTCCGCGTCCGCAGGACGTGAAGATAGATCGGCAGGTCGTTGCCGTCCCGGCCCTTGAAGCGCACGTAGCGCGCATCGACCGCAATGTCTTCGCCTTTGACGAAGGTACCGCGGCCTTGCTCGCGCTGCACCACGCCCCGATGCTCGAGCTCCTGTAGCGCCTTCTGCGCGGTGCCCAGGCTGACGCCGAACTGTCGCGTCAGCGTGCGCTCCGACTCGACCCGGTCGCCGGCCCGTAGCTTGCCGTTGGCGATATCGACCAGGATGGCCTTGGTGATCCGGCTTACTTTTGTCTGCATTTCAGCCCCCGAAATTGCTCAAGGCAACTGCTATATAGCACTCGATTGACAGCCCATTGACCGAGACTATAGTGCTCGCCCACTGGGTTGCGAGGAACGGCACGCAGGGCTTGCGCCGGCTCGGTCGCAGCCCGGCCGACCCGGAGCCTTGGGGAGGAATGTGTGGGCGCCGACCAGCAGGGCGGCCGATTTGCGTTCGATGCACTGGCGTCTTGGTCCGCCAGGGTGCTCGAGTCGGTTGGCGTTGCGCAGGACCAGTCATCGCTGGCAGCAAATATCCTTGTGCGAACGGACGCGCGCGGTTTTCCTACCCACGGCTTGTCGCGGCTGAAAAGCTACACCGACAAACTCCGGGCGGGCGAGGTCAATCCGCGCGCCGCGCTTACCGAGTCGTTCGACGGCGCGTTCGGCATCGTCAATGCGGGCAATACGCTGGGACAGGTGGCCGGACCGTTCGTTGTCGAGCGGGCGGTGCAGCGCACCGTCAAGCAGCCGCTTGCCGCTTACATGCTGCGCGATACGGGCCACCTTGGCGCCTTGGGGATGCACGCGCTGCTGGCTGCCGAGGCCGGCCGCGTGGCGATGATTCTTCAAGCGACGCCACCGGTGATTGCCTTGCCTGGTGCACGCGGCGCGATGCTCGGTAACAATCCTCTTGCCCTGGCGGCTCCCCGCGCCGGTGCGCCGCCGATTGTCGTGGACATGTCCTGCTCGGTCGCGGCCCGAGGCAACATCCTGAACGCCGCGCGCGAGGGCCGACCGATCCCGGAAGGCTGGGCGGTCGACGCCGAGGGCCGGCCAACGACGGACGCGCAGCAGGCGCTCCTGGGCACCCTGCTGCCGGCCGGCGGGCACAAGGGCCTGATGCTGGCTGTGATGGTCGAGGTGCTCGCCGGGAGCCTGAGCGGAGCCGCCTTCAGCGCGGACCTCAACAAGCCCGGGCAGGTGCGCAGTGCGGTCGGCAACCTCAATGCTCTGGTGATCGTGATCAATCCCGACCTGATGGCGGGGCGCGACGCCTACGAAGCACACATCGCGAGCTGGACAGCGCATTACAAAAGACAGGGCGGAGAAGCCGCCCGCATCCCCGGCGAGCGGGCGGCGGAGGCCGAGGCCGACGCGCGCCGCAACGGGGTGGTGCTGGCGGCCAGCATAGTCGCCGAACTTCTACAGCTTGGATCGGACGTGGGCGTGCCCTTTCCGGACACGGCGCGGATCAGAGCCTGAGATCGACGGGAGAACAAGCAAATGCCGAGAGCCGTGCTGCTGGACACGCGAGACAACGTGGCCACGCTGATAGACCCAGGAAAGAAAGGCGAGAAGGTCGAGGTCACGAGCGAGGGCGGCATCCAGGTGAGCCTGGCGGCCGACGTGCCCTATGGCCACAAGTGCGCGATCAAGCCGATCGCGCAGGGGGCGGAGATCCTCAAATATGGGCAGGTGATCGGCCGCGCGACGACGGCAATCAAGCTTGGTGAGCATGTGCATGTTCACAACGTTGAAGCCCTCCGCGCGCGGGGCGATATCAAGGAGAGCAAGTGATGGCGTCCTTTCTGGGATACGAGAGACCCAACGGCGCGGCAGGCATCCGCAACCTGGTGGCGGTCGTCTCCACGATGGACAATTCCAACCCGGTGACGCGCGCCGTCGTGCATGCCGTCCACGGTACGATCGCGATTCCGGGTCTCTTCCTGCGCGGGCAGCTCGGCCGGGACCGCGAAATCACGCTACGGGCGATGGCGGGACTGTGCACGAATCCGAATATCGCCGGCGTCGTCGTCATTGGACTGGAGCCCGTGACGACCGCGGAGCTCGTCGCCCTGATCAAGCCGTCCGGCTTGCCGATCGCGGCTGTCGACGTGCAGCTCGTGGGGGGCACGATCAACGCCATCGCGGAAGGGACGCGGCAGGCCGCCCGCATCGTGCGCGAGGTTTCGAAGCTGAAACGGCGGGAATTTCCCCTCTCGGCGCTCGTGCTGGGCGTGGAATGCGGAGGGTCGGACACCACCTCGGGGCTTGCGTCCAATCCATCGATTGGCGCGGTTTCCGACAAGGTGATCGAGGCCGGCGCCACCGTCATCATTTCCGAGACGTCGGAATTCTTCGGCGCCGAGCAGCTCTTCGCGAAACGCGCCGTCAACGCCGAGGTGCGGGATCGCTTCCTTGGCGAGGTGGAGGGGCTGGAACGGCAGATCATGGACCAGGGTGTCGATCTCAGGGGATCGAACCCCTCGCGGGACAATATCCGCGGCGGATTGACAACCATCGAGGAAAAGGCGCTCGGCGCGATGGCCAAGGCCGGCAAATCTCCGCTGGCGGGCGTGCTCTCCTATGGCGAGGCGCCGCGGGGCAAAGGGTTGCATTTCATGGCCGCGCCGGCGCCGGCCGTTGAAAACCTGACAGGGCTCGCAGCCGGTGGCTGCCAGCTCTGCCTGTTTTCCACGGGCGTCGGCAACCCGATCGGCCATCCGGTGATGACCGTCGTCAAGGTCTCCGGCAATCGCAACACGATCGACACCTTTTCCGACAACGTCGATTTCGATGTGACGGGCGTGCTGGAAAAGGGTGAGCGTATCGAGTCCGCCGGGGGGCGCCTCTTCGACTACGCCCTGTCGGTGGCCTCAGGCGAGCTGACGACCTCGGAGGTTCTCGACGTGCGCGAGAACCTGATCAGCCGCTTCGGATTTTCGATGTAACGCCACAACAAACAACGTACCAGGGAGAAACGACCATGAAGGCTCTCACGCGCACGCTGACGGCCGTGGCCGCGGCGGCGCTGTACACGGCACTCCAGTGCGTGCCTGCTTCCGCGACCGGCGATGTCAGCATGCGATGCGCGCCGTTCGGCTCGATCATCTATGTCGTCGGCAATGCCGTGCAGGACCTTGCCCAGAAGAACAACCTTCCGTTCAAGGTGGTGAACGGCGAAGGCCCGGGCTCCACGGCGGTGACGCGCAACATGCTGGCGATCCCCGAGTGGAAGACCGTCGTCGGCTGCACCAGCGTGCTCGACCTGGTCTATGCCAGGCGCGGGACCAAGCCGTTCTTCGAGACGGCCGATCCCGACGTCGGGTCCAAGGTCAAGATCCTCTTCAACGCGTTCTATGGCGCGGTCGGCATCCTGACCCTCGATCCGAACCTGAAAACGCTCGACGATCTCAACGGGAAACGTCTGGCGCTCGGCAAAATCAGCCAGGCGCATTGGGGTGGACTGCCGATCCTGTTCCTGGAGACCGGGGCGCCGAACGTGAAGCCCAAGATGGAGTACCTGGGGCCCGCGCAGTCCCATGACGCGCTCGCGGAAGGGCGCGCGGACGCCGTTGTGACCCAGCTCACCGTGCTGCCCGACGGCTCCAAGACGTTTTTGCCAGGCGTGGTGTCGAAACTGCTCGGCCTCGGCAAGCCGGTCTACATGATCGGCTTTGACGATGCGCAGTTCGCTGCGGCCCAGAAGGCCGGAGTCGACTTCAAGCCGATCAAGATCAACAAGGCGTCGTTCCCGCAGATCGCGTCGGACAAGGAAGTGAACTTCATCTTCGCACCTGCGGCCCTTTCGGTGAACAAGGACTTCCCCGAGGACGTCGCATACGCGATCACGAAGCTGGTCATCGCCAACGCCGGCAGCCTGCCGACCTACGCAGCCATGCTGAAGGTGGTGGCCACGCCCGCGGCGCTGCTGGGCAACTGGACGGAGAAGGACCTTCATCCGGGGGCGGCCCGCGCCTTCCGCGAGGCCGGCGTGCTGAAATAGTGCGCGAGGGCTGCGTGTGAGCATGGCGATTGCGGCCAGCCGGAGGACCGGGGTGATGGAGCGCCCGCTCGGCGCGATGCTGGGTGCCGTCGCGCTGTCGGCGGCCGTCTATCACATTCTGTTCGCGATCTATCGGCCCTGGACCGACACCAAGCATGCAATCGTCCATGTCGGGCTGGCGGTTGTCATCGTCGCCCTTGCGCAGGCGTCGAAGGCAGGCCCTGTCGGCCGCGCCGTCGCGCTTGGCGTGCTTCTGGCAGGTGCGGCCGCGAGCATCTACCTGTTCGGCCAGGCCGACGATCTTGAGATCCGCTACGGCGTCGGCCTGACACGCCCGCAGCTGATCGCGGCATTTGTGATCATCGCATCCGTGTCCATCCTGGCGTGGAAAGACTGGGGCGCGTCGCTGACCGTCCTCGGTCTTCTGGCGCTGGCGTACTTCTTCTTCGGACACTATTTGCCGGGACCGTTGCGCGCCTCGCCGCAGCCCTCTTTCGACTTCGCCATGACCTTTTTGATGTCGGGCGGCGGCTCCGGCATCTATGGCCAGCTCACCCCGGTGTCCGCCAACGTCATCTTCTATTTCATGCTGTTCGGCGCGTTGCTGGAATCCACCGGCGTCATGGCGCTGTTCATCGAGGTCGGCAACTGGATAGGACGGCTGCTGAAGGGCGGCGCCGCCGTCATGACGGTGATTGCCTCGAGTCTGCTCGGCACGATCACCGGAGCGACAGTGGCCAACGTCGCCGTGATGGGCAATTTCACGATTCCCGCCATGAAGGGGCAGGGCTTCCGGCCGGAGACCGCCGGGGCCATCGAGTCGGTGTCCTCGCTCGGCGGACAGATCCTTCCCCCCGTCATGGGGGTTGGCGCCTTTGTGATGGCGTCCTTGCTGGGCGTCCCCTACATCACCGTCGCCGCCATGGCCGTGCTGCCGGCGCTGCTCTATTACGCCTCGATCCTGATCGTCATCATGTGCCTGGTTCGCCAGCTCGGCCTGGTGGCCCGCACCGACGGCGAGATCGACCTGCGCGTCATTCGCTCGCAGCTTCTGCCATTCGTCCTGCCGCTGGCGGTTCTCGTCTACTATCTCGTGCAGGGCTACACCGAGCAAAGCGCCGTGCTTGCGGCCATGCTTGCCCTCGTCGTTACGACGTTCGGCAGGCTCAGGGTTGTCACCTCGTTCGCCGGACTTGCGGAAGCCGTGAAGCAGATCATCGCCGGGCTCATCAGCGGGGCGCGGCAAGGCGCGGCGCTGGCGATCGTCATCGCCATCGTGAGCCTGATCACCCAGTCGATGATCACCACCGCGCTGGGCCCGAAGCTTGCCTCGGCCATCGCGATGTTCGTGGAGGGCAAGATCTGGCTCGGCCTGTTGCTGGTCATGCTGGCGGCGCTGGTGCTGGGCTGCGGGCTACCCACGGTGGTCGACTACACCATGATCGCGATCATGGTGATCCCCTCGCTCACCAAGCTCGGGCTGGAGCCCGCCAGCTCCCATATGTTCGCCTACTATTTTGCGGTCTACGCCGCCGTGACGCCGCCGGTCGCAACCGCGGCCCTGCTGGCCAGCCGAATGTCGGGCGCCGGCTATTGGGCAACGGGATGGGCGTCCTGCAAGCTGCTGCTGGCGCCGTCGCTGGTTCCGTTCCTGTTCGTCTATCACCCGAGCCTGCTGGTGTTTCCGCCGGAACCCGCCGCGGTGATAGCGCCGCTGTGGGCCTGGGCCATCGCCGCGATCGCCCTGGCTGCGGTGTCCGTCGGTCATCTGATCGTGGCGCTGACGCGGCTAGACGTGGTGGGGTGCCTGGCCGCGGTTGGGCTCGTCCTGATCTGGACCTTCAACAGCGGCGCCCTTTGGCTCGCCGGCGCGACCGTCGTTCTGAGCGCCGTCGTGTTGCGCCAGTGGTACGCCGGCCGGTGAGCGACGTAATCAGGCGTGCAGCAGCGCGATCCGTCGCACGGGCTCACTTCGCCTGCTTCAGGCTCATGATATAGGTCGCAATGTCTCTGATCTCTGCCGCGCTCAGCGGCACATTTGGCATGGCCGGATGCGGTATGACGATGCGTCCCGCGATGACCTCGGCGTTCATGCCCGGCCTCGCCGCGATGGCCGCAAAGGTCGGGACATCAGCCGTCACGGGCCCTGCCACCTGACGCTCAACCGAGTGGCAGCCTGTGCAAAGCCCGACCGATAGGTCATGTCCGCGTTGGACATCGCCGGGCACGCCTTGTCCCAGCGCAACCACATTCACCACTAGCGCGCACCCAAGCGCTCCCAGCTTCTTCATGAATCAGTGCTCTTGAATGGCGAAGTCTCTGCTCGCACTCTAGCGAGGCTTCGGCCCATAGGAAAACAGGAAAGGGAGCGCGATTTACCGCCCGGCCCGTTTCAGGCTGGGAAGTGGCCCCGTGACCGCTACGGGCCAATTGTCTTTGCCGGCGATTGCCCCTTTTACGCCGGTCGATTTTACTAGTGACTCCGCTGGGGCATCAGTTCGGCTGGCAACGCCGCGCTGCCCTGATTTTGTTCTACTCGGTGTAGGCCGACGAGGCCGCTCTGCAGCGCTGGGGATACGTGCGGACGCAATGCACAAAAGCCCCGCGGCCCGCCATGTTCAATTGGCCGCGCACTCTGCCTTACTTCTTCCGGGGCAGGGACCTTGAAAGATGACTTAGTGTTGGTCGGAGCGGGGAGATTCGAACTCCCGACCCCTTGCTCCCGAAGCAAGTGCGCTACCAGGCTGCGCTACGCTCCGCCCGACCTTCAACGTCAATATAAGCACGCGCCGACGCGGCGGCCACCGGTCGGCGAGAGGGCGGTTATAGCCGCCGGTCGGGGACCCCGCAAGGGACCCGCCGGCGCGGCAGCCGGCCCGCCGGAGCGCGCCTACACGTGCTGGCCGCCGTTGATGTGCAGCTCCGCCCCGTTCACGTAGCTCGACTGGTCCGTGCAGAGGAAATAGATCGCCTTGGCCACTTCCTCCGGCTCGCCCAGCCGGCCGAGCGGAATGCGCTCGCGCATGATCCTCTCGGTCCCCGGCGACAGGATCGGCGTGTCGATCTCCCCGGGCGAAATGGCATTGACGCGGATGCCGCGCGGGCCGAAGTCGGCCGCCATCTCGCGCGTGAGGCTGGCGAGCGCGGCCTTCGAGGTGGCGTAGGCCGCGCCGGCGAACGGATGCACGCGGCCGCCGGCAATCGAGGTGACGTTGACAACGGCGCCCTTCGCCCGCTCCAGCTCCTCGAGCAGGCCGCGGGCCAGCATGATCGGCGCGAAGAAATTGACCTGGAACACGTGCTGCCAGTCCTCCAGCGGCGTCTCGATGGTGCCGAGGCGCGCGCCGTTCGCGCCTTTCGGCGAGATGGCCGCGTTGTTGACCAGCGCGTTGAGATGGGATCCCTGCGCGCGCAGGCGCTCTTTCATCAGCGCGACCGCCTTGCGGGTGTCCTCGGCATTGGCGAGGTCGACCTGGATGTGATCCTCCGGTCCCATCTCCCAGGGGCAGTTCTCGGGGAAGGCGTGGCGCGAGCAGGTGATGACGCGCCAGCCGGCGGAGGAGAAGCGCTTCACGGTGGCGTGCCCGATGCCGCGCGAGGCACCGGTGAGGATCAGGGTCTTGCGATCTTGGTCGGAAACTTGGGGCATGGAGCCGTCTCAGCAGGCTAAGGGTGCCAGTCCGCTCCCGCGTCCTGTAGCACTTTCCAGGGTCCGATCCCAACCGGCCGGGCCGGCGATGGTTCCGTTAAGGATAGAGCCGCTCCTTCGTCCAGGGCGCCGCGGTGCTCTCGCGGCGGAAGACGACGCGCTCGTGCAGCCGGAATGGCCGGTCGTGCCAGAACTCCATCTCCACCGGGGTCACGCGGAAGCCAGACCAGTAGGGCGGACGGGGAATGTTTCCAACCGGATAGCGGGCGGTGACCGCCGCGACCGCCTTTTCCAGCGCAAACCGGCTTTCCAACGGGCGCGACTGCTGCGAGGCCCAGGCGCCGATGCGGCTGCCGCGCGGACGCGAGGCAAAATAGGCGTCCGCCTCCTCGTCGCTGACAACCGAGACAAGGCCGCGAATGCGCACCTGCCGCCGCAGGCTCTTCCAGTGAAACGAGAGCGCGGCGCGGGGCGAGGCCAGCAGCTCGTGGCCCTTGGCGCTTTCGAAGTTGGTGTAGAACACGAAGCCGCGCGCGGGATGGTCGGCCGCGTCGAGCCCCTTGAGCAGCACCATGCGCACGTTGGGCATGCCGGAGGTGTCGGCGGTGGCGAGCGCCATTGCGTTGGGGTCGTTGGGCTCGTGCGCCGTGGCTTCGGCGAACCAGGACTCAAACAGGCCAAACGGCTCGCTCGCCTCGGCAAAGTCGCCGGCCTGCGGGCCCTGGTAGTAGTCGGGCCGGGGTTTGCTGTCCTGGGTCATGCGGTGGTCCATGCTGAAGGCCGTGGACGTGATTCTACTCCATAAACGGCCGCCGAGAAGCGCCCTGCCCGGCCGCGTTGGGGCTGAATTGCGTGCGATGCAGTTGCATCGGCTCCCGCACGGCCTTATCCGATGCGCGCCGGGAGCTGGGGGGAATCGACGCGATGTCATGGTTGTGGGCCGTCTTCACGGTCATCGCGTCCGCCGGCCAGGTCCTGCGCAACGCCCAGCAGAAAGAGCTGACCACCCAGATCGGTACCGTCGCGGCCACGCATGTGCGCTTCCTGTTCGGGCTACCGTTCGCCCTGTTGTTCCTCGTCATTGTCCTTACCGCAACGGGACAGGGGCTGCCGCAGATCACCCGCCCGGTTCTCGCCTGGACGCTCACCGCGGCGCTGGCCCAGATCGGCGCCACGGCCCTGTTGCTCGCCGCCATGCGCGAGCGCTCGTTTGTCGTCACCACCGCCTACGCCAAGACCGAGCCGGTGCAGGTCGCCATCTTCGGCCTCGCATTCCTGGGAGATCGCGTCACGCCGGGTCTCGCGGCCGCCATCCTGATCGCAACCGCCGGCGTTCTGCTCATGTCGTGGCCGCGCAGCAAAGGCGGCGAGACATTCAGCTGGACGCCGGCCCTGCTCGGCATCGGCTCGGGTGCGCTGTTCGCCATCGCCGCCATCGGCTTCCGCGGCGGCATCCGGGCGCTGGAGGCGCCGAACTTCGTGATGGCGGCCACCACCACGCTGGTGCTGGGGCTGCTGATCCAGACGGTGATCCTCACCGCCTATCTGTTCATCTTCGACAGGCCGGCCCTGATGGCGATTTTCCGCCTTTGGCGACCGTCGCTGTTTGCCGGCTTCATGGGCGCGTTTGCATCGCAAATGTGGTATCTCGCATTTGCGCTGGAGACGGCTGCCAAGGTGCGCACCCTCGCGCTGATCGAGATCCTGTTTGCCCAGGCCCTGTCCCGCAACCTTTTCAAGCAGAAGCTGGCATCGCGCGAAGCGATGGGCATCGGCCTGATCGTGGGAGGCGTTCTCATCCTCATCAATTTGTAAAATTGGGATCGCAATCGACCTTGCCAGCGGCCACCCTTGAGCCGATACTTTGCGTGTTCAACAGGGGAAAGCCTATCCATTCGTTGCCGCCGCAGCCATTTCCGCTCGCCGCGGCAACCCGCCGCTCGATCATCACTCATAAGCATCGAGAGTCTTGGGAAGGAGGAGTACGTCATGCGTACGCGAACAAGGATGGCCTATACGGCAGGCGCTGCAGCACTGGCGACGTGTCTCGTCGCGGGGACTTTGGCGATTGCCCAGGAGAAGAAGGAAGAGACGCCGTTCTGGGCGGTCGGCCGCCCGAAGAACGAGACGGCGGACAAGATGGCGCCCGTGGCCGCGCTGCCCGTGCCAACCCCGGCAAACCAGCTTCCGAAGCTGAAGGTGCCGTCCGGCTTCAAGGTTGAGACCTACGCCAGCGGCATTCTCGATGCACGCGGCCTGCGCCACGGCGACAAGGGCACCGTGTTCGTCAGCTCGCTGTTCGTGGCCGGCAAGATCTACGCGATCACCAACGACAAGGGAAAGCACGAGGTCAAGACCATCCTCAGCGGCCTGCAGCTTCCCAACGGCATCGAGTTCCACAAGGGCTCGCTGTACGTCGCCACGCCCAAGGAGATCACGCGCTACGACAAGATCGAGGACAACCTCGATCATCCGCCGAAGCCCGTGATGGTCTACGACAAGCTGCCCGGCGACGTGCCGCACGGCTGGAAGTTCATCAAGTTCGGCCCTGACGGCAAGCTGTATGTGCCCGTCGGCGCCCCTTGCAACATCTGTATGCCGGACGAGAACCACGCGCAGATTTTCCGCATCAACGCGGACGGGTCAGGCAAGGAAGTCGTGGCGCGGGGCGTGCGCAACAGCGTCGGCTTCGACTTCGATCCGCGCACGAAAGACCTGTGGTTCACCGACAACCAGCGCGACTGGCTGTCGGAGGATATGCCGCTGGACGAGCTGAACCACGTCACCAAGCCCGGCCAGCAGCACTTCGGCTACCCATTCTGCCATTCCGGCATAATGGTCGATCCGCAGTTCGGCTGGGGCAAGTCGTGCGACGACTACGTCAAGCCCGCCGTGACGCTTGGAGCGCATGCGGCACCGCTCGGAATGCGCTTCTACACGGGCAAGATGTTCCCTTCGAAGTATCGGAACGCGATCTTCATCGCCCGCCATGGGCCGTGGAACCGCACCAAGAAGTACGCCGACGTGGCGGTGGCCTTCGTCAACGCCAAGGGCAAGGTGACCTCGGTCGAGCCGTTCCTGACCGGCTTCGTCAAGGACAACCAGTATCTCGGCCGACCGGTCGATTTGCTGGTGATGCCTGACGGTTCGATGCTGGTTTCCGACGACCACGCGGGCGCGGTCTACCGCATCTCGTATGGCAAGTAAGCCTGCTCGAAGCGCGCGGACGCGGCTTGCCGCGTCCGCCCTTTTTTTTGCGTCTCTGATCGCCTGTGACGCCGGCGCCGCAGCGCAGTCGCTGCAAGAGCGCATCGCCATGTGCCCCGCGTGCCATGGCGAAAAGGGCCAATCCGCCAACCCGGACATTCCCTCGATCGGCGGACAGCCGCGGCTGTTCGTGATGTACCAGCTCTTCTTTTACCGGGACGGCCGCCGCAAGAGCCCGGAAATGAATGCCATCGCCAAGGACATCAGCGACGCCGATCTGACGGCGCTGTCCGACTACGTGGCCAAGCTGCCGGCCATGAAGCCGGCCGACGAACCGGTCGACAAGGCGCGCTATGACCGTGGCGCGGCGCTGGCCAAGGAGCGGATGTGCGGGGTGTGCCACAATGCCGACTACTCCGGCCGCGAGCAGATGCCGCGCCTGGCGGGCCAGCACGAGAAATACCTGATCAAGGCCTTCAAGGATTACCAGGCCGGAGCGCGCGTCGGCACGCAGGCGGTGATGGCGGAGGCCGTTCGCGGCCTGGGAGACGACGATCTGGCCGCGCTTGCCCACTATCTCGCCCACGCCAAGCCCTGACGGGGCATACTCAGTCGACAGTTTTGAAGACTGACGCGGGTCGAGACCCAACCGGATCTGCGCTATGCTTGGGTTGAAGCAAGCAATTGCGGCAGTAGCTCAGAGGTAGAGCATCGCGCTTCCAACGCGAGGGTCGTGGGTTCGATTCCCATCTGCCGCTCCAACACAGCCGCGGGGATCTCAGGCCGGGACACCCGCCCGCTTGCCGATCACCGTGACCGCAGCCGTGCCGAGCATCCTGTGGCGCCAGCTTTGCTGGGCCGCGGGGAACGAACCTGGCAAGCCGCCGTTACGAGGCTGCATCGGGTCGGATCCTGAAGGTGACCGGCATGATCAGAATAGCCGCCTTGGCCGCGCTCGCGGCGCTGAGCCTGCTCCCTGCGCCTGCGACCGCCGGCTGCCGATACGTTCCGCCAGCGGGGCCCCGAAACTTCGACGCGTCTCTGTATCAAAGCCGCGGCGGCGTCGGACCACCGTCGTACCCTGCGCGGATCTACGGTCGCCGTCACGTGCGAGCGTCGTCGGACGAACCCTACCGGCACGCATGCGGCAGCGGCCGCACGTGGAACGGCACGCACTGCATTGAGCGTTGAAGGTGTGACCAGCGTTGCCTGAGGCGAGAGCCGTCGACTACTCGCCTTCGCGGTGCACCGAGATGTCCGGTGCGTCCTCGTTTTTCATGCCCTGCACATGGTAGCCGGCATCGACGTGGTGCACCTCACCCGTCACGCCCCGCGCAAGATCCGACAGGAGATAGAGCCCGGCCGCGCCGACCTCCTCGATGGTCACCGTACGCCGCAGCGCCGAGTTGTACTCGTTCCACTTGAGGATGTAGCGGAAGTCGGCAATGCCGGAGGCCGCCAGCGTCTTGATGGGACCGGCGGAGATGGCATTGACGCGGATGTTGCCGCGACCGAGGTCGGCGGCAAGGTAGCGCACGCTCGCTTCCAGCGCTGCCTTGGCAACGCCCATGACGTTGTAGTGCGGCATGACCTTCTCCGCACCGTAATACGTGAGGGTCAGCAGGGAGCCGCCCTGCGGCATCAGCTTCTCGGCCCGCCGCGCCAGCGCGGTGAACGAGTAGCAGGAGATCAGCATGGTCTGGATGAAGTTCTTTTCCGTGGTGTCGA
Source organism: Hyphomicrobiaceae bacterium (assembly GCA_035550075.1). Taxonomy (GTDB): domain Bacteria; phylum Pseudomonadota; class Alphaproteobacteria; order Rhizobiales; family Hyphomicrobiaceae; genus AWTP1-13. The sequence goes on along the minus strand of DASZQG010000185.1, from coordinate 1,034 downwards.
CGTAACGCCCGTCGAGTTCGGCCTTGTCGGAGAAGGCAATGGCGTGGACCAGGAAATCCAGCTTGCCCCAGCCCCGCTGAAGCTCGGCGAAAACCGCATCGACCGAGGCGCCGTCGCTGACATCGCAGGGCAGCACCAGCTTCGAGCCAAGCTCCGCGGCAAGCGGCTCCACGCGCTTTTTCAGGGCGTCGCCCTGGTAGGTGAAGGCAAGGGTCGCGCCATGCGCCGCCGCCGCCTTGGCGATTCCCCAGGCAATCGAGCGGTTGTTGGCAACCCCCATGATGAGGCCACGCTTGCCCTGCATGAGCGTGCCAGCCGCAATCCCGGCACCCGCTCCAGGTTCCGTCATGTGCGCTCGTCCCTTCCGAAATCTTTGAATCCGGCTCGGATTCGACGGGTTATCCTACACCAATGTGCCCGGGGGTCTAGTTGCGCTCCGGCACCAGGACCTTGTTGAGAAGCGCAGCGAGCTGGGCCATCTCGGCGTGCGAGAGCCTGGCTCCGAAATGCTCCTCGATGGCCTCGGCGTAAATGGGCCACATCGCGCGGCGAAGGCTGCGCCCCTTGGCCGTGATAACGAGCACATTGTTGCGCCCGTCAAGCTGACACTGGTGGCGCTCCACCAGCCCCTCGCGTTCCAGGCGGTCCACCAGCCGGCAAAGGTTGTACTGCGCGAGCTGGGTCCGGCCCTGCACGCCGGCTTGGCGCACCATGCCCTTCGGACTGGCGTCGATCTCGTGCAGGACGAGATACCAGTCGAGCGGCGGCAGGCCGGCCTGCTTGAGCTGGTCCTGCACCTTGTCGAGCAGCGTCCGTTCCGCCCTGATCAGGCTGTCCCATGCCTCGATCACCGGCGGCTCCAACTTCGCAATCATGGGGGAAACATAGACGAATTCGCTTGCTTTTGCATGGAACTTCGTATGCAGTTGCATATTATGCAAATGCATACGATGCGCGGAGTTGGTTCCCGCGCGATTCAGGAGAGCCCCCATGAAGTTGTATTTTTCCCCCGGCGCCTGCTCCCTATCGCCCCA
>DASZQG010000184.1:0-2605 GCA_035550075.1 Hyphomicrobiaceae bacterium | reverse complement strand
CCCGCCGGCCAGATCGCCGCTACAAATCGAGATCCCCAACCCATGAAACGCACGGCTGTTAACCGATATCGAAACGCGACCTATGCTACGCTGTCGCCACGGGTCAATCGAGCTTTCAGCCCGCTTCCATAACCACCTGCTCGGGTGGCGCGCTTGCAAGAGGGCGCTGTTCCCAAGCGCTGAATTTGAGCCCGATGGCCTCATCCCTAGGCAGCCTGTTCCGCCTCACGCGCGCCGGGTTCGTGCTCGCTCAGCACGGGGTGCGCTTTGCCCCGCCGGGCACCAAGCCACCGCTGGCGTTGCGCCTCGCCCATGTCGCGACATGGCCTGTTCGCGCGGTCACGTGGCCCGCACGCATCGGCAAGCCTAAGGCGACCCGGGTCTCAGACGCCCTCACCCGCCTTGGCCCCAGCTACATCAAGCTTGGACAGTTTCTTGCCACGCGCGCCGATCTCATTGGCCCGGAGCTCGCCGGTGACCTGCGCAGCCTGCATGACCGGCTGCCCCCGTTCTCGATGCGCGAGGCGCGCGCCGCCGTGCAAGAGTCACTGGGCGGCAAGGTCGAGGATCATTTTCTGTCGTTTGATCCACCGGTTGCGGCCGCCTCCATCGCCCAGGTGCATAAGGCGACGGTTCGCGAGGGGGCCGCACCGCGCCAGGTTGCAGTCAAGGTGCTGCGTCCGGGCATCGAAGCGCGGTTTCGGCGTGACCTCGATAGCTTTTATTTCGCGGCGCGCCAGATCGAGCGCTTTCATTCCCCGTCGCGGCGGCTACGTCCCCTCGCCGTCGTCGATACGCTGGCCCGGTCGGTCGAGATCGAGATGGACCTGCGGCTCGAGGCTGCCGCCATTTCCGAAATGGCCGAGAACATTGCGCGCGACGCCTCGCTGCCGGATGGCGCGTTCCGCGTGCCCGCGGTCGACTGGCGCCGCACAGCCCGGCGCGTTCTGACGATCGAGTGGATCGATGGCATTCCGATCGCTGATCACGCGGCGCTGCGCGCAGCGGGCCATGACCTAAGCCGCCTCGGCTTGATCGTACTTCGCTCTTTCCTGCGTCATGCGATGCGCGATGGCTTTTTCCACGCCGACATGCACCAGGGCAATCTGCTCGTCGATGCCGCGGGAAACGTAGTGGCGGTCGATTTCGGTATCATGGGCCGCCTGGGCGCAAAGGAGCGCAGGTTCCTGGCTGAGATTCTGCATAGCCTGATCACGCGCGACTACCATCGCGCTGCGGCGGTACATTTCGAAGCGGGCTATGTGCCCCCGCATCATTCGGTCGAGGTCTTTGCTCAAGCCATGCGTGCCATTGGCGAGCCGATACATGGGCGCCCCGCAAGCGAGATCTCCATGGCCGATCTGCTCGGTCAGCTCTTCGCCTATACCGACGTTTTCGACATGACGACGCGGCCGGAGTTGCTGCTGTTGCAGAAAACGATGATGGTGGTGGAGGGCGTCGCCCGTTCGCTCGATCCCGATCTCAATATCTGGACCGCCGCCGAACCGATTGCGCGCGAGTGGATCGAGACGAACTACGGCATGGCCGGGCGGCTCCGGGAAGCGGGCGAGAGCGCCGGCACCCTCGGCAAAGTCCTGGCCGAGGTGCCCCGCGTGCTGGCGCAAGCGGAGGGCATGGCGCTTGCCCTTGCCGATATCGCGCGCGGCGGGTTCCGCCTGCACGATGAAACGATCGAGGGCCTGGCGGAGGCGCAGGCACGGCGAACTCGCTGGAGCCGTTGGACAACGGCCGCCCTAATCGTCGCTGCAATCTTCGCTTTCTGGTTTTTGGCGCCCGGACGCTAGTCCAGGCGGCGATTTCACCGAGAACGCACCCACGCGACCGCGGCAGACAGCACTGTGACAACTGCGGCAACGCCGGCAAGCGCCAGCAGCGCCGGCAATATCATCGCACCATGGCCGCAATACCCAACCTCGCATTGCAGGATCACGGCGCTCGACAAAATGCCGAGGCCGACCAGTGCTGCCGCCGTTCTGACGAGAACCGGGCGGCCGCCGCCTCCACGGCCGGCCGTCCACGGTACCGCGGCAACGATGAGAATGTAGGCCAGCGTTGCCCAGGCGATCGCGCCATGCAAAGGCGTGTCGGAAAAAATATTGTCCATCTCACGCCGGTCTGGGTCCGAGGGCGAGAGCCTTATGCAGCCTCCCGGCGGTCGCCGCCACCGCCTGTTGGCTGTCTGCTTCGATGCTGCGGCCCAAAAGCTACGAACAAAGTCGCGTGCGTATCTCGGCACATGCAATTTTTAGTTGTTGGAAGCTGGGTGCCCACCTGTTGCCCTGGCGGGGTTCGACACAACAGAGCTGATGGTCCTGGCGGCCCCGAAATTGGCCCTGGGCGCCTCGTGGCGGCCTGCCTCGCCAAGGGACTGCGCCATTCGAAATAGCCGTCAGAGGGCCTCCTGGGCGGCTTCGTCCCCCCTCGGCTTTTCGGGGTGAATTCCAGTCGGAACCGCCTTAGGCCCCCATTGACGAATGGGTAATTTCCCATCAATGTCCGCACATGTCCAGTATTGCCCAAGCCCTGCTGACCGAGATCGAGGCCTACCTCGCTGCATCCGGCATGACGGCAACAAAGTTCGGGA
>DASZQG010000183.1:0-2431 GCA_035550075.1 Hyphomicrobiaceae bacterium | reverse complement strand
AGCCAGTCGGCCCAGGAGATCCACTGGCGCGTCTCGTTGACCAGCGTCTCGCCGACATCGAAGAACACAGCACGGATCAAGGCTGCCCCCCCAATGCGAGTGAGCGTAGATGGAAGACACCGCGAGAGGACACGGATTCTCTGTCTTCCATTTCAAACGTCATGCCAGGGCTTCTGTGATCGGGCCGTTGGCGTCAATCCCTCTTTGTCGCGTCGCAGGGTTCATGCTTCTGTCCGTGGTCGGCCGTGGCCGCCAACATGATGACGTCCAGGGGTCGGGGGGCTCATCTTGGCCGCGGCCTCAGCGATCCAGGGATCGCTCGATCCACCTTGGCGATACGTCCTCACCCGATCCGCCGTCCCTGCGACGGGACGCTCTTGGCTGGATTGAAGTCTCGGGCCCTACCTGCCTCAGGCGGCGATCTCGATCTTGCTCCAGCGGAACTCCGTTCCGTCTTGCCACATGCGATGCAGCACGACGGCCATCTTGCGCGCCAGGGCCACGCAGGCGCGCTTGAAGCCGCGCCGCTTGGCCACCCGCACTGCCCAGGCCTTCAAGGCCGACCAGCGCGCTACCCGGCACAACAGCGTGGTGGCGGCCTCGTAGAGGGCGGTCCGCACCAGCTCATCGCCACACTTGCTGATGTGGCCGGAATAGTCGATCTCGCCGGACTTGTATCTGGCCGGCGTCAACCCGAAGTAGGGTCCCACCGACTTGGAATGGGCGAAGCGGCCAGGCTCGTCCAGCGCCGCCTGATAGGTCAGTGCAACCACAGGCCCTATGCCGGGCATGCTCATCAGACGCCGGCACCTCTCGTCCTGCCGAGCAACCTGCCGCACCTGACCATCAAGCCGGGCAAGCTGGGTGCGCATCTCCTCACGTATCTTCAGCAAGGGCTCGACGGTCCCTTGCAGCCCTGGCCTCTGCGCCAGCAGGTCCCGGACCCGCGGCGCGAACTTGACCTTGCCAACCTGGCCGACCTTCAGTCCGAAGCCGCGCAGCAAGCCGCGGATCCCGTTCTCCACATCCGTCAGCTTGTTCACCAGCAGCTTGCGCGCCGTCACCAGCGCCAACCGCTCCTGCGCCTCATGCGACTTCACATGCACCCGCCGATACCAGCCCATCCGAACCACCTGGGCGATCCCGTGGGCATCCTTGCGGTCCGTCTTCACCGGCGAGGTCGACAGCACCGCCTGCAAATGCCGCGTCTCCAGGCAGTCGACAGGAAAGCCCGCGGCAGCCAGCCCGGCATGCAGCCACTGCGACAGCGGACCCGCCTCCAACCCCATACGTCCCAGCGACCGGCGCCACGGCGAAAGAGCTTCCTCCAACGACAGCGGGTCGCTGCTCGCCACCAACTCCTTAACAACCCTGCCCGCCTCGTCGATCACGCATACGTGGCTCACTTCCAACGACACGTCGATCCCGGCATAATGCTTCATGGCTGTCTCTCCTCGATGCTTGAGGCACGACCCATTCGCGACCTCGTTCACACCATCATTGTGAGAGACAGCCACCAATCTGTCAGGCCCGATCACACCATCTTGGCCCTGGCATCCACGAGTTTGCTTGCCGCGATACAGCCTCGCACAGCGAAACTCGTGGATGGTCGGGCCAAGCCCGACCATGACGATTGAGCGCAATGCGCTAGCCTAACTGATCGACCCGCGGGCCCCAGGTGTCCGAGAGCGCGAAGCCCTTGAAGAACGGATCCGCCGGATCCCAGCGCATCTCTTCGGTGCCGTAAATTGTCGCCTGACCGGTCAGGCGCGGCAGGATCGCTGCCTTGTCGCCGACACGTGCCTCGCCGATCAGTTCCACCAGGAACTCGCCGCCGATGATCGAGCGCGAGCGACGGCTGTCACCGACTTTCGCGAGGCCGCGGGCATGCAGCGCCGCGAGATTCGCCGAACTGCCGGTGCCGCACGGCGAGCGATCGACGCGGCCGGGCTTCAAAGTGGTGCAGGTGCGGATGGCGCCGTCCGGCTCCTCCGCACGGAACATCACATAGGCGATCTCGTTGACCCCGGGCAGTTCGGGATGCTGCACGCGGATCTGCTGCGCCAGCAGCGCCTTCAGCTCGATGCCCGCTTCCGCCAATTCGCGCGCGTTCGCGGGCGCGATCTCCAGCCCGATCTGCGTTACGTCGACCAGCGCGTAATAGACGCCGCCGAAGGCGATGTCGCATTTGATGTTGCCCCAGCGCGGCGTGTCGATCACGCGGTCCAGCTCTTCGACGAAAGCCGGCACGTTGTCGAGGCTGACCGACAGGCAGCGGCCATGGCTGCATTTCGCCCGCGCGGTGATCAAACCGGCGGGCGTGTCCAGGCGCACGACGGTTTCCGGCTCCACCATCTTCACGCGGCCGCTTTCCAAGAGCGCCGTCACGACGCACATGCAATTGCTGCCCGACATCGGATGCGCGCGGTCG
>DASZQG010000182.1:0-1511 GCA_035550075.1 Hyphomicrobiaceae bacterium | reverse complement strand
GAGTACAGCAAGGAGGAGATCCGCCGGCGGATCGACGCGGTGATCTCCAATATCCCGGGCATCACCACGATGGTCGGGCAACCGATCGAGCACCGCCTCAGCCACATCCTCTCCGGAACCCCCGCGGCGATCGCGATCAATGTCTTCGGCGATGACCTCGACAAACTCCGCAGCATCGCCAAGGAAGCCGAGACAGCCCTCAAATCGCTCCCCGGCACTCGCGACGTGGCGGCCAATCGCGAGGTGCTCATCACGTCTCTCCCCATTCGATACCGCGCCCAGGACCTTGCCGCCGCGGGGCTCACGCCCGCGTCTGCCGCTGAGCAGGTACAGGATGCGCTCTATGGCGAGGTCGTCGCCGAGATCAACCAGGGCGTTCGCCGGTACGAGATGGTGGTGCGGCTCGCCCCGGAGGAACGCGAGCGCATCGATCAGGTCGAGGACCTCATGCTCCGCGGCATGGGCGGGGCCACGGTGCGGCTGAAGCAGGTTGCCGACATCGGGCCGGAGCGAACCAGCAATCTGATCGCCCGTGAGAACGCGCAGCGCAAGGCGGTTATCTCCTGCAACGTGGCGGAGGGATTCAACCTCGGGCAGCTCGTGGGCCAAGTGCAGTCGCGTGTCGACCCCATCGTTCAGCGGGCGGGTTACACCGTTCATTACGGCGGTCAGTTCGAGGCGCAGCAATCGGCAGCGAAGACGATCTACCTGATGGGGCTCGGCGTAGTTGTCGTGATGTTCATGCTATTGCAGATGTCAACGGGCTCGGCCCGGGCCGCGGGGCTGGTCCTGGTCAACCTGCCGTTGGCAGTCATCGGCGGCATTGCGGCGATCTACCTCAGTGAATCTCCCGGCATCTTCAGCAATACGCTCGCGCTCTTCGGCTTGGGCGGCCCGTATGTTGCGCCCGTGATCTCTATCGCGAGCATGGTCGGGTTTGTAACGCTCTTCGGCATCGCGGTGCGCAACGGCATCCTGCTCGTCAACCATTACGACCATGTGCACCGGCTGGAAGGAACGCCCCTAGGCGAGGCGATCGTGCGGGGATCGATGGAACGACTCGTCCCCATCCTCATGACGGCACTCTGCGCCGCGCTCGGACTTGTTCCGCTCGCCCTGGCACGAGGCGAACCGGGCAGCGAACTGCTCGCGCCGTTGGCGATTGTGGTGCTCGGCGGGCTCATCAGCTCAACATTCCTCAACCTGATCGTTGTACCAGCGGGCTATTCGTTGATCTTCGGCGTTGAGGTTGCCCGTCCCAGTCCTTCTGCCGGACGTTTGCGCCGCTTTCGGGCGGCAGTGACCAGATTGTTCACCAAACCCCTTTCCAAAGGAGCTTGATCATGCATCATTTCCCACTTCTTTCAGCTTTCCTTCTCACCGCGTCGGTCGGGCTTGTCACCGGATGCGAGGAAAAGAAGCCGGCCGCGCCGGCCACACAAACCGATGCTTCATCGGGGACGAAAACGTCTGATGCGCACGGGCATGCGGATGGGGATAAGCACGATCAT
>DASZQG010000181.1:0-34579 GCA_035550075.1 Hyphomicrobiaceae bacterium | reverse complement strand
ATCTCCGTGGGGCGCGAGGGCTTCTCATGGACCGGAACCGAAACCATCAGCCGCAAGGCCGAGTGGCCGGACTGGTATCCTCCGGAGGAAATGCGCGACCGCGATCCCTCGCTGCCAGCGAAGATGACGGGCGGCATTCGGAATCCGCTCGGCGCCAAGGCCCTCTACCTCGGCAAGACGCTCTATCGCATCCACGGTACCAACGATGCCAAGTCGATCGGCCGTGCGGCTTCGTCGGGCTGCTTCCGCATGCTCAACGGTCACATCATCGACCTGGCGAGCCGGGTGGACGTGGGCACGCAGGTGACGGTCGTGCACCGTCTGCCGGGCGATCTGGAAAAGATCGTCGCCGATCAGGTGAGGGGCCGCACGCAACGCGCGTCCGCGCCGCCAGATCGCATGTAGGGCGCGCTCAGCTCGCGTAGAAGCGCACCGGCGCACCGGTTGCCGGTGCGATAATGGTGCCGTCCCACATCACGCGCTGGCCGCGCACGATGGTGCCCACCGGCCAGCCCTGCACGGACACGCCGTCGTAGGGCGTCCAGCCGCAGCGCGACTGGATCCAGCCGTTGGTGATGGTCTGCCGCCGCTTGAGGTCGACAATTGTCAGGTCGGCGTCGTAGCCGACGGCGATGCGACCCTTGCCGCGAATGCCGAACAGACGCTGGGGACCGTGACTTGTCAGGTCGACGAAGCGCTGCAGGCTCAGCCGGCCCGCGTTGACATGGTCGAGCATGATCGGCACCAGCGTCTGCACGCCGGTCATGCCGGAATGGCTACCCGGATAGGCGTGGTCCTTTTCCTCGCGTGTGTGCGGCGCGTGATCTGAACCCAGCACATCGACCAGCCCGCTGCTCAGCGCCGCCCAGATGGCGCGCCGATGCGCTTCGTCCCGGATCGGCGGGTTCATCTGGGCGTAGGTGCCGAGGCGCTCGTAGCACTCCGGGGCGACCAGGGTCAGATGGTGCGGCGTCACCTCGACGCTGGCCCAGTCCTTGTGATCGGCGAGAAACGCCATCTCCTCGGCGGTCGATACGTGCAGCACGTGCACGCGCCGGCGGTGCCGCTCCGCAAGCCGCACCAGCCGCTCGGTCGCCAGCAGCGCCGCCTGCGCGTCCCGCCACACCGGGTGCGACGCCGGATCGCCGGGCCGCCGCTCGCCCATGCGCGCCTTCAGCCGCGCTTCATCCTCGGCGTGGAAGGCCGCGCGCCGGCTGAGCGCGGCGATGATGGCGTCGAGCGACGGCTCGTCCTCCACCAGCAGGTCGCCGGTGGATGAGCCCATGAACACCTTGATGCCCGCCGCCCCTTCCAGCCGTTCCAGCACCGGGATGTCCGCAACGTTCTCGCGCGTGCCGCCGACGTAGAACGCAAAATCGCAGAACATGCGCCCGCGCGCACGGCGCACCTTGTCAGCCACTGCCTCCGCCGACGTCGTCAGCGGCTTGGTATTGGGCATTTCGAACACGGCGGTCACGCCGCCCATCACCGCCGCGCGGCTGCCGGTCTCCAGGTCCTCCTTGTGCTCCAGCCCCGGCTCGCGGAAGTGTACCTGCGTGTCGATCACGCCCGGCAGCACGTGTAGGCCCGCCGCCTCGACCACCTCGCGCGCAGCGCCCTCCGCAAACGTCCCAAGCGCCGCGATCCGCCCATTTTTCACGGCAATATCACGCACGCCCGTGCCGTCATGATTGACGACGGTACCGCCTCTTACAATCAGGTCGAAGGCCACCGCCACACTGTCCTTGTGCTTGCCTCGCGGCGTTCCCGCGCTTACCTCTTGGCCAGCGAGATATAGCAGAATCGGTGCCGCTGGCACCCGCGATCCCGAACCTGAATGGATATGCCGCAAAACACGTTTGGGAGCGCGCGCCTTGCCGACCGGGGCGTGGTGCGCGTCAAGGGCGAGGACACGCACAAGCTGCTGCAGGGTGTCATCACCAACGACCTGGGCTTGCTAGCCCGCCAGCCGGCCATCCATGCCGGGCTGTTGACCCCGCAGGGCAAAATCCTGTTCGATTTCTTCGTGGTGACGGCGGGGGACGACCTCCTGCTCGAGACGGCGCGCGACAAGACCAGTGACCTCGTCAAGCGCCTCACCATGTACCGGCTGCGTGCCAAGGTCTCATTCGAAGACATCTCGGACACGGTCGCGGTGACCGCGAGCTGGGGCCGCGCGGTTGCGCCTGCCGATGCCACCGGCGCCGTGCGTTTTCCTGATCCTCGCCTGCCCGACCTCGGCACCCGCAGCATTGCGCCCAGCGGCGCCAGCCGCGACGACGAGCAGGCAGTTGCCGCCTACCACGCCCGGCGCATTGCCGTTGGCGTACCGGAGGGCGGGAAGGACTATGCCTTCGGCGATGCGTTTCCGCACGAGGCCGACTTCGACCAGCTCCACGGCGTGTCCTTCACCAAGGGCTGCTTCGTCGGCCAGGAGGTGGTTAGCCGGATGCAAAACCGTGGCACCGCCCGCAAGCGCATCGTGCCCATCGAAGCAGCCTCGCCGATCGTACCGGGCGCCACCGTGACCGCCGGCAGCGCCGCAATCGGCACCGTGGGCTCGGTTGCCGGCACCCTGGCGCTGGCGATGCTTCGCCTCGACCGCGTCGCCGAGGCGCAGCGCAAGGGCGAGCCACTGACGGCTGGCGGCGTTCCGATCAGCGTGCGCAAGCCCGCCTGGGCCAACTTCGACATCGCGCCCCCGGCCGCCGCGGAGGCGCCATGAGCGATACCTCTCCGGTCCGCTGTCCGTGGGTGGGCATCGCCGCCCCCGAGTATGCGCGCTATCACGATGAGGAGTGGGGCGTGCCGAAGACGGACGACCTCGCCCTGTTCGAAAAGCTGGTGCTGGAGGGTTTCCAGTCGGGCCTGTCGTGGCTGACAATCCTGCGCAAGCGCAACAACTTCCGCAAAGCCTTCGATGGGTTCCGCCCCGAGCGCATTGCCCGCTACGGCGCCAGGGACATCGCCCGTTTGATGGCTGACGCAGGCATCGTCCGCAACCGCCTCAAGATCGAGGCCACCATCGACAATGCGCGCGCTCTCCTCGATCTGCAGCAAGATACCTCGCTCGCGGCGTTCCTCTGGAACTTCGTGGACCGCCGGCCGCAGATCAACATGCACCGCTCGTTCAAGACGGTGCCGGCGCAGACGCCGACCTCGAAGGCCATTTCCAAGGCGCTCAAGGCCCGGGGCTTCCGCTTCGTCGGCCCCACTACCGTCTACGCCTTCATGCAGTCGACGGGCATGGTTAACGACCATCTCGTCACCTGCCACCGCCACGAAGCCTGCGCCAGGCTGCAGCGCAAGTTCAAGCTGCCGCGGCAACGCGCGAGGGCCACCGCATGACGGACGCTCCCAAGCCGGGGGCCACCGCTCGGCCGGGCGAGCGCGCATGGCAAAGAATGCTTTCCGGCCGCCGGCTCGACCTGCTCAACCCGGCCCCGGCCGACATCGACATCGACGACATCGCGCATGGACTTGCCCGCGTCGCCCGCTGGAATGGCCAGACCGTCGGCGATCACGCCTTCTCCGTCGCGCAGCACGCCCTGGTGGTGGAGGAGATCGCGATCGGCATGCATCCCGATACGCTGCCGCGCTGGCGCCTCGCCGCGCTGCTGCACGACGCTCCCGAATACGTAATCGGCGACCTCATCAGCCCCTTCAAGGCTGCGCTGGGCCTCGACTACAAGGCGTTCGAAATCAGGTTGCTGGAGGCAATTCACCGCCGGTTCGGCCTGCCGCCGCAGCTTCCCGACCGGGTGGTGACGATGATCAAATCCGCCGACCGCGTGGCCGCCTACTTCGAGGCGACGGTGCTGGCCGGCTTCACGCTCGAGGAGGCCGCGCGCTATTTCGGCGAGCCGCGCGGCGTGCCGGCCTCGCTGGCGGCAGAGCTCAACACGCTGGAGGCGCTGCCCGCCGCAGAGGCGCAGTCTGCCTTTCTGGCGCGTTTCCGAGCGCTTACATAAAGGCAAGAGGCTGCCCCCTTTTTCTGCGCGTGGCCTCCCGCGCAGCCGGATTTGTTGTGAGGAAAGGACCGCAATGATCGAAAGCGAGACTGCCTTTAGGGACACATCATCTGACGGCGGGAAGGTGCACGTTTGCCCCCTGCGCCTAGTGCCGGATACGGTGGCCCGCACCGGCGCCTCCCATCTCGTGACTTGTCTTCAGGACGAGATCCTGGTGGAAACGCCGCGTTCCATCCTGGCCAACAACCATCTGCGCCTACGCATCCACGACATTTCCGAGCCCTTGCTGGGGCATATCCCGCCCGGCGACGAGCACATCGCCGAGATCATCGACTTCGCCGCCGCCTGGGGCGGCCGTGGCCCGATGGTGATCCATTGCTGGGCCGGCATCAGCCGATCCACCGCTGCGGCTTTGGTCACGCTGTGCACCCTCAACCCGGAGGTGCCGGAACACGTCATTGTTCGCCGACTGCGCGAGGCTTCTCCAACCGCCTACCCCAACGCACTGATGATCCAGATCGGCGATGACGCGCTTAGCCGCCGCGGACGGCTCGTAGACGCCGTGCGCGCGATTGGCCGGGGCGTGCCGGCAACGGAAGCGCGCCCCTTCTCGCTGCCTGCCGATTTCTCCACGCTGCGAGGCTGAACCTTACAGCGATCGCGGCCCCTTTGCGGCCGCCCGGCGCGGCGTCGGCCACAGTTCAATGCTGAAAATTGCCATGATCCGCGTCTAGCCAAGCCCTTGATTTCAGAAGGGGCGTTGCATGACTTCGGCAGCTCGGCAACAGCGCGGCGGCTTGCACACCGCGCACGCAGCACCGGCGCCGCACGTGAGCGAGATCATCGTGATGGGCGTCAACGCGGCCATCCTCACGGTGCGCGGCAACGAGCCGGTCGTGGCGGTCGTCTCCGGCACGGGTGCTGATGGCTTCGCCGAGGACGGACTGCCGGGCGGCGCTTTTTCGCCAAGCCGCCACGCCTCGCTCGAGGAGAGCCTGCGCTCCTGGGTGCGTCAGCAGACGGGACTCGACATCGGCACGGTACGGCAGCTCTGCACGCTCGCCGACCCGCCCGACGCCGACGCGCATCCGATGGCCTTCTCGGTGTGCTACATGGCGCTCGTCGCCGACGACCAGGGACGCGACGGCTCAGGCGCCGCGTGGCGAAGCTGGTACACGTATTTCCCGTGGGAGGATTGGCGCAAGGGCAAGCCCGCCTGCCTGGGCGAAACGATCGAGCCGCCGCTGCGTGCCTGGGCCGCCGCGTCCGGCGGCTCTGACCGCAGCCGGCGCGTGCGCATCTGCTTCGGCCTCGATGGCGCCGCCTGGGACGAGGAGAAAGTGCTCGAGCGCTTCGATCTGCTGTGCGAGGCGGGGCTCGCTGCCGGCAACGGCGACGATGCTGCGCCGGGTCTGCCGCGTGGCATGCCGGGCAACCACGCCCGGGTGTTGGCCAGCGCAATCGGCGAGCTGCGGCGCGCCATCAAGTGGCGCCCGGTGATCTTCGAGCTGATGCCCGACCTGTTCACGCTGTTCGAGCTGCAGAAAACCGTCGAGGCCATTCTCGGGCCGCACCTGCACAAGCAGAACTTCCGCCGCCTCGTGGAAGGCGTAGGCTTGGTCGAGCCTACGGGCGAGTTCAGGTCCCGCACCGGCGGGCGCCCAGCCCAGCTCTATCGGTTCCGCCGCGACGTCGTGCTGGAACATCCCGCGCCCGGCGTGAGGCTGAAGCCCGGGCGCGTGTAAGACATTTCCGTCGAATAGGCCTATAAGACGGCCTCAAGCGGAGCACGAAGCCGATCGGGACGTGACCTATGGTCAAATTCATTGTCGTCTGGGGTGTGATGGCCTTCGTGGCGGCAGCCCTCGCCGGCATCGTGGCCGGCCTGAAGCGGCGCGACCATTCCTTCTGGGCTGCGTGGACCTTCCTAGTGCCGCCGATGCTGCTGCTTCTGCTCGTCCTGCCGAAGAATCGCGGACCGCGCCCGCGGCGTCCCTCTGTCGACATGGAAGAGCGGCTGACGTCTTAGCGCCGGCCGGAGACTTCGCCCTTCAATCCTCCCGGCGCTCCTGGCCGATCGTTGCCTGCGCCGCCGCCAGCCGCGCAACCGGCACGCGGAAGGGCGAGCACGAGACATACGTCAGCCCCGCCTCGTGGAAGAAGGCGACCGAGGCCGGATCGCCCCCGTGCTCGCCGCAGATGCCGACCTTGAGGTCCGGCTTCACCTTGCGTCCGCGCTCGGTGCCAACGCGTACCAGCTCGCCGACGCCATCGCGGTCCACGGACACAAACGGATCAATCTCGAAGATGTTGCGCTGCGTGTAGTTCGACAGGATTGGAGCTGCGTCGTCGCGCGACAGACCGAGACAGGTCTGCGTGAGGTCGTTGGTACCGAATGAGAAGAACTGTGCCCCGTCTTCTCCCGCTGCGATGTCGTCGGCTTTCAGCGCCGCGCGCGGCAACTCGATCATGGTGCCGATCTGGTACTCAAGCGCGGCCCCCGTCTCCGCGCGCACCGCCTCCGCGGTCCGGACGATCACGTCGCGCAGCAGGTCGAACTCGGTGCGATAGGCGACCAGCGGGATCATCACCTCGGGCACCACTGGCTTGCCGGTCTTGCCGCCGGCGCTGACGGCAGCCTCGAAGATGGCGCGGGCCTGCGTCTCGGTGATCTCAGGATACCGTATGGCCAGGCGGCAGCCGCGGAAGCCGAGCATCGGGTTGAATTCGTGCAGTTCCGCCACGCGCGCGTTGAGTTTCTCCACCGGCATGTTCAGTTCCTTGGCCACCGCTGCGGCCTCGGCATCCTCGTGCGGCAGGAACTCGTGCAACGGCGGGTCGAGCAGGCGGATCGTCACCGGCATCCCGGCCATGATCGTGAACAGTTCCTCGAAGTCGGCACGCTGCATCGGCAGGATCTTCGCCAGGGCACGGCGCCGGCCCGCCTCGTCGTCGGCGCAGATCATCTCGCGCATGGCCAGGATCCGGCTCTCCTCGAAGAACATGTGCTCGGTGCGGCACAGGCCGATGCCCTCGGCGCCGAATTCGCGGGCCTGCCGGGCATCGCGCGGGGTATCAGCGTTGGCGCGCACACCCAGCTTGCGCACGGCGTCCGCCCAGCCCATCACGGTGGCGAAGTCGCCGGACAGCTCCGGCTGCTGCATCTTCACCCGGCCCTTCAAGACCTCGCCCTTGCTGCCGTCGATGGTGATGATGTCGCCTTTCCTGAAGGTCTCGCCCCGAACCGCCATGGTGCCGGCCCTGGTGTCGATGCGCAGCGCTCCGGCGCCGCACACGCACGGCCGCCCCATGCCGCGCGCTACCACCGCGGCGTGGCTGGTCATGCCGCCGCGCGTCGTCAGGATGCCGGCCGCGGCGTGCATGCCATGAATGTCTTCCGGACTGGTCTCCACCCGAACCAGGATTACTTCCCGGCCCTGGCCCTTCAGTGCTTCCGCCTCGTCGGCGTCGAACACGATCTCGCCACTCGCCGCGCCCGGCGACGCCGGCAGACCCGTGGTCAGCACGTGTTTCTCGGCGGCAGGATCGATCGTGGGGTGCAGGAGCTGATCGAGCGAGCCGGCGTCGATGAGCTGAACCGCCTCCCGCTCGGTGATCAGCCCCTCCCGGCACATATCAACGGCGATCTTCAGCGCCGCGCGCACCGTGCGTTTGCCGGACCGCGTCTGCAGCATCCAGAGCTTGCCGTCCTGGATGGTGAACTCGACGTCCTGCATGTCCCGGTAGCGCCGCTCCAGCGTGGCGAAGATGCGCGTGAGCTCCGCGTAGCAGTCAGGCATCAGCGCCTGCAGCGACTTGCCCCTCTCGCCCGCGGCACCGCTTGCGGGCTCGCTCAGCGGCTGCGGCGTACGCGTGCCGGCCACCACATCCTCGCCCTGCGCGTTGATCAGGAACTCGCCGTACACCTCCGCCGCGCCGGTTGACGGGTTGCGCGTGAACGCGACGCCGGTCGCCGAGGTCGGGCCCAGATTGCCGAACACCATCGCCTGCACATTGACGGCGGTGCCCCAACTATCGGGAATGCCGTGCAGCCGGCGATAGGTGATCGCGCGCGCATTCTGCCACGACCCGAACACGGCCCCCACCGCGCCCCAGAGCTGGTCGGAGGTGTCCTGCGGGAAGTCAGCCCCCGTCTCCTCGCGCACGGCCTCCTTGTAGGCATCGATGATCTGGCGCCAGTCGTCAGCGCTGAGATCGGTATCGAGGGTCAGGCCGTTCAGGTTCTTGTGCGTATCGAGAATGTCCTCGAACACGCCGTGGTCGACGCCCAGCACGACATCCGCATACATCTGGATGAAGCGGCGATAGCTGTCGTAGGCAAAGCGCGGATTGCCGGTTTTCGCCGCCAGCCCCTCCACGGTACGGTCATTGAGGCCCAGGTTAAGAATGGTATCCATCATGCCCGGCATGGAGGCCCGCGCGCCGGAGCGCACCGATACCAGTAGCGGCGATGCCACGTCGCCAAAGGTTGCACCGACGGCCCGGCCGACGTCGGCCAACGCCGCCTCCACCTGCGCCTTCAGTCCATCCGGCAGCTTGCGGCCGTTGGCGTAGTAGGCCGTACACACCTCGGTCGTGATGGTGAACCCTGGAGGCACCGGCAGACCAAGGCTTGCCATTTCGGCGAGGTTCGCACCCTTGCCGCCGAGCAACGCCTTCATCGCCGCCGAGCCGTCGGAGCGGCCCGCGCCGAACCCATAAACCAGCTTGGTCACACTGGTGACCGGCTTGTGTGGCTCCATCGGCTTGAGCCCCTGGTGATCTGAACCGTGCAAGAAGAAGCTCCAATAGCCCTCCTGCCAACGCGGGGCAAAATGAAAAGTTCGCTTCGGCCGCTATGTCGCGAGTTGCATGGCGCGCTGGCCTCTGCTTTGACTGCCGTGGCGCGTGCACACACGCCGCACTCGCCGCCACCAGCCGCACGGGGTCTCGCCACATGTCTTCCCAGCTTCGCAACGTTCTCAAGGTCCTTGACGAGACCCAGGACGAGGCGCTCGCGCGCTTGTTCGCGCTGATCCGCATTCCGAGCATCTCCACCGACCCCGCCTACAAACCACAATGCCAGAAGGCTGCCGACTGGTGCGTTGACCTGCTCAGGGAGCTCGGCTTTCAGGCGCGCGCCGTGCAAACCACCGGGCATCCCGTCGTGGTGGCGCACGATCGCCCGAAGGGGGCGCGCAACGGCAGCCCGCACGTGCTGTTCTATGGCCATTACGATGTGCAGCCGCCCGACCCGCTCGAGCTGTGGACCTCGCCGCCGTTCGAGCCGCGCATCGCGTCGGAGCGCGGCAACGGCAAGGTGATCCTGGGCCGCGGCGCCGAAGACAACAAGGGCCAGCTCATGACCTTCTTCGAGGCGGTGCGCGCCTGGAAAAGAGCCGCCGGTGAATGTCCGCTCGCGATCAGCGTCCTGATCGAGGGCGAGGAGGAATGCGGGTCGCCCTCGCTGCCGGGCTTCTTCGCCAAGCATGGAAAGGAAGTCACGGCCGACTACGCGCTCGTGTGCGATACCGCCCAGTGGGACAAGAACACCCCCGCCATCTCCACCCAGCTGCGCGGGCTCGCCGGCACCGAGCTGATCATTACCGGCCCCAGCCGCGACCTGCATTCCGGCCTCTACGGGGGCGCAGCGGCCAATCCCATCCGCGTCCTCACCCACATCCTGGCCGAGATGCACGATGCCGACGGCAAGGTGCGAATCCCCGGCTTCTACGACGGCGTGCAGAAGCCGTCGGCCAGGCAGCTCAAACAGTGGGCAGGTCTCGGCTTCGACGATCGCAAGTTCCTGGGCGGGGTTGGGCTCGCCCAGCCCGCTGGCGAGAAGCGCTACAGCGTTCTGGAGCAGATCTGGGCGCGACCGACGGTCGAGTTCAACGGCATCACCGGCGGCTACCAGGGTGCGGGCACCAAGACCGTCATTCCATCGCGCGCCTCGGTGAAGATTACCTGCCGGCTGGTGCCGGGGCAGGACCCCAAGCGCGTGCTCGATGCGCTGCAGCGCTTCGTGCGCGAACGCCTGCCCAAGGACTGCCGCGCCGAGTTCAACGGCACGCAGGGCTCGGCTGCCATCGCCTTCGACCCAGCCGCGCCGGCGATCGCGCGGGCCGCCGAGGCGCTGGAGGAGGAATGGCGCAAGCCCGCCGCACTGATCGGCATGGGCGGCTCGATCCCGATCGTCACGTCCTTCAAGGATGTGCTGGGCATGGATAGCCTGCTGGTCGGCTTCGGCCTCGACGACGATCGCATCCACTCGCCCAACGAGAAGTACAATCTCTCTTCGTTCCGCAAAGGAGCGCGGAGCTGGGCGCGCATTCTCGACAGGCTCGCCGCGTGAGAGTGCGGCTTGCCGGGGCCGATCGCTCGGTTATGCTGCATACGCAGTGACGATCCGAACCTTCGGGCGCAGGACAGGCGGGGGAACCTCATGACAGCTCCATTGGCCAGATGGGTTTTGGCCCTGCTCGTTGTGATGTTTGCGGCGCCGGTCGCCGACGCGCAGCGTGCGCCCTACCGCGAGCGCGGGGGCAGCTACCAGGCCGGGCAGTTCGACTATTACCTGCTGGCCCTGTCCTGGAGCCCGACCTATTGCGCCGGGCTCACCGACGGCCGCACCGATCCGCAATGCCACGGGAGCACGGCGCGCCCCTACGGCTTCGTGCTGCACGGGCTGTGGCCACAGTTTGAGCGCGGATGGCCGCAGTACTGCCGCAGCCCCGACCGCGGCTACGTCCCGCGGCCCGTCGCACGGCGCATGCTCGACATCATGCCGAGCGACAAACTGATCTTCAACGAGTACCGCAAGCACGGCACGTGCGCCGGCCTCGGCGTTGACGGCTATTTCGATCTCGCGCGCCGTCTCTATGAGAAGGTCAAGATCCCCCGCCGCTTCCAGCGCGTGACCGACGACCGCCTTATCGTCGACCGCGACCAGGTCATCGAGGATTTCCTCTCCGCCAACCCGCAGCTCAAGCCCGACATGCTTGTGGTGACGTGCGGCGGGCCGGGCAACCGGCTGCGCGAGGTGCGCATCTGCTTCGACCGGGGTGGCAACTTCCGCCACTGCGGGCCCAACGAGAACCAGCGCAAGCTGTGCTCGGCCGACCGGCTGTACGTGCCGCCCGTGCGTGGCGGGAGCGGCCCGGGCCCGGCCCCCTACGGCGAACGTCCACCGCGGCCCGCTCAAGACATTCTCCCCGGCCCCACGGAGCGCCGCCTCTGACGACCGCGAGCCGCCGCGGGCCCTGTGGATTGCGCGAATAACGCGGGCTCATCCACAGCAAACGTGCCGGCCGCGCGTTGCAGTCCACCCCGCACGTGCCTCAGATTCCCGACCGTTTCGCGTTGATGGTGATCGCAGCGCGCGGAGTTCGCAAATGCCGGGCGGGGTTCGGCAAGGAGGCAGGACGCCTGTCAGGCAGGCACGTCTTGCGAAGGCGGTCGGACGGACGCGCAGCTCACCGCGCTGGCCCCGCTGGGACCGCGAGACACGCCTCGGGCTCGTGCTTGTCGGCGCGGCGACCTTCGCTCTCTCCGCAGCGTTTCTGTACCTGCTGGGTTTCTCCATCCTGGTCGAGGATGGCCAGCCAGCGCTGCGCTTGCGGCCGCCACCGGTCGGCCAGGCCGGCTGCAGCACGGCCGCCCTCGACCGACGCAGCAACCGCACCACGCAGCAAGACTGCCCGATGGAATTGACGCAGCTCCGGGCCGTCACCGCACAACTGGCGCCGTCCGGACCCCAGCGATAGCTAGGCCCAGACCCTGAAACGACATCGGACCCCTAGAGGGGCCCGATGAAGCATTCGTCTGCGCTGCGGTCAGTAGGTGAACTTGAGGGTCGCCATGACGCGCGAGTCGCACTGGAAGATGGCGCCGTTGCATACGCCGCTGGGCAGATTGGTATCCCAGTAGCGCACATCGAACGACCACTTCTCCAGGAAGGCGAAGGTCACGCCTGCATTCCAGTAAGTGTAGTGATCATCGCCGCCCGCCGGACCAAAGGTCAGATAGTCGTTGTCGGTGCCGCGCTGATAGCCGACCAGAGCGCTGAACGTGGGGGTGAACATGCCCATCTTCGGCAGCACCTGCGCGAAGTTGCCTTCGAGCGTCCACACGTTGCCGGTCTCGTATTGATACTCCGGCGAGTAGAACAGGGTGGCGCCCACCGTGCCGCCCTTCCATGCCTCGGTGCTCGCGCCAACCTTCAACTCGACATAGTTGTTGTCGCGGCCGGCGAAGAAGTCCTGCGACTTCGGATAGGTGTAGTAGATCACACCCAGGTCCCACGAGATCCGGCCGGTGGTCGGCTTGATGCCCGCGTACCAGTCCATCTCGATGTTGGCGACATCGCCCGCCGGGCTGCCACCCCAGTCGAGGTTGGATGCCCACACTCCGGCATAGAACATGCCGCACGCCGCGTCGAAACCGCCCTGTATGGCAGGGCCCTCGGCGGTCTGGGAGAAGCCGCGAAACACGTAGTCGGAAGCAATGGCGACGTTTGCCGAGAGCGTGCAGCGGCGCTGCGGCTCCGGCATCGGCCCGTCCTTGAGGCTACCGCCCGCAACGGCCGACCCGGCACTGATCATCGCGGCTGCGGCGATTGCCGCGAGGCCCGTTAAGGTATGTATTCTAGACGTCATCGGTATGCCCCAAGATGATTCTCTTCGTTGTCCAATCTCTCGAGATTTGACAGTAGTGCAACTGTTTTGGGGCGCACACCGAGTATCCGAAACCTTACGTGCCGGCGCAGCAACACTTGCGTTCGATCAGCATCTTTGTTGACGCCGATGCCTAATATTGAGGCGGTTTTTTCACGGTCATTTGCTTCCATGTTAGGCACGCGGGGTCCGCGCGGTATAAGTCGAACCTGACATGGAAGGCTGCGCTGCCGGTCTTCCCTCCGCGGTATCGAGTTCAGCTGTGCCCATGCCCCACGAAACCGTCCTCATCACCGGAGCGGCCCGCCGGATCGGCAGAACGCTTGCGCTCGACTTCGCCGCGCGCGGCTGGCGGGTCGGCCTGCATTGCCGCACCGCGGCCGACGCGGACGGCCTGGCCAAGGACATCGGCGCGGCCGGCGGCATCTGCGCGGTTCTCGATGCCGACCTCGCGCAGATCTCCCAGGTGCGCGACCTGGTGCCCCGTTGCGCCGCCGCGCTCGGGCCTCCCACGTGCCTCATCAACAACGCCGCCACGTTCGCCTTCGACGACATCGCCACCCTCGACCCGGCCGCGTGGGACGCGCAGCTTGCCGTCAACCTGAAGGCTCCCGTGTTCCTGGCCCAGGCGCTGGCGGCGCATCTGCCGGCCGGCGCCGCCGGCAACATCATCAACATGATCGACCAGCGGGTGCTGAAGCCCACGCCTCTGTTCTTTTCCTACGGTGCCTCGAAGGCGGCGCTGTGGAGCGTGACGCGCACGCTGGCGCAGGCGCTGGCGCCGCGCATTCGCGTCAACGCCATCGGGCCGGGGCCGGCGCTGCGTAGCGCCTACCAGACGGAGGAGGAGTTCCGCCGCCAGTGCGAAGCGACCATCCTCGGCCGCGGCACGAGCCCGCAGGAAATCGCTGCAGCCGTTCGGTTTATCCTCGACGCGCCGGCCCTGACAGGGCAAATGATTGCCCTCGACGGCGGCCAGCACCTGGCGTGGGACGGCACCTCCAGACGTGGTTGAGCCTCGATGAACAAGCACCATCCCGGCCTGCAGCCGCAGGCGCGCTCCAAGTCACCGGCGTCGGGCCGACGCCGGGTGTTTCTGCGGGATTTCGAGATCGTCGCCAGCGTCGGAGTTCTGGAGCACGAGAAGCGCTACGAGCAGCGCATCCTGCTGTCGGTCGACCTCGAGGTGCACGACACCTACGATGGGGTCTCCGACCGGCTCGAGGACGTGCTCGATTACGATGCCCTGCTGCGGGGCATCGCCCAGCTCGTGCAGCACGAGCATGTCAACCTGATCGAAACGCTGGCCGAGCGGATTGCCGCGCATTGCCTTGCCGATGAACGGGTTGAGAGCGTTCGCGTGCGCATCGAGAAGCCGGATGTGCTGCCCTCCTGCCCGGCCGTCGGCATCGAGATCGAGCGGCGCCGCTGAATTCCGCATCTGCCGCGCCTAATTTGCGCCCCAAAAGTCCGCACTGTTGCGCCTCAGGTGGCGCGATTCGCTTGGGCTCAGCCTGCTCCTGGATCGACTGGGGTGCCATCTGCGACGGGGGATGGCAGGCATAGGTGGGACGTCCAACAGCGTTTCGCACCGCTCACCGATGCGGGCGGTAAGGGCCTATTAACGTTAAGGCCCTATAAACGAATATGAATGTCCAGCGCGCCGCCAGGCGCACGAGGGTGCTCAATCGGGATGTCTTCCATGCATCGTGCTGTTGGAGCGTTTTGCCTTCTCGCCATTGCTTTCAGCCCCCTTCAATCTGCTGCAGCGGCGAGCCTTCCCGACATCAAGTCCGGACCGGGCAACAAGGTCCCGGACTGCGTGACCCCCGGCCGGCTGACGGAATATCTCAGAAGCCGCAATCCCAACCTCGATCCCCGCTTTGAACGGGTACCCATCGAATACATGCGCCTCGGCGAGCAGCTCGGCGTGCGTTGGGACTACGCTTTCTACCAGATGATCATCGAGACCGGCGCGCTGTCCTACCGGCGCGACAACCGCTCCGGCGACGTAAAGCCCATGCAGAACAATTTCGCGGGGCTCGGCGCTACGGGCCATGGCGAGTCGGGGGAGAGCTTCAAGGACATCGCGACCGGCGTGCGCGCGCACCTCGAACACCTGATGCTCTACGCCGGCGACAGGGTGGAATCCCCGGTCGCAGAACGCACGCGCAAGGTGCAGGAATGGGGCGTGCTGGACAAATGGCACGCCGGCATCAAGCGGCCCATCACCTACAGCGACCTCGCCGCCAAGTGGGCGCCCGGAACGCACAGCTATGAGCGCATGCTCGTCTCGGTCGCCACGCACTTCATGCAGGACCTTTGCAACAGGCCCGATCCGCATCCGGAGATGCTGGCAGAGGCGCGCGGCGTGAATGCCCCGTCTGAGACGGCCACCGCGCAGACGCCGAACCCGGCCCATATCTCCGGCGCCGAGCTTGCCCGTCGTGCCCTGGAGCAGAACAAGGACGACCAGCGCCGCTTCGCGCTGGGCGCGCCGCCGCAGACTGACGACAGCGCGGTCCCGTTCAAAGTTTTGAACAATACGCCCGCCGCCACGCCTCCGGCCGCCAATACCACCGCGTCGGTGCCGCCCGCCGCCGAGTCGAAGCCCAAGGCCGCTGCCGCCTCCGTGACCGGCGCCCTGCCGAAGTTCGCCCCGTCAGACAAGTCGGGCCTGCGCACCGCCGCCGCCGGCCCCAAGCCGCCGATGCCCCCCGCGCCCGGCCAGAAGTGCCGCGTGTGGACGGCTAGCTACGGCGGCCAGAAGGCGATGATCATCAGGTCGGTCACCGGCGAGGTCGTCAACTACACGGTGCTTGACGTCAACGAAGGCTCCGAGACGCGCGAAGCCGACGCCTTCATCTCCGCCTATGCCAAGGACGGCAAGATCGCGGGCGAATTTGGCAGCCAGGCGCAAGCCCTAGACAAGGCATTTAAGCTCTGCCCGGAAGGCTGATCGCCCGCCGCATATCGTTGCGCATTTCGATCCGTCTGCCTGCGTCTTCGGGCACGTCCCGTCACCCTTTCGGCTGCGAGCATCAGCGAGGCAATGCTGAAACCGGCGTCCGTTCCTGGCCTTGCCTTCGCGACGCTGCTGGCGGCGGGCATCCTGCTGGCACCGGCGCGCGTTCAGGCGGCGAGCCCTGAAATCCAAGGGGTCGTCGCACCCTGCGTCACGCCGGAGCGGCTGATGCGCTTCCTCGCGGCGCGCAACCCACGGCTCGACCCGCGCTACCGGGACATCGCCACCTACTACAAGCAGCACGGCGAAGCGCTGCATGTGCGCTGGGACTACGCCTTCTTCCAGATGCTGCTGGAAACCAACAACCTCACCTTCCGGCGCGGCGACGGCAGGCCCGGCGACGTCCGCGCCTGGCAGAACAACTTCGCAGGGATCGGCGCCACCGGACGCGGCGCACACGGCGATCATTTTCCGAGCGTCTCCGCCGGAGTGCTGGCCCAGTTGCAGCACCTGCTGGCCTATTCGGGCCAGCGGATCGATCACCCTGTCTCCCCGCGCACCCGCGAAAATCAGGACTGGATCGTCGCCAAGTCGCAGGCGCTGGGACGCCCGGTGCGGTTTGCCGATCTCACGCGACGCTGGGCCACCGACCGCCACTACGGCCGCTCCATCGAGGCGGTGGCCGACGATTACCGCAGGAGCTTCTGCCTGCACGAGGAGATGGCGGCAGCACCGGCTGCAACCAGCTCCCTGGGGCAGACCCGGGTCGCCGCCGCGGCCGCGCCGCCGCCAGGAGGCGGCTTGTCTGTGGGCGCCGTACCTGCCCCGCGCGTGCCGGCCTGCGATGTGTTTGAGGCGAGTTTCGGCGGGTCAGTGGCGCTTCTCATTCGCGCGATATCCGGCACGACCATCAACTACACGGTCCTTGATGTCGATGCAGGGCAGGAGCAGTCCCAGGCCGACCTGTTCATCCAGGCGCACGCGCACGGAGGCGAAGCCATCGGCTGGTTCCCGTCCCGCGAGCAGGCAGTCTCGCGCGCCTTCCAGCTTTGCCCCGGCCATGCCCCCTGAGCCATTCTGACGCCGCATTTGCCGACACAAAGCTGCGCTGATCGGCTATGCAGGCGAACATGCGCGCACTGTCGGGGGTGCGAGGCCGCACTACCCCTCCCCGGAAATCCAGGAAGGCTGGGCACTTCACGATGCGACGATCCGATCTGATATGTGCGTTGACGGCGATCACGCTTGGCCTTGCCGGCTCCATGGCCGCACAGGCGCAGACGAACCCCACGCCCCCGCCTCCCGCGCCTGCGAACTGCCGCAACACGGGAAGCTTCGAGCGCTGGATGGCCGATTTCCGCCGCGAGGCGGCCAGCGCAGGCATTTCACGCGCGACGCTCGCCCGGGCGCTGGATGAGGTCACGTTCGACCCCGGCATCATAGCCCGCGACCGCAAGCAAAGCTTCTTCTCTCAATCCTTTCTCTCGTTCTCCGACAAGTTGATCTCAGCCAACCGGCTGCAGAACGGCGCCGCGCGGCTGCGCCAGCATCGTGACCTGTTCGCCAGGGTCGACAAGGAATACGGCGTGCCCGGACCGGTGATCGCGGCGTACTGGGCGTTGGAAAGCGATTTCGGCGGCAGTATGGGCAAGGATTCCGTGCTGCGCTCGCTGGCGACGCTCGCCTATGACTGCCGCCGCGGCGACATCTTCCGCACCCAGCTCATGGATGCGCTTCGCATCGTCGATCGCGGCGACCTGGTGCCGGAGGAGATGATCGGCTCATGGGCGGGCGAGCTGGGGCAGACGCAGTTCCTGCCCTCGCACTATCTGGAGCACGCGGTCGACTATGACGGCGACGGCAAGCGCAACCTGATCCGCAGCGTGCCGGACGTGATCGCCTCCACGGCGCACTTCATCGTGTTCCTCGGCTGGCAGCGCGACCAGCCCTGGCTGCAGGAGGTGCGCGTCACTCGTGATCTCTCCTGGCAGGAGGCCGACCTGGCAATCCAGCACCCGCGCTCGAAATGGGCGGCGTGGGGCGTCACGCTGGCAGACGGAAAGCCGCTTCCTGCGGACAACCTGCCCGCCTCGCTGCTGCTGCCGATGGGCCGGTTCGGCCCGGCGTTCCTGGCTTACCCGAATTTTCAGGTATACCTGAAGTGGAACCAGTCGCTGAACTACTCACTGACGGCCGCTTATCTGGCAACCCGGCTCGAGGGTGCGCCGGCGATGCATCGCGGTCGTGGCCACATCCCGGAGCTCAGCTATCAGCAGGTCAGGGATCTGCAGCAGATCCTGATCCGGCGCGGCTATCTGACGGGGGAGGTCGACGGCAAACTCGGCGCCGCCACCCGGGCCGGCGTCAAGGCAGCCCAACTCAAGCTCGGGCTGCCCGCAGACTCTTATCCGACGCCGGAGCTGCTGCAGCGCCTGCACGAGCAGGGATGACCGCCGCCTAGGCCGCGGTCATCTCGTCGCCGCCGGCGGCGGCGCGCTTCTGTTCCAGGAAGAGCTGCTCGATCTCGCTGACGGGCCGCGGCCGGCTGAACAGGAAACCCTGCATCTCGGTGCAGCCCTCCGACTTCACCGTCTCGAGCTGTTCCTGCGTCTCGACGCCTTCGGCCGTCGTCGCCATGCCAAGTCCGTTGGCGAGGGCGGCCACCGCGCGCACGATGTTGAGCGAGCCAACCGCGTCGGCGATGTCCTTGATGAAGGACCGATCGATCTTGATGCGGTCGAACGGGAAGCTCTGCAGGTAGCTGAGCGAGGAATAGCCGGTGCCGAAGTCGTCCATGGCGATGCGCACGCCGAGCTCGCGCAGGCGATAGAGCATGGTAAGCGTCGCCTCGCTGTCCTCCAGCAGGGCCGTCTCCGTAATCTCGAGTTCGAGCCGTTCCGGCGCCAGGCCCGAGACCACGAGCGCGTTGACGACCACGTTCACGAGGCCCGGATTGCGGAACTGCACCGGCGACAGGTTGACCGAGATCTTGATGTCGTGCGGCCACTTGGCGGCGGTTGCACACGCCTCGCGGATGGTCCACTCGCCAAGCGGGACGATAAAGCCGATCTCCTCCGCCAGAGGGATGAAGGTGCCCGGCGAAATCATGCCTCTCTCGGGATGGCGCCAGCGGATCAAGGCCTCGAAGCTGGAGATCTCGTTGGTCCGCAGGTTGACCACGGGCTGATAGTGCAGCTCGAATTCGCCCGCGGCCAGCGCCTTGCGCAGGTCGTATTCCATCGCCCGGCGCGCCTGCATCTGCGCGTCCATCTCCGGCTCGAAGAAGCAGAAGGTGCCGCGCCCGTCGCCCTTGGCGCGGTAGAGCGCCAGGTCGGCGTTGCGCATGAGCTGGTCCGGTGTCAGCCCGTCGGCGGGACCTACCGCGATACCGACGCTGGTGCCGATGATCACCTGCTGCCCGTCGATCTCGTAGGGCTCGCTCACCACCTCGATGACGCGGTGCGCCAGCGAGGTCGCGTCTGACGGCTGGGCGATACCCACCTGCACGATGGCGAACTCGTCGCCGCCCATGCGGGCGATGGTGTCGGTCTCGCGCACCAGGGTGCGCAGCCTTCCCGTGACCAGCTTCAGGAGCTTGTCGCCGGCGGGATGGCCCAGCGTATCGTTGACGTTCTTGAAGTGGTCGAGATCGAGCAGATGCGTGGCTACGATCTCGCCGCGGTTGACGCGAACCAGCGCCTGCTCGATGCGCTCATTGAGCAGCACGCGGTTGGGCAGCCCGGTGAGCGCGTCGTGCAACGCCATGTAGGCGATTTTGGCGTCGGAACGGCGCTGCTCGGTGATGTCCTGATGCGTGGTGACGGTGCCGCCATCGGCCATCGGCTGGATCGACACGGCGATGCAGCGCCCGTCGCCGAGGTGCGTCGTGTATTGCGAGGACTCCTTGCCGGCCGTGCGTTCCAGCATCGCCTGCATCATTTCATCCGCAGTCTTGCTGCCGTCCAGCCCGCGTGCGAGGCGGTGCTCGATGATTTCGCGCAGCGACATGCCGGGCTGGACCTGGTCCGGCGTCAGGCCGTAGATCTCGGCATAACGCGCGTTGGCCAGCACCAGCCGCAGGTCGGCGTCGAACATGGCCAGGCCCTGAACCATGTTGTTCAAGGCCGCATCTAGCTGCACGTTCTGCGTGCGCAGCCGCTCCTCGTGATTCTTGAGGAGCTGGTTCTGCTGCTCCAGCCGTGCGTTGAGCTGCTCGCGCGCGGTGATGTCCTCGTGCGTGATAACGGTGCCGCCGTTTGCCGTCGGGCGATAGGCAACGTGGATCACGCGGCCATCGACGAGACGGTGATAGTCGGACGGGATCTGGCCGAACCGCCCGACCAGTGTGTCGACGAAGCCCTTGCCGTCCATCACGGCGTAGGTGCCGTTGGCGACGCGGTGCTCCAGGATTTCGCGCACGGTCGTGCCGGGAGGGATCTGCTCCGGCTTCAGCCCGTACATCTCCGCGTAGTGGCGGTTGCACACGACCAGCCGCTGCTCGCCGTCGAACATCGCCAAGCCCTGGGACATGTTGTTCATGGCCGCATCGAGCTGCTCGTTCTGCTGCTCGAGCTGCAACTTGAGGTTTTCCCGCTCGGTGACGTCCTCGTGCATCGTCACCCAGCCGCCGCCCTCCATTGGGCTGCGCGTGATGCAGATGGAGCGTCCATCGCTCAGGTGATGAATCTTGGACGAGGGGTCGCGGAAGGTCGCGAGCCGTTCCTTGACGTAGGCGTCCGGATTTTCGCCCGCGTAGAGGCCCTTGGCGATGCGGTGCTCGACGATGGCGCGCAGCGGCGTGCCCGGCTTCACCTGCTCCAATGTCAGGCCATAGATTTCCGCGTAGCGGGCATTGGCGACCACCACCCGCTGCTCGGCGTCGAACATGCACAGGCCGTGCGACATGTTGGCGAGCGCCGCGTCGAGACGTTCGTTCTGCGCCTTGAGTTCCTCCTCGCGCTGTTTCAGCAGCGCGTTCTGCTCGGCGAGGCGCACATGCAGCTGCTCGCGCTCGGTGATGTCCTCGTGCGTGCTCACCAGCGACCCGTCCGGCATCGGGCGCCGCAGAACCGAGATGAAACGGCCGTCTGCGAGCTGTAGAATCTCCTGCTTCTCGTCGCCGTAGGTGGCAAGGCCGGTCTCGACAAACGAACGCGCGTCGATATGCCGGTAGACGCCCCTGGCGGCCCGCGCATTCAGGATATCGCGCAACGACGTGCCGGGGCTGACCTGGTCCTGGCTGAGGCCATAGAGCTCCGCGTAGCGGTTGTTGGCGATCACCACCCGCTTTTCGGCATCGAACAGGCACACGCCCTGCGACATGTTATTGATGGCCGCGCGGAAGCGGTCGTTCTGCGCCTTCAGCTCTTCCTCGCGCTGCTTCAGCAGTTCGTTCTGCTGGGCAAGCTGCGCCATCAGCTTCTCGCGCTCGGTAATGTCCTGGTGCGTGGTGACCCAGCCGCCGTCGGCGCGCGGGTGGACCGAGACGGCAATGGTGCGGCCGTCGCCGAGCCTGCTGGTGATGTGGCTGACCTTGTGGCGCGCCACGCGCGTGCGCATGGTCTCGATGACGTCATCGGCGGTCAGGTTGACGTAGAGGCCGTTGGCGATGCGCAGCTCGGCGATCGTGCGCAGGCTGGTGCCCGGCTGCACCTGGTCCGGCCGCAGGCCGTACATGTCCGCGAACCGGTCGTTGGCGATGACGACGTTCAGGTTCGAATCGAACATGGCCAGGCCATGCACCATGTTGTTCAGAGCGACGTCGAGTTGCTCGTGCTGCTGGGCAAGACGGGCGTTGAGCTGCTCGCGCTCGGTGATGTCCTGATGCGTGGTGACCCAGCCGCCGTCCGGCCTGGGCTGGATCGAGCAGGAAATGAGGCGGCCGTCGTGCAGCCTGTCGGTCAGGTGGGTTGCTTGCTTGAGGGCGACGCGGCCGCGCAACCGCCGGATCACCTCGTCGACAGACTGGCCCGGGTAGTGGCCAAGCCCCATCCGGCGCTCGACAATCTTGGTCAGCGGCGTGCCAGGCAGCACGTCTTCTCGGGCGAGCCCGAGCAGATCCGCATACCGGTCATTAGCCACCACGACGCGTTCATTGGCGTCGAACATGGCGAGGCCCTGCGGCATGTTCTCAAGTGCCGCGTCGAGAAGCGTGTTCTGGCCGCGAAACCTATCGTTTGCCATTTCCAGCTCGCCGAGCGTCTTGTCCAGCGCCTTCAGCGGCAGCAGCGCGAAGGCGAAATAGGCGGCCAGCGCCAGGACCAGCGTGCCGATGGCGACCAGGCTCACCTCGCCGATCAGGGGCGCCAGGCTGGCGGAGACCTCGGCGCGGCCGACCTGCTTGCCGAATGCCATGATCGGCGCCACGCGCACCAGTGTCGGGCGGGTCAGCTCCGGACCGGTACGCAGCAGGGCTTTGCCCCTGGTGTCGAGAATACGCTGGGCGATCGGCGACCCGCGCGCAGCGCGGACCTCGCCGATGGCGGCCAGCTGATCGGGGGCGTTGCGCCAGGGCGCCTCGAGCGAATGCACGTGGCGAGCAGCGCGCGCTGCGGTAAGCTCCGCTTTGAAAGAGAGCGTATCGGCCTCTTTGATGTAGGTAATGACGCCGTAGCCGATCGGGAATGTGAACGCCGTCAGCAGGGCGACAAAAGCCCCCGACAGGTTCACCAGCCTGCGGACGGGCATCGACCCGACCCGCTTCCACGCGAGAGTCAACATTACTTCTGCTCCCCCAATACGTTGAGCAGGGGCAGAATTATCCAGACAGCCCTAACAGTTCCTTCCGCTGCCTGTAATTTGCAGAAAATTGAAAGCGTTCATGGAAAAGAAGGGGTTAACATGAGTGCGGACGCGACAGCGGGAAACGCTTCGGCAAGGATTGGCGCAGCAAGCGGCACAAGGGAGCGCCATGGACCGTGACAAGCTCGAGGCGCTGCGCGCCGAGTATGCAAACGCGGCGCCCGGCTACGCGCGCGATCCGGGGTTCCGCAAGGTTGCCGAGACCATCTTTTCCGGCTCCGACCGGCGGCCGAAACCTTACGCGGGCGTTACCACGCTGCTCGGTGCGCCGTTGCGGCTCGACGCGGCGGAGCGGGATGACCTCGGTGGCCTCGACCTCGTGCTCGCCGGCGTGCCGCTCGACCTTGGCGTGACCAACCGGACCGGGGCGCGGCTCGGCCCACGCGCGGTGCGCGCGGCCGAACGGATCGGTCCCTACCACCATGTGCACCGCATCGCCCCGCTTGCCGAGGTCAAGGCGGGCGACATCGGCGATGTGCCGTTTCGCAGCCGCTTCAGCCTGGGCGAGAGCCACGACGACATCGAGGCGTTCTTCCGCAGGATCGCCGCGGCGGGTGCGGTGCCGCTCAGCGTCGGCGGCGACCACTCCATCAGTTACCCAATCCTGAAGGCGCTGGGAGCGAAGCGCCCGGTCGGCATGGTGCACATCGACGCCCACTGCGACACGTCCGGCGCCTACGAGGGCGAGAAGTTCCACCATGGCGGCCCGTTCCGGCAGGCGGTGCTGGATGGCGTGCTCGACCCGGAGCGCACGATCCAGATCGGCATCCGCGGCGGGGCCGAATATCTGTGGGACTTCTCCTATGCCAGCGGCATGACCGTGATCCATGCCGAGGAACTGGCGGAACGCGGGCCGGCGGCAGTCGCGGACCGGGCGCGCCAGGTTGTAGGCGAGGGGCCCGTCTACATCTCCTTCGATATCGACAGCCTGGACCCGGCATTTGCGCCGGGCACCGGCACCCCGGAGGCAGGCGGCCTGACCACCCGGGAGGCCTTGGACCTGCTGCGGGGCTGCGCTGGTATCCAGGTCGTCGGCGGCGATGTGGTCGAAGTGGCCCCCCAGTACGACCCCACCAGCAACACGGCCCAGGCGGCGGCCCAGATGCTCTTCGAAATTGCCGCCCTGGCGGCCATTTCCAAAAGCGGCACAAAGGCCTAGGTTCCGGCCTGAGGGGCTTCAGCGGGCTTGTATGGGCCGCCTAGGGGCCATTCCGGCCCGGCCTAGGGGTGGGTTGGCTTCCGAGGACTTATTTCCCTCTTAGCGTGTAGGGTGGCGTGGCCCTATCTATGGTTGCAAATTGTCCCGAAGGGGCGAAAGCCCAGTGCACCGTGTCTTGCCAGGGCGGAGAGAACACCCCCGCACGCGGTTGCAGGAGAGAAACAGCCACGCTTCGAATGAGCGGCGCGGAAGCGCGCGCCGCATGCGCTCTGCCGGCACAGATTTGGATCGCCCGCGCGATGAAGACGCGCGACCTCGGCGCGGTTGCCGCAGCAGTGCGGCACACCTAGTCTGCCGCCGCAGCCCACCGCCCAGGAGACCACCCGATGTCGAACATCAATCCCAATCCGTTCACGACGCGGCCGGAGCTCGAGGGCACCTTCGGCGTCGTGGCGTCGACCCACTGGATTGGGACCGCGGTGGGCATGAGCATCCTTGAGCGCGGCGGCAACGCCTTCGACGCGGGTGTCGCCACGGCGTTTGCGTTGCAGGTGGTGGAACCGCACCTGTGCGGGCCGGGGGGCGACGTGCCGGTCATGATCTGGCCGGCCGGCGGCGCCGCGCCCACTGTCATCTGCGGACAGGGGCCGGCACCGGCAGGCGCGACCATTGCGCATTATCGCGGTCACCTCGGCCTCGACATCGTGCCCGGCACGGGACTGCTCGCGGCCTGCATTCCCGGCACGTTCGAAACCTACATGATGGTCCTGCGCGACCACGGCACGCTGCGCCTGCGCGACGTGCTCGAGCCGGCGCTCGGCTACGCCGAGAACGGGCATCCCCTGGTGGAGCGGGCCTCCGCGACGATTGGCACCGTGCAGGAGCTCTTCCGCGAGCACTGGCCGACGTCTGCGGCGACCTATCTGCCGAACGGCAAGGTGCCGGCGCCCGGCACACGCTTCACCAACCCGCGCCACGCGGAAACCTACCGGCGCATCCTGAAGGAGGCCGAGTCCGGCGGCGGCGGCCGCGAGCACGAGATCGAACGTGCGCGGCGCGCCTGGAGCCACGGCTTCGTCGCGGAGGCCATCGACAAATTCTGCCGCACCAGCGAGGTGATGGACGTCAGCGGCCGGCGGCATAAGGGCGTGCTTACGGCGCAGGACATGGCAACGTGGCAGCCGACCCGGGAAGCGCCGATCCATCTCGACTACGGCCCCTATCGCGTTTTCAAGCCGCACGCATGGACGCAAGGTCCCGTGCTGCTGCAGCAGCTCGCGCTGCTCAAGGGGTTCGATCTCGATGCCCTAAGTCCCACGGACCCGGAGTTCGTCCACCTGTGGGTGGAGTGCGCCAAGCTCGCCTACGCCGACCGCGAGGCGTTCTACGGCGACCCGAAGTTTGTCGAGGTGCCGATGGAGACGCTGCTGTCGGAGGCCTATAACGCGGAGCGGCGCAAGCTGGTTGGCAAGACGGCGTCGATGGAGCAGCGGCCCGGCGCGATCGCCGGCTTCGGCGGCACGGTGATCGTCAAGGCGGCGCGCGCGGCGGGCGCGGGTGCGGGCGAGCCGACCTTTGCGCGCATCAATACCGGCCACGGCGCAGGCGAACAGCAGGTCGAGGCCAGCGGGCAGGTGCAGGGCGACACCGTGCATATCGATGTCATCGACCGCCAGGGCAACATGTTCACCGCGACGCCTTCCGGGGGCTGGCTGCAGTCCTCGCCGGTCATTCCCGAGCTTGGCTTCCCGCTCGGCACGCGCGCCCAGATGTTCTGGCTCGAGGAGGGCCAGCCGGCGTCTCTGGCGCCGGGCAAGCGACCGCGCTCCTCGCTGTCGGTCGGCATGGCGCAACGCGATGGCAAGCCGTACATGAGCTGGGGCACGCCCGGCGGCGACCAGCAGGACCAGTGGAGCACCCAGTTCTTCCTGCGGCACGCCGCGCGCGGCAACGCGCGCCCGCGAATGAACCTGCAGGAGGCGATTGACGCGCCGGCCTGGCACATCGAGCATTTCCCGATCTCGTTCTGGCCCCGCACAGCCCGGCCCGGCGTGCTGGTCGTGGAAGGACGGCTGCCCAAGGTGGCCATCGAGGAACTGAAGCGACGCGGACACAAGGTGGAGGTGGGAGCGGACTGGTCGGAGGGCCGGCTCACCGCAGCGGCGCAGGAGGGCATGTGGCGCCGCGCCGCTGCCAATCCGCGCGGCATGCAGGGTTATGCGGCAGGACGCTGAGGTGGTTGCTTCGCATGCGGAGGGGCGCGACGCCGGCAACGTGCGCGCCATACGCCAGCCGCGCGCCATGCGGGCATGGCTGCTAGCGGTCGCGGCGCTGGTGTTTGCGATGATCGTGGTCGGCGGCGCGACGCGGCTGACCGGCTCCGGCCTGTCGATCACCGAATGGCAGCCGATCATGGGCGCGATTCCTCCTCTGTCGGAGGCGGACTGGCAGGAGGCCTTCACCAAGTACAAGCAGATCCCGCAGTACGAGCAGATCAACAAGGGCATGACGCTTGGCGCCTTCAAAACCATCTACTGGTGGGAATGGGCGCACCGCTTCCTCGGGCGCTTCATCGGCGTCGTGTTCCTGCTGCCGTTCCTCTACTTCCTCGCCACGCGACAGGTCACCCGCGCGCTGGTCGGACGGCTCGCCGGCATCTTCGTGCTGGGAGGCGTCCAGGGGGCCGCCGGCTGGTACATGGTGAGCTCTGGGCTTGCGGACCGCGTATCGGTGAGCCAGTACCGGCTCGCGCTGCACCTTTCCCTGGCCATGCTGATCTTCGGTGCCCTGCTGTGGGTCGCCATGACGCTCGATCGGCGGCGGCCAAAGGCCGGCCCTTGGTCCACCACCCAGAAGCGGGCAGCGTTCATTCTCGGCGCGGTGTTCCTGCAGGTTATCCTGGGCGCGCTGGTGGCCGGAATGAAGGCGGGCCTGGCCTACAACACCTGGCCGCTGATGGACGGGCAGCTCGTCCCCTCGGGGCTGTTCGTGATGCATCCGTGGTATGCGAACTTTTTCGAGAACGCGATGACCGTGCAGTTCGACCATCGCCTGATGGCCTACGTGGTGCTCGGCGCACTGCTGTGGCATCTCTGGCGGGTTCAGGGCGATTCCGCCAGCCGCACGGCGCGCACATCCGCAGGGGTGCTTGCCGCGGCGGTGCTGGCGCAGGTCGCGCTCGGCATCTGGACGCTGCTGGCGCAGGTGCCGCTGGCGCTCGGGCTGGTGCATCAAGCCGGCGCCGCAATCGTGTTCGGCCTCGCGGTGTGGCACCTCTACGCAGTGCGCCGTGCATGATGACGTCGCCCGCTTCCGTCTTTGGGGAACCGCACGCGTGCGCTAGGCTGGCGCAGCCGTGACCAGAGCATTGCGAGCGTCCGCATGAGCGCCGCCCCGTCGAGCCCGAGCCAGACCGCCGCGCGGATCCCGGATGCGTCGCCCGGCAACTGGGTCGACCGCGCCGCACCCGCGGCCTGGGTTCCCTACCTGCGGCTGGCGCGCTTCGACCGGCCGATCGGGGCGTGGTTGCTGCTGTTTCCGTGCTGGTGGGGTCAGTCGCTGGCGGAGGTATCGCTGGGGCACGCCTACCCCAACCCATGGCACGTGGCGTTGTTCTTCGTCGGCGCGTTCGTGATGCGGGGCGCCGGCTGCACCTATAACGACATCGTCGACCGGGATTACGATGCGCGCGTGGCGCGGACGGCTGCGCGTCCCATCCCGTCGGGCCAGGTAACGGTGGCCCAGGCGGCGGCGTTCTTCGTGGCGCTGTGCGCGATCGGCCTCGTAATTCTGCTGCAGTTCAATCCCTATACGGTGGTTCTGGGCGCCGCCTCGCTGATCCTGGTCGCGATCTACCCCTTCATGAAGCGCTTCACGTTCTGGCCGCAGGCCGTGCTGGGGCTGACCTTCAAGTGGGGTGCGCTGGTCGGCTGGGCGGCGCAGACGGCGTCGCTGGCGGCGGCGGCCATCGTCCTCTATGCCGGCTCGGTGCTGTGGACGATCGGCTACGACACCCTTTATGCGCATCAGGACACGGACGATGACGTCACCATCGGGGTTAAGTCGACGGCGGTGAAGTTCGCCGAGCGCACGCAGACCTGGGTCGGCGCGTTCTACGCAGGTGCCCTTGCGCTGTGGGCGATCGCAGGCTGGCTGGCCGGCGCCGGCTGGGGGATGGCGGTGGCGCTTGTGCTCTGCGCCGTGCAAATGGTGTGGCAAATTGCGACGCTCGATACGTCGAGCCCGGCCAATTGCCTCGCACGGTTCCGCTCCAACAAGATCGTCGGCTGGCTGGTGTTCCTCGGCCTGATCGCGGACATGGCGCTGGCGGCGGCCGGCGGGCGGCCATGATCGGAGAGGTGCACAAACGCGATGCGGCGCAGCCGGCCAAGCCGGTGCACCGCATCTCAGCGTCGCCCTGTAGACTCCTGAGCGGCCGTCTCGGCAGCCTTACCGTGACTATGCCACGGATATATTCCGATCAGCTTAAGCGACAGCGTAAACGCAGCCTTTAGGCCTGTCCCAATGCTGCCATTCGGCCGTGCACACACGGATAGTGTGTGTGGGGACCCGTGGGGGGCGGGGGTCAACCAGATCGTCGCAGCAAAAGGAGCAGCCATGAGCGCCGCAGACGGGGGCCGGACGGCCAAGCAGCTCTTACACCTGGTGTTCGGGGGCGAGCTCAAATCGCTCGATAGCGTGGACTTCGTCGATATCGACCGGCTCGATATCGTCGGCATCTATCCCAACTACGCGGAAGCCTACAAGGCCTGGAAAGCGGCGGCCCAGCGCAGCGTGGATAACGCGCACATGCGCTATTTCATCGTGCACTTGCACCGCCTGCTCGATCCCGAGGTGACGGGGCCGCCCCCGCGTTCGTGACAGCTTCGTGCAAGGCGAATGCGCGCACAGGTCTGGCCTCAGGTAGCCTGCGAATCGGCAACCTGCTAGGAAGCTCGCAGCCAATGACGGAACCGGCAAGCATTGGATAAATCGCTGAAAGATCTGGAAAGCGAGGATCGCCGCACCTTCGGCTCGCGCACACGCGGTACGCTTGTCCGGTTCGTCGGCGACTGGCTGAGGCCGCGCTGGCACCAGGTTGCGTTGGTACTGATCTTCACCGCCGGCCTCGCCGCGACCACCGGCGGCTATCCGCTCGTCATCAAGCATTCCTTCGACTCGCTGATGCATCCCGACAGCCCCGGGTTGTCCTGGGTGCTGGCGGCCATCATCACCATTACGGCCCTGCGGGGCACGTTTCTCTATCTTCAGCAGGTGACGGGCGCGCGCTTCGTGCTGCGCCTGATGACCGACATCCAGAAGGCGGCGTTCGCGCATCTCATCAACGCCGACTACGCGCGCCTCACGCGCGAGACCACCGGTCATTTGGTTTCGCGGCTCACCAACGATCTCGCGTTCATTCAGCAGTCGGTGCAGACCTCGCTGGTGACGTTCGTCAAGGACAGCCTGTCGCTGGTCGCCGTGCTCGCGGTAATGTTCTACCTCGATTGGGCCATGACGCTCATCACCGTTGCCATCGGACCTATCGCCATCCTCCCCGTGCGCCGGATCGGCCTGCGGCTGAGGGATGTGGCGCGCCGCACGCAGGCCGAGCTTGGCGGAATGACCTCGCGGCTGACAGAAAAGCTGGCCGCCGGCCGCCTGATCAAGGCCTACGGCCTGGAGCGCTACGCAACCGAGCACCTCAACCAGGTGTTCGAGCAGGTGTTCCGGCTGAGAGTGAAGGCCGTACGCACCCGCGCACGCGTCGGGCCGCTGCTGGAAGCGCTGGCCGGGCTGGCGCTGGCCGGCGTGATCGCCTTCGCCTATTGGCGGATCGCTGGCGGCTCGAGCACGGTTGGCGATTTCCTCGGCTTCGTGACCTCAATGCTGCTGGCCGCGCAGTCCATCAAGTCGCTGGGCAACGTTTCGGCGGCGGCGCTCGAGGGCCTGGCTGCGGCCGAGCGCGTGTATGAGCTGCTCGACGAGAAACCCGCCGTCGTCGAACGCCCGGGCGCGCGTGCGCTCACCATCAGCGCCGGCAGCATCGCCTTCGAGAACGTCAGCTTCGCCTACGCCGACCACGACGGCGGCTATGCCCTGAAGAATTTTTCCCTCACCGTTCCCGGCGGCAAGACCGTTGCGCTGGTGGGACGCTCAGGCGCTGGCAAATCCACTCTGATCAATCTGGTCGCCCGCCTGTTCGACGTGCAGAGCGGGCGCATCGCCATCGACGGACAGGACGTGCGCGACGTAACGCTCGCCAGTCTGCGCAGCAATCTCGCCATCGTCAGCCAGGAAGTGACGCTGTTCGACGATACCATCTACGCCAACATCGCCCTGGGCCGTCTCGACGCGCGCCGGGAGGACGTGGTCGCGGCGGCGCAGGCGGCGGCCGCGCACGAATTCATCCTGGCACAGCCCGAGGGCTACGAGACGATTGTGGGCGACGGTGGACTGCGGCTGTCGGTGGGGCAGCGCCAGCGGCTGACCCTGGCGCGCGCCATCCTCAGAAACGCGCCCATCCTGCTGCTCGACGAGGCGACCAGCGCCCTCGACAACGAGTCGGAACGCCTGGTGCAGGAGGCGCTGGCGCGCTTTACGCGCAACCGCACGACCCTGGTCATCGCCCACCGGCTGTCCACCATTCAGGGAGCCGATATGATATGCGTGCTGGACGGAGGTCGCATCCTGGAGACGGGAACCCACGCCGAGCTGCTGGCGCGTGGCGGCGCCTATGGACGCCTCTACAGTTCACAGTTCCGCGACGACGAAAGCGCCGCGCCGCCGCCGCCCGCCGCCGCGTGATGACAGGCCACCGGAAAGGTTCCCGCCGCTCCGCAAACTCGGCTTTGGAACTGCACCTCGGATCGGCTATAGAGGCGCCGATCCCCGCGCATCGTTGCAGCGTCGTGAGCCACTGAAAAAGAACCCGATGGCAGACAGCCAGAGCAAAGCAAGGTTCATCGACAGAGCGGCTGGCGCTCTGCTGGCGCGCTACATCCGCTTCGTGCACCGCACCGCCTGGCAGACCAAGGAGATGACGGAAACGCTGGAGCGGCACTATCAGCACCATCCCTGCATTGTCTCCATGTGGCACGGCCAGTTCATGCTGCTGCCGCTGATCAAACCGTCGTTCATCCCGGTCGACATCATGCTGGCGCGCCACCGCGACGCAGAGGCACTGGGCGAGATGCTGCGCCACTTCGACATGCAGCTCATTCGCGGTGCGGGTGCAGCCTCGCGCAGGAAGGATCGCGGCGGCGCGCACGCCTACATGGCCGCGGTGCAGGCCCTGCGCGACGGCCGCACGATTGCCATGACCGCGGACGTGCCCGGCGGCGAAGCACGCCGCGCAGGCCTCGGCATCGTCATGGTGGCGCGGCAGTCGGGCCGGCCGATCGTGCCGGTGGCGATCGCCACCTCGCGCTACATCGCGCTGCCGACATGGAGCCGCATGACCATCAACCTGCCGTACTCGGGGCTCGGGTTCGCGGTCGGTCCGATCATCCGCGTACCGCGCGAGGCGGAGGGTGAGGAACTGGAGCACTACCGCCAGGCGGTGGAGCAGGCGATGCAGGTGGCGACGACCGAAGCCTTCGCGCGCGCCGGATCCGACCCCACCCGTGCAACGCCCGCGCGCGCCTTGCGCCAGCAGGTCGAGCCCGGGTTCCGGCTGAAGGCGTACCGCAGCCTGACCAACCTGGCGCGTCCGGCGATGCCGCTTCTTCTCAATATGCGCGAACACCGCGGCAAGGAGGACCCGGCGCGCCGGCCGGAGCGACTTGGCACCGCGAGCGTCGCGCGTCCGCCCGGACGGCTTGCGTGGTTTCACGCGGCCAGCGTTGGCGAAACCAATGCCATTCTGCCCCTGATCTCAGCGCTGGCGGAAGCGCGCCCCTCGCTGTCGTTCCTGCTCACGACGGGGACGGTGACCTCGGCGCGATTCGTGACCGAACGGCTGTGCCCGCGCACAATCCACCAGTATGTTCCGCTCGACGCCCCGGCCTATGTGCGCCGGTTCCTCGACCATTGGAAGCCGGACCTGGCGGTTCTGACCGAGTCCGAAATCTGGCCGAACCTGATTCTCGAAACGTCCGCACGCGGCATCCCACTCGCCCTCATCAACGCGCGCATGACCAATCGCTCGTTCCGCAGGTGGCGCCAGAATTCCGGCGTTTCGCGGCCCCTGTTCAGCCGCTTCGCCCTGGTGGTGGCACAGAACGAAGGGCTGGCGCGGCGCTTCGCCACCCTCGGCGCCTCGACAACGATTGCGGCGGGCAACCTTAAAGTGGACGCACCGCCGCCGCCCGTCGACGTCGCGGCACTCGAGCGCCTAAAGGAGGGACTCGGCGGCCGCACGCTGTTGGTGGCAGCCAGCACCCACGACGGCGAAGACCAGATCATCGCCGACGCACATCGCTGTTTGCGCCAGTCCCTGCCGGACCTTTGCACCATCATCGCGCCGCGCCATCCAGAGCGCGGCCGCGCGGTGACCGAGATGCTACGTGCGCGCGGCCTCGCCGTCGTGCAGCGGTCGCTGGGCGGGCTGCCCGACCGCACCAGCGATGCCTACGTCGCCGACACAATCGGCGAGCTCGGCCTGCTCTACAAGCTCGCGCCGGTCGCCTTCATTGGCGGATCGCTCGTGGATCGCGGCGGGCAGAATCCGATCGAGGCGGTGCGGCAGGGCGCGGTGGTGCTCACCGGTCCGCACTGGCACAATTTCAGCGATGCTTATCGAGCCCTGCTCGAACATCACGGCGCCATCGTCGTGAAGTCGGCCGACGAGATCGCGGCGGCGGTGCACCGACTGGTAACCGACCAGACCGAACTCGGCAGCATGCGCCGCTGCGCGAGCGCGGCGCTCGCCACCATATCGGGCGCGCTGCCGCGGACGATCGACGCCCTGCTGCGGTTCCTGCCGGCCGAGGAAAGCCTGGCGCGTGCTTCTTGACGAACCGTCCTGGTGGTATGGCGGGCCGGACGCACGCGCGGCGCGCCTGCTGGCACCGCTTGGCACGCTCTACGGCTGGGTGGCGAAGGCACGCTTCAACGGGCAAGCACCTTACCGGTCGCACCTTCCGGTCATCTGCGCCGGAAACCTGACGGCCGGAGGCAGCGGCAAGACCCCGCTTGCCATCTACCTTTGCGAACAATTGAAGGCGGCCGGGCAGACGCCGGCGCTGCTGACCCGCGGCTATGGCGGGCGCGTGCGTGGACCGCACTGGGTGGCCGGCACGGACGGCGCACGCGATGTCGGCGATGAGCCATTGCTGCTGGCGCGTGCGGCACCCACGGTGGTGGCCCGCGACCGCCGGGATGGCGCCTGCGCGATCGAGCAGGCGGGCAGCGCCAGCGTGATCGTGATGGACGACGGCTTGCAGAACCCGCGTCTCGCCAAAGACCTGTGCCTTGCGGTCATCGACGGAGAACGCGGGCTTGGCAACGAGCACGTGATCCCCGCCGGACCGTTGCGGGCGCCGTTGCCGTTCCAGCTCGAGCTTGCCGATGCGGTGGTGGTGACGGCGACGCCGGGCGGGCGCGCCGACGATCGCGTGGTCGACGACCTGCGCCGCCGCTTTCACGGACCGGTCCTGCGCTCGACAACGGAACCGACCGGCGACGTCCACTGGCTGGAGGCCAAGCGTATCGTGGCATGGGCGGGTATCGGCGGGCCGGCGCGCTTCTTCTCCATGCTGCGCAGCCTCGGCGCGGAGCTGGTGGAGACCGTCGCGTTCCGCGACCACCAGCGCTTGCGGGAAGCGGACGCAGCGCGCCTGCTCGCGCTTGCGCGCCGCAACCGCGCGGCGCTTGTGACGACGGAGAAGGACATGGCGCGGATCGCGGGATCTGCCGGTACGCTCGCGGAACTCGCCGGCGCCTCCCGGGCCGTTCCGATCCGCGTCACGTTCGCCGGCCCGGACGCCGAGCGGCTGTCAGCGCTGATCGCCAGCGCGTTGCAGCGCCGGGGTTAGGGCAGCGGCACGGCCCCCTGGTCAGCGCTTGGCGTGGCCTTTGGCCGCGAGATACCGATCGAAGGAGATTTCGGCGCTGGCGTAGGGCTCCTGCAGTTCCACGCTCCAGTAGCGCAATTCGGGCAGCATGATCGTCTGTCCGGTGACGGCGCAGCGCACGAAGTCGCCGGGGCTCAGTACCTGGAACTCGCCGTCCAGATAGCGCAGTTTCGCCTCGCCCTTGAGACCGAGCAGTTTCTCGAATCGGTTCATGCAGCTTCTTGTCCCGGACTGGGCGGCGAACGGCGAGCATACAGGCCACCCCAACCGCGCGCCAGTGGCGTACGCTCAGAACAGCGATCCCTGGTTTCCACTGCGTGACCCCGTCGTCGTGCGTTGTGCCGGCCGCTTCGCGCCGGGCGTGGCCGCCCCGCGCGCACGGCCCGCGCCTCGCGCCTCGGCGTCTATGTGGCCGTCGGCAAGCTCGATATCAAGGCGCTGCCCGGAGACGACACCGGCGGCAGCGCGCACCGTGCGCCCCTCGGCGTCGCGAACCAGGGCAAAGCCGCGCGCCAGCACCGCATGGTAGCTGAGCGAGGCCAGCAGCTTGCCGCAGCCCTCGAGATGGTTGCGCGACCCCGCAACCTTCGCCGCGAGGCAACCCCGGGCGCGCCTGTCGAGGGCGTCCAGCCGCTCGCGGCACTGGAGGATCCGGTTCCGCAGTGGCCGCGGCCGCAGCCGCCCTCCGATACGTTCCAGCCGCGCCCGACGCGGGCCGGTCAGACGTCCCAAAGATGCATCTGCACGCCGGCCAAGCGTGTCCACGCGGTCATGCAACTGGGCCACGCGCGTTGCCAGCAGCCGCGCCGACAGCCGCGTGGCGCAGCGCGCCAGACGCAGGCCATGTGCGCCTGTGTTGGCGAGCAGCGCGCGTCCGAGACGGCGCTCCGCCTCGTCGAAGCGCTGGCGCGGCAGAGCGAGCAGGTCCGCGCGGCGCGGCAGGCCCCGCGCGGCGGCGCGCAGGTGGGCGCGCATCGCCTCCAGCGCGCGCA
>DASZQG010000180.1:0-39283 GCA_035550075.1 Hyphomicrobiaceae bacterium | reverse complement strand
AGGCGATGGTGACCGCACGCTCCCGCGCGGTGCGGCCGACCAGCGGCGGCTCGGGGTGCACCTCCTCGAAATAGGTGCAGATGGCGATGGCGTCGCCGATGACGGTGCCGTCGTCCAGCTCCAGCGCGGGGACCGTGGCCTCCGGATTGATCTTGCGGAAGGGCTCGCGCAGGTGCTCGCCGTTGCGTAGATCGACCTGCACGGTGGGCACGCTGATCCCCTTCTCGGCAAGAAAGATGCGCACGCGGCGCGGGCTCGGCGCGGTGGCGCAGTCGTAGAATTTCATGGCACTCCCCTGCGAGCGGGAGACGAGCTTAGCCTCAGCAGAGCCATAGCCGCAAACACGGCGGGGCGCGAGATAGCGTTGGAAGAGCGCCGCTCAGGCGTTCGCGCGCGCGGGCCGGGCCGCCGCCTGCCGCCGCGACAGCCGCTTGCGGATGGCGACGCCAACACGAAACAGCAACAACACGGCGACCAGCGCCGCATAGATCAGCGGTTCAAGCGGCCACGCCTTCACCAGCAGAATAAAGTGCAGGGCGGCGGCGATGGCGGCGACATACACCAGCCGGTGCAGGCGCTGCCATGCCGCGCCGCCAAGCCGGCGGATCATCGGCCCGTTGGAGGTGATCGCCAGCGGCACCAGCAGCGTAAAGGCCAGCATGCCGATGGTTATGTAGGGGCGCTTGACGATGTCGGCCCAGATGGCCGCGAGGTTCAGCCCCTGGTCGAGGACCAGGTAGGTCGTCAGGTGCAGCGCCGCGTAGTAAAAGGCGAGCAGGCCCAGCGCGCGGCGGTAGCGAATGAGGTTCAGCCCGCCGAGGCGGCGCAGCGGAGTGACGGCCAGCGCGGCAATCAAAAAGCGCAGCGCCCACAGGCCGAGCGTCTGCTCCAGCGTGCGCATCGGGTCGGCGCCGAGCCGGTCGTTGACGCCGAGGTAGAAGTACCAGACCGCCGGCACCATTCCGAGGATGTAGAGCGCGCGCCGGACCGGATCGGAGCCCAGCAGCAGGCGGCGAACGGAAAAAGACCTGGCGGGGTGGCCCATCTCAGAAGTTGGCTCTTAAGTCCATCCCCGCATAGAGGCTCGCCACCTGCTCGCCGTAGCCGTTGAACATGAGGGTCGGCCGGCGCTTCGCGAACAG
Organism: Hyphomicrobiaceae bacterium; assembly: GCA_035550075.1. GTDB lineage: Bacteria > Pseudomonadota > Alphaproteobacteria > Rhizobiales > Hyphomicrobiaceae > AWTP1-13. The sequence continues at coordinate 38,141 of DASZQG010000180.1, read as the reverse complement.
GCCGCTGCCCTCGCCGATGCGGCGCTCGGTCTTCTGGCTCCAGCGCGGATGGTCGACCTCAGGGTTGACGTTGGAATAGAAGCCGTACTCGCGCGCGTTGGCGATGTTCCAGGTGGTGGGCGGCTGCTTCTCCACCAGCTTGATGCGCACGATCGACTTGATGCTCTTGAACCCATACTTCCACGGCACCACCAACCGGATCGGGGCGCCGTCCTGGTTCGGCAAGGTTTCGCCGTAGAGGCCGACGGCGAGGATCGTCAGCGGGTGCATGGCCTCATCGAGGCGCAGGCCTTCCACGTAGGGCCATGGCAGCGGCTGGAACAGCCCGCGCTGGCCGGGCATTTCGGAAGGGCGCACGATGGTTTCGAAGGCAACGTACTTGGCACTGCCCTGCGGTTCGATGCGCTTGAGCACCGCGGCGAGCGGAATGCCGATCCATGGGATCACCATCGACCAGCCCTCCACGCAGCGCATGCGATAGATGCGCTCCTCCAGCTTCGCGGTGCTGACGAGATCATCGAGGTCGTAGTCGGCCGGCTTGCCAACGAGGCCGTCGACTTTCACTTTCCACGGCTTGACGGTGAGGGTGTGGGCGTTGCGCGCCGGGTCGTCCTTGTCGGTGCCGAACTCGTAGTAGTTGTTGTAGCTGGTGATGTCCTTCAGCGGGGTTGGCGGCTCGTCGGTGGAGAGCGGGCTTTTGGCGGCCTGCAGCGCAGCGGCCTTCGCAGGCGCGGCGGGGAGGGCGCCGAGCGCGCCGAGCGCGGCGGCACCAGCCAAAAATTCGCGGCGCCGCAGGAACGTCTCGCGTGGCGTAATTTCGGAGGGGGAGATGTCGGAGGGGCGCTTGATTAGCATGCCGCCGCAGTATCCTTTCGCGTTGTCTACACTGTCGAGATAATGCGCGCGCCGCGGAGGGAAAAGCAAAAACCGGTCCCGCTGACGCGGATGTGACTCGCGGTGAAGCGGCGCAGGCCCGCCGCCGCATGGGCGGCGTCTACAACCTGCGCGCGGGGATCGACCACGCGAGGGCCGCGCCGAGCGCGGCGAACGCGGTAATCGCCAGGAAGGTATAGCGGAACGCGGCCGCTCTCTCGGATTGGACCGCGGCATGACGCGGCGCAGGCAGGCTCGCCAGTGCACTCGGGCCCTGCTGCAGAAGCTGGCCGAAGATTTCGCTGGTGCCGGGCGCGCCGAGCGCCAGCGTCGCAAACAGGATCGAGCCCACCAGCGCGGTGCCGACCGAGGCGCCGATCGAGCGCGAGAGCTGCACGGAAGCCGCGGCCGACCCGAGCGCGGCGTGGCCGGCGATGTTCTGCACCGTGATCTGCACGACGCCCATCACCGTGCCCATGAAAAGGCCGGCGCCGAACAGGAACAGCCCGAGCTCCGGCGGTCCGAACATGCCGGCACCGAAGGAGAACACCAGCAGCAGAAGGGTGGCGACCATCAGCCCGACTGAGGGGAAAATGGTGGTCATGCCGGTGCGGCTGACGATGCGGCCCGTGATCATCGAGCCCGTGCCGATGCCGAACATCAGCGGCAGCAGCAGCAATCCGGTCTCGGAGGGAGAAGCGCCACGCACCACGCGCAGATAGATCGGCAGGAACGTGACCAGCGACACCAGCGCCGCGCCGTGGCAGGCAGCCAGCGCGTCGCTGCGCCAGATGGCGGGCTGGCTCAAGAGCTTCATGGGCAGCAGGGGGTAGTCGGCGCGCTTCTCGCGCGCGAGCAGGCCAACCAGCGAGGCAAGGCCGATGCCCAGCAGCACGAGGAAGCCGCTGAAGGCAGCGGCGGTCATGCCCTGCACGGAGGTGAGCGCCAGCAGCACCGGCACGATGAAGCCAACAAACAGCATCAGGCCCAGCGTATCGAACCTCCACGACTGCACGCGCGTAGCGCGCGCGGTCAGGCGCATGGTGAGCAGGAAGGCGATCACCGCCAGCGGCAGATTGACCAGGAACACCGAGCGCCAGCCGAAGTGATGCGTGAGATAGCCGCCCGCCACCGGGCCGAACGTGCTGGAGGTGACCATGACAGCGGCGAGGTAGCCCTGGTAGCGCGCGCGCTCGCGCGGCGGAATCGTCTCCCCAATCAGCGACTGCGACAGCGTCATCAGGCCGCCGCCGCCCAGCCCCTGCAGTACGCGCGCGCCTGCCAGCATCTCGACGCTGGTCGAAATCGCGCAAAGAATGGAAGCGCCGAGGAACACCGCCAGCGCCACGAACATCATGCGCTTGCCGCCGTAGACGTCGCGAAGCTGGCCGTAGACCGGCGCCGCGACCGTGCCGGCGACGAGATAGGCCACCACCACCCACGACACGCGCTCGACCGCCCCGAGCGAGGCGGCGATGGCGGGCAACGCGGTGGCGACGATGGTCTGATCGACCACCGCCAGAAACATCGGCAGGGCGACCGAGGGGTAAACCTTGAGGAAGAGACTGCCGGAGGAGGGCTGAACCTCGACGTCGTCTTTCATGGTGTGGCCCAGGACCCGCAGCGAGTGTGGAAAGGCGAACCGCGCGCCCCACGGCGCATACCGCAAAAACGAACCCGTGTAGCACAAAGTTGCATTCTGGGCAGACGCGTCGCGCGCAGGGCTCCGCGCCAATCTGTGCATCGCTTGGGCAAGGTATGCCAGGGCTGTGGATCGTGGCCGGCGGCCCGCCGCCCTAGCGGTGCCGGCAGCGGCTTCAGCCGGCGTTGGTGATGGCCACCAGCCGCTCGAGCGCCCGCCGCGCTGCCCCGCTCTCGATGGACGCGGCAGCGAGCTTGGCCCCCTCGGCCAGGTTGGCCGCCTTGCCGCCGACGATCAGCGCGGCGGCCGCGTTCAGGATGGCGATGTCGCGCAACGGCGTGCGCTCGCCCGCCAGCACCTGGCGGATGGCGGCCGCGTTGGCGGTCTCGTCGCCACCCTTGAGGTCCGAGAGCTTGGCCGGCGGCAGCCCGGCGTCGGCTGGAGTCACCTCGAACACGGTGATCTTGCCATTCTTCAGCTCGGCGACGTCAGTGGCGCCCGTGGTGGTCAGCTCGTCGAGGCCGTCGTGGCCGTGCACCACCCACACGTGGTCGGCGCCAAGGTTGCGCAGCACCTGTGCGATCGGTTCCACCCACTGCCAGGAGAAGACGCCCACCACCTGCCGCCGCACCCCCGCCGGGTTACAGATCGGCCCCAGCAGGTTGAAGATGGTGCGGATGCCGAGCTCGGCGCGCACCGGGGCCCAGTTCTTCAGCGCCGGATGGTGCATCGGCGCCCACATGAAGCCGACACCGGCCTCCTGCACCGCGCGTGTGATGGTGGAGAACGGCACGTCGAGCTTCACGCCGAGCTTGGCAAGCACGTCGGAGGCGCCCGACATCGACGACACGCGCCGGTTGCCATGCTTGGCCACCCGGACGCCGGCGCCCGCCGTTATCAGCGCGGCGCAGGTGGAGACATTATAAGTGCCGTGCTGGTCGCCGCCGGTGCCGACGATGTCCACGGCGTCGGGGGCGACCTCGGCGCGATTCATGCGCGCGCGCAGCATCTGCGCGGCGCCGGTGATCTCGTCCACCGTCTCGCCGCGCACGCGCAGCGCCATCAGGAAGGCGCCGATCTGCGCCGGCGTGGCGCGGCCGATCGTCATCTGGTCCAGCGCGGTGCGGATCTCGTCCTGGCTGAGGGTTGCGCCGCCCGAAACCTTCTGGATGAGCTGGCGCATCTCCTGGGAGGGCTGCTGGTCCATGGTGTCCCTCAAGCGGCGGCCGGCCGCGCGGGCGGGGCGGCATTGCGCCGGCGCGGCGCGAGCCCGGCGATGTCCAGGAAATTGGCGAGCAGGGCGTGGCCGTACTCGGAGGCGATGCTCTCGGGATGGAACTGCACGCCATGCACGGGCAGGCGCTTGTGCTGCAGGCCCATGATGACGCCATCGGCAGTTTTGGCGGTAACGGCGAGGCAGTCCGGCACGCTCTCGGGTGCCACGGTCAGCGAGTGGTAGCGCGTCACCTCGAACGATTTCGGCAACCCCTTGAACACGCCCTCGCCGGTATGGGTGATGCGCGACAGCTTGCCGTGCATGGGGACCGGCGCGCGCACCACCTTGCCCCCGAACGCTTGTCCGATCGCCTGGTGGCCGAGGCAGACGCCCAGAATGGGTACGGCGCCCGCGGCCTTCCCGATCAGCTCCAGGCAGATGCCGGCTTCCGTTGGCGTGCAGGGGCCGGGCGAGAGCACGATGCCCTTGGGCTGCAGGCCGAGCACCGCGTCCGCGGTGATCTTATCGTTGCGGAACACCTGGCACGGCGCCCCGAGCTCGCCCAGGAAATGGACGAGGTTGTAAGCAAAGCTGTCGTAGTTATCGATCAGGACGAGCATGCGGAAGGGTTTACGGGAACCGTGCGGCGCAGGTCAAGCAAGTGGCAGGCGGTGATCTGTCGAGGCCCCCTGGCGCTTCGTTCAATCCCGGGGCGGGCGGGGGATCGGCTGTCCAGCCAGCGGCTGGCCTGTGTCGTCCCACACGTTGTCGCGCAGCTCCGCGACCTTGTGGCAGTCGGTCCACACCCCGTATGCCCCGCCCCTCGGATAAAGGGCCCGACTGAAGCGGTTGCCGATCACATGCACGTTGGCGCTGTGTTGGCGCGGGCAATACAAGGTGTAGGCGCCCCCGGCCATCAGGTTGTTGCGGATCACCACGCCGTCCATGCTGGTAGGATGGGTGATGATGGCCGACGTCCCGATCACGTAGATGGCGTTGTGCTCCACCAGCACGTTTCTGCCGACCGCGAACTGGATGCCGTCGGTATGAGCCTGCGGGTCGTCGGTGAGATCGTGGATCCAGTTGTCCTGGATGGTGACGTCGAGGTCGACATCGAATCCGTTTTCACAATGATGAATATTGAGCCGGCGCGCCGTGAACGTGTTGTCGCCGACGGCGGTGGTGCCCGGCGTGCCTTTGCCGTCTGGGGCGCTGCACTCGATCTCGCTGTCCTCGATCAGGAACCGTTCGCCGGTAAAGCCGCCGCTGAGCACCGCATAGGCAAAGGTGCAGTGAATCTTTGAGTGGCGGATGATGACGCCGGCCGCGAGGACCTGGACGCAGCCACGAATGTCCTTGCCGTCGATGATCGTGCCGGGGGTCTCGATCTTCAGGTTACCCTCGACAACCGTCAGCGTGGTGCCGGCAGGAACGCCGGTGTTGGCGGCGTTCGGCCATGACGCATCGGGCGGAGGCGCCGTCCGGTTTGGCGCGGGGCTTTGCTGAGCGAGGAGAACCGGCCGTTCTGGCGGCGCACTCTTCGCGTCGCCGGTGAAAGTGGCGATGGCCGCCAGGACAAGGAAGTATCTCGCGCGGAACGCCGGCATGACGCGCCTCCAACCACGGATCGGCCCACTGATTTGCGGCTAAGCGTAAGCCAAGATCAAGACAAACGCCGCGGCGTGATGAACAAGGTGAGCCGTCCGGTCCCGGCCTTGACCCCGGACCAGTCGCGGGTCTTGAAGGCGATCACCGCCAGGCCCGCCGTCGGAAACTTGCTCGACAAGACCTGCAGCTCCTCCGGGTTGCCGTCGCCGGCAAGGTCCAGCGCCAGCCCGTGCAGTCCGGGATCGTGGCCGACGATCATCACGTGATGCATCTTGCTTTCGATCTGCCGCACCCGCTTCAGCAGCGCCGAGGCGGAGGCGAGATAGAACCCATCCTCGTAGACGACGGTCGGCCCATTTTTCAGGTAGGGCAGCAGCAGATCGAGGCTCTGGCGGGTGCGCACCGCGGGTGAGCACAGCACCAGCTCGGGCGCGATGCGGCGCGCGGCCATGAACGCGCCCATTCGCGGAACGGCAGATCGTCCGCGCTCCGACAGAGGGCGGTCGAAGTCTTTGAGCGCGGGATCGTCCCAGCTCGATTTGCCATGGCGGAACAGGGACAGCGTCAGCATGCACCGACCATAGCGGATCGTGACGGGGCGTTGTAGCCGTCAGAACGCGGCACGCTATCTGTTGCCGCGGGTTGCCATCTCGGCGAAGCGGACGGCTTCTTCCGCCGCCTTGAACAGCGCCCGCGCCTTCTGCTCGCACTCGCGCTGCTCCGCCTGCGGATTGGAATCGGCGACGATGCCGGCGCCGGCCTGCACGTGGATCCTGCCGTCCTTGACCAGTGCCGTGCGCAGCACGATGCAGCTATCCATCTCGCCGTCGGCGGAGAAATAGCCCACGCAGCCGCCGTAGGGCCCGCGCTTCTCCTTCTCCAGTTCGTCAATGATCTCCATCGCCCGCACCTTGGGCGCGCCGGACAGCGTGCCGGCGGGGAACCCGGCCATCAGCGCGTCGATCACGTCGTGCCTGCCATCGAGGCGGCCGACCACGTGGCTGACGATGTGCATGACGTGGCTGTAGCGCTCAATGGCGAAGCTCTCGGTCACCCGCACCGAGCCGATTTCGGCGACACGGCCGACGTCGTTGCGGCCGAGGTCGAGCAGCATCAGGTGCTCGGCCCGCTCCTTCGGGTCGCCCAGCAGCTCCACCTCCAGCGCCTTGTCCTCTTCCGGCGTGCGGCCGCGCGCCCGCGTGCCGGCCAGCGGGCGGATGGTCACCTCGCCGTCGCGCACGCGCACCAGGATCTCGGGGCTCGAGCCGACCAGGGCAAACGCGCCGAAATCGAGGTGAAACAGGAACGGCGAGGGGTTGGTGCGGCGCAGCGCGCGATAGAGCGCGAGCGAGGGGAGGGTGAAGGGCGCGCTGAAGCGCTGCGAGAGCACCACCTGGAAGATATCGCCGGCGGCGATGTACTCCTTGGCACGCTCGGCCATCGCCATGAAGTCGGCCGGCGGTGTGTTGGAGACGGCGGCTGGCAGGGCGAGCTGGCTGCCGGCCATGGCGGTGGCGTGCGGCAGCGGCTCGTCCAGCGCCCGCACCACGTCGCGCAGGCGCTCGCGGGCGGCGGCATAGGCGGTGTCCGCGTCGGTGCCGGGTGCGGGATGCACCGGCGTCACCACAATCATCTCATCCTTCACAGAGTCGAACACGACCATAACGGTCGGGCGCACGAAGATGCTGTCGGGCACATCGAGCGCGTCCGGCCGCTGGTTCGGCAGGTGCTCGACCAGCCGCACCGTGTCGTAGCCCATGTAGCCGATGACGCCGGCGGCAATCGGCGGCAGGCCGCGCGGCAGCTCGATGCGCGACTCCTTGAGCAGCGCCCGCAGCGACTGCAGCGTGGGCTGGCCGGCCGGCGCGAACGCGTCGGGCTCGGTCTGCGCGTGGCGGTTGATCTCGGCCCTGTCGCCGAAGGCGCGCCATACGATGTCGGGTGCGAGCCCGATGATGGAATAGCGTCCGCGCACCGCCCCGCCTTCCACCGATTCCAGAAGGCAGCTGATCTTCTGGCCGACGCCGAGCTTGAGCATCGCCGATACCGGCGTCTCCAGGTCGGCGATCAGGCGGGTGTAGACCACCTGCGGGGCGCCCGCCGCATAGCTGGCCGCGAACGCGCTGCGTGCGGGTTCAATCTCCAGCTCGGCCCTGCTGATTTCGAGTTTGGTCATCGGCGATGGTACCGGCCAATGCGTGCGGCACCGCCTCCTCTCAATTGACATCCCCTGGGCCCGTGCCCAGGGCCTGCCTCAACGTGGCCTCGTTGATCGAGAGGCCGTAGCGGCTCTGCAGCCCGTTGACGTACTCGGCGAGCAGGTCCTGCTGCATGGACCGGCTGAGCGAGGCCTTCAGGTTGTCGGCCTGCTCGGGGGTGGCCGGCGGGGGCGCAGTGACCTCGACGACCTGCAGCACCACGCGCGACTTGCCGTCGGCAGTGGCCGCCCATGCCGCACCGTCCTTGGCAACCGCGAACGCCTGCTGCACGGCGTTGGCGGTGAGTCCCTGTGGGACCGTGGTGCGCGTGATGGCCCCGGTCTTTTCGACCTTGGTGCCGACCTCCGCGGCGATCTTCGCCAGGGTTTCGCCCTGCTTCAGCCGTTCGGCCATCTTGGCCGCGGCAGCATTGATCTCCCGGCGCTTCTCGGCTTCCAGGTATTTCTCCTCGACCGCGGCCTTGGCGTCTTCATAGGGCTTCTGCTTGGCCGGGGTGACCGAGAGCAGGTTGATCCAGGCATAGCCGCCATCGGAAAGCTCCACCGTGTCCGCGTCGATGCCGGGCGTGGCGCCGAAGACGCCCTCGACGATAGCGTTCACGTCCTTCAGGTCCAGGGCCGGCTTGCCGTCGGCGGTCTTGCCGGCACGATCGGCCTCCACGTCGCCCTTGAAGGGCAGCTTCAGCGCCTCGGCGATTTCGTTGAGCGGCTTGCCGGCGTCGCGGTCGTTGTCGACGGCATCGCGCACCTTCTGCAACTCCTGGCTGACCCGCTCCCCGGCGATCCGGTCGCGTATCTCGCCCTTGACGTCATCGAAGGTGCGGATCTTGCCGGGCTCGATTTCGGTGACCCGCACCAGCACGGTGGTGAAGGCGCCTTCGATCGGCTGCGACAGCTCCCCCTTCTTCAACGCGAACGCGGCGTCGGCGATCTTGCTGTCGATCATCGCTTTGCGCGTCATCGGGCCGAGGTCGTAGTCGCTTTCCTTGAAGCCGAGCTTTTCGGCGGCCGCCTTGAAGTCCTTGGCCTTGGACAGCTCCGCGTAGGCCTTTTCGGCGGCCGCCCTATCCTTGAAGGAGAGCTGCTGGATGTGGCGCTTCTCGGGAATGTTGAAGCTCTCCTTGTCCTGCTCGTAGGCGGCCTTCACCTCCTCGTCGCTGACCGGCGTGCGGGCCTTGGCCTCGTCCTGGGTGATGTAGACCAGGGAGAATTTGCGCAGCTCGGGGACCACGAACAGTTGCTTGTTGTGCTCGTAGTAGTCCTTGAGCTTGGCGTCGTCGGGCGGTGCCACCTTCACCAGGCGCTCGAAGTCGGGCGCGATGAACTGGATCACGCGGGTCTCGTCGCGATAGCGGTGCATCGTCTCGACCATCGTCGGAGGCGGCGTGACCGAGGCCGCGATCGTCTGCGTGAGCTGCTCGCGCAGCTCCTCCTTGTGGCGTATCGCGATATAGCGGCCTTCGCTGTAGTTGATCTGGTACAGGGCTTGGCGATAGCGCTCGGGCGAGAACTTGCCGTCGACGCCGCTGAAGGCGGGATCCTCGCGGATGATCTTGGCCACCTCCTTGTCGGACAGGGCCAGGTTCAGGTCGTGGGCATGGGTGTCGATGACGGCCATGCCGATGAGGCGCGACAGCGTGCGGTTCTCGATGTTGAGCAGCCTGGCCTGGTCCGGCGTCAACCGCCGCCCAAACCGGCGGGCGATGGCGTTCATCTCGTCCTGGTAGGCTTCGCGGTACTCCTCGGCGGTGATCTCGGTGTTGCCCACCTTGGCGACATAGCCGCGGTTGAAGGACCTCAGGAATTCCGGCACGCCCCACAGCGCAAACGCAATCACCAGCAGCCCGAGCAGCGCCTTTGCCACCCAGTTCAGCGCGCCCCGTCTCATTGCGTCGAGCATGTGGAAGTTCCGGTTGTTGCAGGAGGGGCCGGTTCCCGGCCATCGCGCCGGACCGCTTCAGGTCCTGTTCGATCTTTCAGGCAAGTGCGAGGCATATTATGAACCTGACCGGATGGCCGCAAGTCAGCCGGCCGCGGCGTCAGCGGCGGCTCGGCGGACAGGTCGTCCACTCGAATCCCTGGGAAGAAGGCAACATGGTTTCCCCATCCCGTATCCGCCCTCTGGTCGCCGGCAACTGGAAGATGAACGGTGTCGCCGCGTCGCTCGGCGAGGCACGCGCGGTGCGCGACGCGCTGCGCGATCCGGGCTTTGCGCCCGGCGCCGACGTTATGATCTGCCCGCCCGCAACCCTGATCGCGGCGCTCGCGCGAGAAGCGCAGGGCTCGCGTCTCGCGGTGGGCGCCCAGGATTGCCACGCCGGAGCCGCCGGTGCCCATACCGGCGATATCTCGGCGCCGATGCTGGCCGATGCCGGTGCCAGCGCGGTGATCGTGGGGCACTCGGAGCGCCGCACCGATCATGGCGAGCGCGACGGTGATGTCCGCGCCAAGGCGACCGCGGCCCGCAAGGCGGGGCTGACCGCAATCGTGTGCGTGGGGGAAACCGCGGGCGAGCGGGCGGCCGGGCTGACGCTGGAGGTTGTCGGGCGGCAGCTTCGCGGCTCGCTGCCGGAGCCGGCCGACGCAGTGGGCATCGTGGTGGCCTACGAGCCCGTGTGGGCGATCGGCACCGGGCTGACGCCAACGGTTGCCGACGTGGCGCAGGTGCACGCCTTCCTTCGCAAAGCTCTCGCGGAGCGGTATGGGGACGCAGGCCAGGGCGTGCGCATTCTCTACGGCGGATCGGTCAAGGCCGGCAACGCGCCGGAGCTGATGGCCGTGCCGCACGTCAACGGCGCGCTGGTCGGCGGCGCGAGCCTCAAGGCGGCCGACTTTCTGCCCATCGTTGTCGCTTGCGGATGACGGCCGCGCCCGAAAAAAGACGCAGTGCTGACGCAACGCAACTCAGCCAACGCCCCGCTCGGGCACGTCGCAAGCGAACCGATGTCATGCGATTTATCTCGTGGATCTTTGCCGCTGCTGTAGCGCTGCCGCTCGCGCCGGCCGCCGCCGAGCCGCTCGATGCAGAGCGCTGCTCCAGCCTCAAGGCCGAACAATCGCAGCTCGAGCAGGCCGGCGTGCGCGACAACCTGCAGCGGGGCGCCGCCTGGGGTAAGGCCAACCTGTCGGCCGCCAAGCTCGAGGAGGTGCGCCATCTGATCGAGGTTGATGAGCAGGTCCTGTTTCGCTGCGGGTCGAAGGCGCTTGTGAACCTGCCGCCCGACGAGCCGGAGCCGGCCGCAAAGGCCGACGACAAGCCCGCGGGCAAGACGGAGGCCAAGCCCGATGCGGCAGCGCCCGGCGGCAAGGAGGAGACGAAGGCCAAAGCACCGGCGGCCCCCGCCAAGAAGGCGCACAGTGCCGCGGTTCCGAAGGCGGCGGCTCCCGCCAAGGCCGCCAAGCCCGCCAAGGAGGCCCCGGCAACCGCCAAGGCCGCGGCCCCCAAGCCGAAGGTGGATGATGCCTATCGCCCTCCGCCGCCACCGCCGGGCACGGACCCGTTCGCGCGTCAGCTCGAGGGACCCGCAAAAAACTAGCGCGCGCAGCCGACGCAGTGGATGCGCGGGGGCGGTTGGTGTAGAAGCGCAACCGTCATTGCTGGAAAGAGACGGCGCCTGATGTCGACAGTTCTGCTCATCATTCATCTCATGGTCGCGGCCGCGCTGGTCGGCGTGGTGCTGATGCAGCGCTCGGAAGGCGGCGCGCTCGGCATCGGCGGCGGCGGCGGTTTCATGGCCGGACGCAGCGGCGCCAACTTCCTGACGAGGGTGACGGCGGGCCTGGCAGCGGCATTCTTCGCCACCAGCATCATTCTTTCGCTGCTCGCAACGCATCCCAACCAGCCCGCCTCGATCGTGGAGCAGCCGGCAGCAGGAAAAGCCCCCGAAAAGGCGCCCGCGGGCAAGACCGAGGCGCCGGCGGCGCCGGGCGGCAGCATTCTCGACCGCCTGCCGAGCGGGCCGCGCGTACCGCAATCGAAATAGCGCTGCCCCTCGCTAGGCGAACTCCTCGACGCGGCCGGCCTCGTTGTCGAGGATCATCAACAGATCGAAATAGCTGCACCGTGGCTCGGAGCCGGTGCGCGCCCTGACGGCCGCGCGCCACTCGGGCCCGTGCGCCATCTCCGCCGCCTCGCGCGATTTCCATATGTACACGGCGCCGCCGCTGCGCCCGTCCTCGGTGCGCATGAAATGCTTGCGCAGCAGGTCGGGGTTGGCGCGCCAATGCGCCAACACGGCGCGCGCACCCTCAAGCTCGGCCTGGCGGGCGAGGCCGGGCGGATTGTCGAACAGCACCAGCTCCAGGATCATTCCGCGCCTCCATAACCACCCGGGGACGGCCAAGCATAGCCGGAACGGGACGCCGCGCAGCGGGGCCTTGGACGGGGCAGCTACAACGCTGTCTCATAAAGGCGCAGGAAAGGGCGTGGATGGAACACAAAAAACACTCTTCGAATCGAGCCCCGCCGATGTATCCTGCAGGCCCATGGCGCGGTACATCTTCATCACCGGCGGCGTGGTCTCTTCGCTCGGCAAAGGGCTGGCATCAGCGGCCCTTGGGGCACTTCTTCAGGCACGCGGCTATTCGGTTCGCCTGCGGAAGCTCGACCCCTATCTCAACGTCGATCCCGGCACGATGAGCCCTTACCAGCACGGTGAGGTGTTCGTGACGGACGACGGCGCCGAGACGGACCTGGACCTCGGCCACTACGAACGCTTCACCGGCGTGCCGGCCCGGAAGTCCGACAACGTCACAACCGGGCGCATCTACCAGGAGATCATCGCGCGCGAGCGGCGCGGCGATTATCTCGGCGGCACCGTGCAGGTGATCCCGCACGTCACCGATGCCATCAAGAGCTTCGTGGTGTCCGGCAACGACGACGTCGATTTCGTGCTGGTGGAAATCGGCGGCACCGTCGGCGACATCGAGGGTCTGCCGTTCTTCGAGGCGATCCGTCAGCTTGGCAACGAGTTGCCGCGCGGCGGCTCGGTGTTCATCCACCTGACGCTGCTGCCGTTCATTCCCAGTGCCGGCGAACTCAAGACCAAACCCACGCAGCACTCGGTAAAGGAGCTGCGCTCGATCGGCATCCAGCCCGACATTCTGCTTTGCCGCTGCGATCGCCCCGTTCCAACCTCCGAGCGCCGCAAGATTGCGCTGTTCTGCAACGTGCGCGAGGCCGCGGTGATCCAGGCGCTCGACGTGGCATCGATTTATGACGTGCCGCTCGCCTATCACCGCGAGGGTCTCGATGCGCAGGTGCTTGACGCGTTCGGCATCAAGGATGCGCCCCTGCCACGGCTGGAAAAGTGGCAGACGATCTCCGACGCCATCGCCAATCCCGAGGGCGAGGTGAAGATCGCCATCGTCGGCAAGTACACGGGGCTGAAGGACGCCTACAAATCGCTCAACGAAGCGCTCTTCCACGGCGGCATCGCCAATCGCGTGCGCGTCAAGCTGGAGTGGATCGAAAGCGAGGTGTTCGAGCGCGAGGACCCCGCGCCCTACCTGGAGGATGTGCACGGCATCCTGGTGCCCGGCGGGTTCGGCGAGCGCGGGTCGGAGGGCAAGATCCTGGCGGCGCGTTTCGCCCGCACGCGGCACGTGCCCTATTTCGGCATCTGCTTCGGGATGCAGATGGCGGTGATCGAGGCGGCGCGCGACCTCGTGGGTATCGCCAAGGCCGGCTCCACCGAGTTCGGGCCGAGCGAGGAGCCGGTGGTCGGCCTGATGACCGAGTGGATGCGCGGCAACGAGCTGGAGCAGCGGCGCAAGGGCGGCGACCTCGGCGGCACCATGCGCCTCGGCGCCTATCCGGCCCAGTTGGCGAAGGGCAGCCACGTGTCGCGCATCTATGGCGCCAACACCATCTCCGAGCGGCACCGGCATCGCTATGAAGTGAACATGCGCTACCGCGAGCGCCTGGAGAATGCCGGGGTGCGCTTCTCGGGCGTGTCGCCGGACGGCCTGCTGCCCGAGATCATCGAGCTGCCCGACCATCCCTGGTTCATCGGCGTGCAGTTCCATCCGGAGCTGAAATCGCACCCCTTCGAGCCGCACCCGCTATTCGCCTCGTTCATCGCAGCGGCGGTGGAGCAGAGCCGGCTGGTGTAGGCGGCCGCGCCAGAGCCGTTGTGAGGCATTCGGCCGGACCTCAAGGGCGGCGCTGCCGGTGGAAGCGGGCCCGGAAGCCTCTAAATACCCTATGTGTCACGCAACCTTCAGGAGGCCGCCATGCGCCAGCGCATCGACTATCGCAAAGTTGCCCCGCAGGCGACGCAGGCCATGCTTCAGCTCCAGGCGTACGTGAACACGTGCGGGCTGGAACCACTGCTGATGGAACTCGTCAAGATCAGGGCCTCGCAGATCAACGGCTGCGCGTATTGCCTCCACATGCATACCCGCGATGCCCGCAAGCTCGGCGAGCGCGAGGAGCGCATCTATCTGCTCGATGCATGGCGCGAATCCTCCTTCTATACGGAGCGCGAGCGGGCTGCGCTGGAGTGGACCGAGGCGCTGACGCTGGTATCGGAAGGCGGCGTGCCCGATGACGTCTTCGATGCCGTGCGCGGGCATTTCTCCGACAAGGAGATGGTGGACCTGACGATGGCCGTGGTCGCCATCAACGGCTGGAACCGCATCTCCATCGGCTTTGCCGTGCCGCATCCGGAACCGCCGATCGCCACCTGACGACAGGCGCGCAGCCTTGGTGTTGCGGCGCGCCCCATTGTGTGCAACCGGTCACGGCTCGTCTTGCAAGCGGCACCTGCCCATGACCCCCGAGATCTTGACCTGTCTGCTGATCCTCGCGGCGGCGATTGCGCTGTTTGCGTGGGATCGGATTCCGGCCGACGTGGTGGCGCTGGGGGTGCTGCTGGCGGTGGTGGCGACTCGGTTGCTGCCGCCGGACAAGGCCTTCGCCGGCTTTGCCAGCGACACCGTGATGATGATCCTCGGCCTGCTGATCATGACCGCGGGACTCATTCAAACTGGAATCGTCGATGTCGTTGGCCGCTATATCTTCGAGGTGGCCGGCCGCAACGCGGCGACCTTCCTGCCGATCATCATGGTGGCCGTGGCGTCGATATCGGCCTTCATGAGCAACACGGCCGCGACCGCGCTGTTCGTGCCGCTGGTGGTCGGCTACGCCTCCAAGATCGGCAAGAGCCCTTCGAAGTTCCTGCTGCCCCTGGCGTTCGCTTCGATCCTGGCAAGCTCGGTGACGCTGATCAGCAGCTCGACCAACCTGATCGTCAGCGACTTTCTCACCCGTTACGAGCAGGGCCCGATGGGCATGTTCGAGCTGGCGCCGGTCGGAGTGCCGATCGCCATCGCTGGTCTGGTCTACATGATGGTGCTCGGCACGAGGCTGATCCCGGTGCGCACCAATCAGAAGGCCGAAGAGAAGATCGGTGAGCGCAACTATCAGGCGGACGTCATCATCGAGGACGGCCCGCTGCTCGAAAAGACGCTGAAAGAGGCGGCGCTGACCAAGGACGCGGGGCTCGAGGTGGTGAAGGTGCTGCGCGGCGAGGAGACGCTGCGCGGCGAGAAGAAGCTGTCCGAGCTGACGCTGCAGAAAGACGACGAGCTCATCATCGAAGGGCTGCGCGCCGACCTGCTGAAGATCAAGGGGCGCAAGGGCCTGTCCTTCAAAGCCGATGTGCAACTCCTCGACGAGAAGGAGGAGGACAACGACGAGACGGAGGAAAAGGGGGAGGATACGATCGTCGAGGGCGTCGTGCTGCCGCGCTCGCCGCTGATCGGGCAGAGCCTGCGCAGCCTGGCATTCAAGGAGCGCTACGGCCTGAGCGTGCTGGCGCTGCACCGCGCCGGGCGGGTCCCCAAGACGATCAGTTCCGCCCGGCTGCGCCTCGGCGATGTGCTGCTGCTGCAGGGCAAGCCGGAGGACGTGAAGGCCCTGGAGCGTGGCAACCTGTTCAACATTTTCGGCGGCGTGGAGGCGGCGCAGCTCAATCCGTCGCGTGCGCCGATCGCGGCGGGCATCTTCCTGCTGGCCATCGCGGCGGTGACCTTCAATCTCGTATCGCTGCCCGTCGCCATGATCGGCGGGGCGTTCCTGATGCTGCTGACGCGCTGCCTCTCGCCCGAGCAGGCCTACGCGCAGGTGGAGTGGAAGGCGCTGATCCTGATCGGCGCGCTGCTGTCGCTCGGCGCGGCCATGGAGGCCAGCGGCGCGGGCAAATTCCTCGCCGCCCAGCTGATCGGCCTGGTGGGCTCGCAGGGCCCTTACCGGCTGCTCACGTGTTTTTTCGTGCTCACGGTGCTGCTGACGCAGCCCATGTCCAACCAGGCGGCCGCCCTGGTCGTGCTGCCCATCGCCATGGAGACCGGCATCGCCCTGGGCGGAAGCCCGCGCCCGTTCGCGATGATGGTGGCGGTGGCCGCAAGCTGCTCCTACCTGACGCCGCTCGAGCCCTCCTGCCTGCTCGTTTACGGCCCCGGCAAGTACCAGTTCTCGGATTTCTTCAAAGTCGGCCTGCCGCTCACCGTGCTGATTTATGTCATCGCCATCGTGCTGGTGCCGTGGGTGTGGCCCATCTGAAGGGCAATGCCTTCGAACCTCCGCGCTGCGGTCGGTATGACGGCAAAGTCGCCACAATGCGGGCTCGTAATGGCCAAGGGGCGTTCCGACCCGGCTTTTGTCGCGGTGTGTGGCCTCATTGCCAGACCGGCCGCATGATCGGCTGAACGCTATTTATGCAGGCTGGTCAGCCGCGGCGACGCTGGCTAATTTGCGGCCAGACCTGGAGAGATTCCCCGATGCCAACAAGAAAAACCTTTGCCCGCCGTGGTTTGGCCTGTGCCGCCGCTTTCGCCGCCATAGCCGCCGCGAGCTCCGCGAGCGCGCAGAACGCTCCGGATCCGTTGGCGAATATCCAGGTGCCGCCGCCGGTTGCGGCCGCCGCCACTCCCGCTGCCGCCGCCGCCATGGGCCCGGCTGGACAAACAACCGCTGCCGCCGAAACGCCTGCCGCTCCTGCGGCGCCAGTGGTCGACCCTGCGCTGATCCAGGTGCGCGAGCAGCTCGCTGGCCCGCTGCGTGGCGCCGATCGAGCAGACAAGGACGCGCTGGCAGCCTTTTACGCCGACCACAAGGGTCCGCTGCTGTGGGTGAGCGCCAACGGGTTCACGCCCCGGGCGCAGAGCGCCATGGCAGGCATCCGCAAGGCGGACGATTGGGGACTGCCGGCTTCGGCCTTCGTGCTGCCGCAGCCGCCCGCCGATGGATCGCCGGCGGCGCTGGCGAACGCGGAGATCACACTCGGCCTCGCGGCGCTGAAATATGCGCGGTATGCGCGCGGCGGCCGCTTCGAGCCCTCCTACATCAGCCGCAACTTCGATCAGAAGCCGCCGCTGCTCGAGCCAAAGACCGTCATCGCGGCGCTCGCGGCGACCGAGGCGGCGGGCGACTATCTGCTCAGCCTCAATCCGAAGCATCCCCAGTTCGAGAAGCTGCGCCAGGCGCTGCTGAAGGCGCGCGCGGGCGGTGCGCGGCCTGAGCCGGCACAGGAGCCGCAAATACACTTCGCCGAGGGGCCATCGCTCAAGCCGGGCGTCCGTCACCCGCAGGTGGTACTCCTGCGCCAGCGGCTCAAGGTGCCGGCCCCGCGCGGTGAAGCGGACCTCTACGACGCGCAGCTCCTCGACGCGGTCAAGGCGTTCCAGAAGCAGCACGGCGTACAGCCGAGCGGCATTGTCGGCAGCCAGACGCGGGCGGCGCTCAACGGCGGGGTGAAATCGCACCCCGTCGGCTCAGAGGTCGAGCGCCTGGTCATGAACATGGAGCGCTGGCGCTGGCTGCCGGAGGATTTGGGCCCGTTCTACGTCTGGGACAACATCCCGGAGTTCACGGCGCGCGTAGTCCAGGACGGCCGCGTGATCCATTCGGCGAAGATCGTGGTCGGCAAGGTCGACGCGCAGACCGTCATCTTCTCCGCCAACATGCGCTTTGTGGTGTTCCATCCCGAGTGGGGCGTACCGGACTCCATCAAGGTGAAGGAGCTGCTGCCTTATCTGCGCCCGGCGCAGGACGATATCTTCAGCTTCTTCGGCGGCGGCGGCGCGGTGTCCGACACCCGCATCCTGCAGCGGCATAATCTGCGGGTGAGCTACAACGGCCAGCCCGTCGATCCCTCGACGGTCAACTGGCAGTCCGTCGACATCAAGCGCTTCACCTTCATTCAGCCGGGTGGCGCCGGCAACGTGCTGGGCGTGGTCAAGTTCCGTTTCCCGAACAAGCACGACATCTACATGCACGACACGCCGCAGCGCGATCTGTTCGAGAAGACCGTGCGCGCCTACAGCCACGGCTGCATGCGGGTGCAGAACCCCGGCCGGCTTGCCGAGATCATCCTCGACCACGACAAGGGCTGGACCCCGGCGCACGTGCGCCAGCTTCTGGCCAGCGGGTATAACAACGAGGTGACTCTCAACAAGCAGATCCCGGTGCACGTGACCTATTTCACGGCGGTGGCTGACGATGATGGGCAGGTCAAGTATTTCGCCGACATCTACGGACACGACCGGCGCATGGCGGCGGCAATGTCGGGGAGGTCGCTCTCGCCCGAGCCGGTGGCCGAGGCGGAAGTGCAGCAACCAAAGCGCAGCCGCACTGCTCGGCGCCCGCCGGCCAATGAGAGCCCGTTCAGCGGCCTGTTCGGCAACTGAGGCGGCGCGGCCCCTGATCCCGCGCGTTCGCGTGCGATCGGTCCGCGGGCGCGCGTGTCTTGCCATCGTGCTGGGTACGCTTTGCGTCTTTGCCCTGCTGCCGGCGGGCGCGCGCGCCGACACCGTGCATGTTCTGGCAGCCGGCGCGGTGCAGGGCGGCCTGCGCCAGATCGAGTCCGCTTTCAAGGCCACCACCGGGCATACCATTGACGGGAGCTATGACACCGTCGGCGCGCTGCGCGACCGTGTGCTGGCGGGCGACAGGGCCGACGTCGTCTTTCTGAGCGAGGCCGGCATGGCCGCCTTGCACAAGGCCGGCAAGCTTGCCAACGACCCGCCCGTCATCGTGGGCAGCATTTCTGTGGCGCTGGCGGTGCGGCGCGGCACGCCGCTGCCGGAGGCCATCACCACGCCGGACGCCCTGAAGCGCGTGCTGCTGGCCGCGCGGTCGATCGCCCATGCGGACCCGGCGCGCGGGGCAACCGCCGGTGTCCACTTCGCCCGCGTGCTGGAGCAGCTCGGTATCGCCGAGGAGGTCAAGCCCCGGCTGACGGTGCTCAGCTTCGGCGGCGACGTGATCAAGGGCGTTGCCGCGGGGCGCTTCGAGATCGGCGCCAGCCAGTCGAGCGAGATCAAGACGCATCCGGGCGTGACGCTGCTTGGCAGCCTGCCGCCGCCCTACGCGCTCAAGACGGTCTACATGGCCGCGAAAGTCGCGGGCGCAGGCCCCGGCGCAGATGCGCTGCTGGCGTTTCTGGGCAGTCCGGAGGCCAAGGCTGCGTTTGCCGGGCTCGGCTTCGATCCGCCCTGATCGGGGACCCTCAGGCGGGGCCGGTCGCCACGGGCAGCTCCGTGCTGCCACCCCATTCCGTCCACGACCCGTCATAGACCGCGGCGTCCGGGTGCCCGAGCATCGCCAGCGCGAACGCCACCACGCCGGCCGTCACGCCGGAGCCGCAGGAGGCCACCACCGGCCTTGCAGGATCGACGCCGGCCTTGGCGAACACCGCCCGCAGCTCGGCGGGCGACTTGAGCGTGCCGTCGCCGTTGAGCAGGCTCGCGTAGTGGACGTTGCGGGAGCCGGGGATGTGGCCGGAGCGCAGGCCCTTGCGAGGCTCAGCCACGCGGCCCTCGAAGCGGTCGGCGGCACGCGCATCCACGATCTGCGCCGCGGGACTGCCGATCAGCGCCTTCACCTCGGCGGCGTCGCGCACCAGTTCGGCGTGAAAGCGGGGCGTGAAGTGGCGCTCGCTGCGGCGCGGCGGCTCGCCATCCTCGAGCGGGCGGTTCTCCGCCTTCCATTTCTTCAGGCCGCCATTGAGAACGGCCACGTCATCGTGGCCCATGATGCGGAAGGTCCACCACACGCGCGCCGCCGAATAGAGGCCCGCGCTGTCGTAGACCACGATCCGCATGCCGTCGCCGATCCCCATCTTCTTCATGCGGCTGGCAAACTTGACGGTGGAGGGCAGCATGTGCGGAAGCGCGCTCTTCTCGTCGGCGATGTCGTCGATGTCGAAGAACAGCGCACCGGGGATATGCTCGGCCAGGTATTCGGCGCGCGCGTTGCGTCCGGTGGTCGGCAAGTGCATCGAGCCGTCGAGCACGACCAGATCGGGCGCGTTGAGATGCTCCGCCAGCCAGTCGGTCTCCACCAGCCACTTGGCAGCGTTGCCGTGCATGCGGTTCCTCCTCAGACGAACGCGACGCGGATGCGCCGGTTCTGTTTGCCCTTTTTCTCGATTTTCGTAACGGCTACGCGCCCGATCTCGCCGGTGGACCTCACATGCGTGCCGCCGCAGGGCTGCAGGTCGACCGCGCCGCCCTCGCCGATCGCCACCAGCCGCACGCGGCCGGTGCCCATCGGCGGCTTGACGGCCATCGTGCGCACGAGGCCGGGGTTGGCCTCCAGCTCCTCGTCCGTGATCCAGCGCTCGCCGACCGGGTGATTGGCGGCGATCAGCGCGTTAAGCGCATCCGTCAGTGCGTCCCTGTCGACGGCGGACGCGTCCTCGATGTCGAAATCGAGCCGACCTTCGCCGGCGCCGACCTGTCCGCCGGTGACCGGATATTTCACGAGCGCGCACAGCAGGTGCAGGCAGGTGTGCATGCGCATCAGCCGGTAGCGCGTGTCCCAATCGAGAATGGCGCGGACCTCATCGCCGGCCGCGGGTCGGGTGGCGCTCTCCGGCACGACGTGCACGATGGTCGTCTTGTCCGCATCGTAGACGGTGGTGGCGATCGGACAGGCGGTGCCGGCGGCCGCTTCGAGCCGTCCGCTGTCGCCCGGCTGGCCGCCGGCGCTCGCGTAGAACACGGTGCGGTCGAGCACGACCCCGCCCCGGTCGTTGACGCTCAGCACGTGCGCGGTGCACTCGCGCAGATACGCATCCGCCCGGTAGAGCTGCTCTGTCATCCTAGGTCTTCTCGGAGACGAAGGCCTGCGGGATGGGTGCGGGCTCGCGCGCGAGCCAGTCGGGCACGGGGAGCTGCTTGGATCGCAGGAACTCCGGATTGAAGAGCTTCGACTGATAGCGCGTGCCGTAGTCGCACAGCATGGTGACAATGGTTTTGCCGGGGCCGAGCTCCTTGGCGAGGCGGATCGCGCCGGCCACGTTGACCCCGCTGGAGCCGCCCAGGCACAGCCCCTCCTCCTCCAGCAGCCGGAAACAGATCGGCACCGATTCCGAATCCGGAATCAGATAGGCGCGGTCGATCTGCACGCCCTCCATGTTCTTGGTGATGCGGCCTGTGCCGATGCCTTCCGTGATGGAGCTGCCCTCGGCCTTCAGCACGCCGCTGGTGAAGTAGCTGTAGAGGGAGGCGCCCGGCACGTCCGCGAGCGCGATCTGGATGTCCTTGCGCTTGGCCTTCAGCCCCAGCGAAACGCCGCCCAGGGTGCCGCCGGAGCCCACCGCCGACACGAAGCCGTCGACCTTGCCGCCGGTCCCGGCCCAGATCTCCTCGGTGGTGGTTTCGATGTGCGCGCGCCGATTGGCGGTGTTGTCCCACTGGTTGGCCCAGATGGCGCCGTGCGGCGCAGTCTCGGCGAGCTTACGGGCCAGACGCTCGGAATAATGTACGTAGTTGTCCGGGTCCTTGTAGGGCTTGGCCGGAACCTCGACGAGCCGGGCCCCCAGCAGGCGCAGGGTGTCTTTCTTTTCCTGGCTTTGGGTCTGCGGGATCACGATCACGGTGCGGAAACCCAGGGCATTCCCCACCACGGTCAGGCCGATGCCGGTGTTGCCCGCCGTACCCTCGACGATCACGCCGCCCGGCCGCAGCATGCCGCGCTCGACCGCGTCCTTGATGATGAACAGGGCCGCCCGGTCCTTGACGGATTGGCCAGGGTTCATGAACTCGGCCTTGCCGAGAATGGTGCACCCGGTCTCCTCCGAGGCACGCTTCAGCTTGATGAGCGGCGTATGGCCGACGGCGGCAGCGACGCCATTCGCGAACTGCACGGGAAATGCGCCTCCAGGTGCCATGGTCTTGATTTGTCCGTACCCTAAAGACGGGGTCGGTGGGGTGCAAGCCGGTGTGCGGCGCTCGGCGGCGGCACGGGCCGCCTTAAGCGCTTTGCGATGCTCCGCGGCGCCGGCGGCTTTTCTGGATTGATTTTCGGCGAGCGCGCCCGATATATGTGCCCCACCCCACAAGGCTGGGCGTGAAAGCGCCCCTGTTCCGGTCGATGCGACGGGCCGGCGGGCGTGGCGGAACTGGTAGACGCACTGGATTTAGGTTCCAGCGGCGCAAGCCGTGGGGGTTCAAGTCCCTCCGCCCGCACCACATAATGGGCCGCGTTGGGCGCCGCGCAGCGCGTGTGCGGCTTTTTCAGTTTGCGCAAGTGAGACGAGAGCGATGCAGATCACCGAGACCAACGCCAACGGCCTGAAGCGCGAGCTGAAGGTGATAGTAGGCCAGAGCGAGCTCGGCGAGCGCTTCGCTACGCGCATCGACCAGGTCAAGGACCAGGTGCACCTCAAGGGCTTCCGCAAGGGCAAGGTGCCGATCGCCCACATCAAGAAGCTCTACGGGCGCTCGGTGATGGCCGAGGTGGTGCAGCAGGCGGTGGAGGAAACCAGCCGCAAGGCGCTTTCGGACCGCAACGAGCGCCCCGCCCACCAGCCCAACATCAACCTGTCCGAGGACAAGGACGAGATCGAGCGCGTGCTGTCGGGCAGCGGCGATCTCGCCTTCACCATGAGCTATGAGACGCTGCCCGAGGTTCAGCTTGCCGATCTCAGCACGCTCAAGCTGGAGCGCGAGGTGGCGCAGGTCACCGATGAGGCCGTCGACAAGGCGGTGGCCGATCTCGCCGAGCGCTCGGTGCGCTATGAGGCGGAGGCGGAGCGCGCGGCCGGAGACGGCGACCGCCTGACCATCGATTTCGTCGGTCGCCTGGATGGCGTGGAGTTCGAAGGCGGCAAGGGCGAGGACGTGCAACTCGTTCTCGGCCAGTCGCAGTTCATCCCGGGCTTCGCCGAGGGCCTGCAGGGCGCCAAGGCGGGCGAGGAGCGCCTCGTCAACGCGAAGTTTCCGGAGGAATATCCAGAAACGTCGCTGGCCGGCAAGGACGCCGCCTTCACCGTGCAGGTGAAGGAGGTGGCCAAGCCCGTCCGTCCCGAGATCAACGACGAGTTCGCCAAGACGCTGGGCGCGGAATCGCTCGCCAAGCTGCGCGAGCTGGTCAACGCCAAGATCGCCAGCGAATACGCGGCGGTGGCGCGCATGAAGCTCAAGCGCCAGATCCTCGACCAGCTCGACAAGGCGCACAGCTTTGCCCTGCCGGAGACGCTGGTGGAGAACGAGTTCAACGCCATCTGGGGGCAGTTGACGCGCAACCTGGAGGCGGCGGGCAAGAAATTCGAAGACGAAGGCAAGAGCGAGGACGAGGTGAAGGCCGATTATCGGCGGATCGCCGAGCGCCGCGTGCGGCTCGGACTGCTGATGAGCGAGATCGGCGACAAGAACAAGATCGAGGTCGGCCAGGAGGAGCTGCGCCGGGCGCTGATCGAGCAGGCGCGCCGCTATCCGGGCCAGGAGCGGTTCGTCTACGAGTATTACGAGAAGAACCCGGCGGCGCTTGGCGAGCTGCGGGCCCCGATCTACGAGGACAAGGTGATCGACCGGATCCTGGAGGAGGCCAAGCCGGCGGACAAGGCGGTGTCGGTGGAGGAATTGATGAAGCCGATGGAAGGCGATGAGGCCGAATTCGCCGTGCCGGGCGCCGGGCATCATCACCACCACCACGACCATGGCCATGACCACGATCACCACCATCATGACCATGACCACCACCACCACCATGACCATGACCACGGGCATGACCATGACCACCACCATCACGGCCATGACCACGACCATGGGGATTCCAAGAAATAATCTTGCCCGAGGCCTTGACCTCGGGCGCTTCAGCATCGACGTGTGACAGTCGAAAGCTCAACCGAAGAACGGCGTGATGACCATGACCGACCCGATCTCGACCTACACGAACACCTTCTGGCCGATGGTGGTGGAGCAGACCAACCGTGGCGAGCGCGGCTACGATCTGCCATCGCGGCTGCTGAAGGAACGCATCATATTCGTCACCGGACCGGTCGAGGATCACATGGCATCCTCGATCTGCATGCAGCTGCTGTATTGCGAATCGGAGAACCCGAAGAAGGAAATCTCCATGTATATCAACTCGCCCGGCGGCGTGGTGACATCGGGGATGGCCATCTATGATACGATGCAGTTCGTCAAGCCGCCGATCGCGACACTGTGCATCGGGCAGGCGGCGTCGATGGGTTCGCTGCTGCTCGCTGCAGGCACGGCGGGGATGCGCTACGCGCTGCCCAACGCGCGCATCATGGTGCATCAGCCCTCCGGCGGATTTTCCGGACAGGCAAGTGACATCGAGCGCCACGCGGAAGACATCATCAAGATGAAGCGCCGCCTGAACGAGGTGTACGTTAAGCACACCAACAAGAGCTACGAGGTTATCGAAAAGACCCTCGACCGCGACTACTTCATGACCGCCGAGCAGGCCAAGGAGTTCGGCCTCATCGATAAGGTGATTCAGAGCCGCGACGAGGTGGAGGGCCAGGTTGCCGTAGGAAAGGCGTCCTGAGTCGGCCATATTTTGCCGCGGCGGCAGATCCGCGGCTGGAACCGCGGTGGTATGTCCCTTGCGTGCGGCGGCCCGCATGTCCCCGGTTGGGGCTACAATTGTTAGCTAAACGCCCCAAAAACGGGCGGTCTCGACTATCGCCGGGGATGGCACAGGAGAGTTGTTAATCCAATCTTGATCTGGGCGCGGCTAGCATGCTCAGATTGGAGGTAGGGACTCCCACGAAATACCCGCGGCCCGGTTGCAGGTCTGAAGGAGAGGCTGGCCCGCACTAAGCCGTTGATTGGAATTCCGGGACGCTTCGAGAGAACCCATGGCTCAAGAAAAAAATACGCTCTACTGCTCGTTTTGCGGGAAGAGCCAGCATGAGGTCCGCAAGCTGATCGCGGGGCCGACCGTGTTCATCTGTGATGAATGCGTCGAGCTTTGCATGGATATCATCCGCGAGGAGAACAAGAACACCCTCGTCAAGTCCCGCGACGGCGTCCCGACCCCCTCCGAGATCTGCTCGGTTCTCGACAGCTACGTGATCGGCCAGGACCACGCCAAGCGCGTGCTGTCGGTTGCCGTCCACAACCATTACAAGCGGCTCAACCACGCCACCAAGAACAACGACGTCGAGCTCGCCAAGTCCAACATCCTGCTGGTCGGCCCGACGGGCTGCGGCAAGACCCTGATGGCGCAGACCCTGGCGCGCATCCTCGACGTGCCTTTCACGATGGCCGATGCAACCACCCTCACCGAAGCCGGCTACGTCGGCGAGGACGTGGAGAACATCATCCTGAAGCTGCTGCAGAACGCCGACTACAACGTCGAGCGCGCGCAGCGGGGGATCGTGTACATCGACGAGATCGACAAGATCTCGCGCAAATCCGACAACCCGTCGATCACCCGCGACGTGTCCGGCGAGGGCGTTCAGCAGGCGCTGCTCAAGATCATGGAAGGCACCATCGCCTCGGTGCCCCCGCAGGGTGGCCGCAAGCATCCCCAGCAGGAATTCCTGCAGGTCGACACCTCCAACATCCTGTTCATCTGCGGCGGCGCCTTTGCCGGCCTCGAGAAGATCATCTCGCGGCGCGACCGCGGCTCCTCGATCGGCTTCAGCGCCAAGATCACGGGACCCGACGAGCGGCGCACGGGCGACATCCTCAAAGGCGTGGAGCCGGAGGATCTGCTCAAGTTCGGGCTGATCCCGGAGTTCATCGGCCGCCTGCCGGTGATCGCCACCCTCGACGACCTCGACGAGTCGGCGCTGATCCAGATCCTGACCGTGCCGAAGAACGCCCTGGTCAAGCAGTACCAGCGGCTGTTCGAGATGGAGGACGTGCGCCTCACGCTGACACAGGACGCGCTGAAGGCCATTGCCCGCAAGGCCATCGAGCGCAAGACCGGCGCCCGGGGCCTGCGCTCCATCATGGAGGCCATCCTGCTCGACACCATGTTCGAGCTGCCCACGCTGAAGGGCGTGGAGGAAGTGGTCATCGGTCCCGAGGTGGTCGAGGGCGGTGCGCGGCCGCTGCGCATCTATTCCGACCGCGTCGGCGAGAAGGGCTCCACGGCCTGAACCATGAGCCGGCGGCCGCGCCTCAGCCGCCGGCTGTCATGCCAAAGTTCTGTGGACAAGCGGGGGCCCGGACGCCACTTGATCCCGGCGGATCGGGTGACCATCTTTTGGTGTATGGGAAGCAGATCGATCCGAAGGCGGCGGCCAAGGCCGGCCAGACAGCAGCAGCGCCTACGGTAGACCCCGGCACGCCAAAGTTAGCTGCAGACCAAAGCGGGTGTTGCGAAGAAGCGACGCTTGCATAGGTTAACGTGGCTTAGCACTTGGCCAAACCAGAGGACCAACGTAACCCTGAACAACACGGAGAATGATCCGGCCATTGCTTCCCTCGGCAAGCCCCGTGAACGGCGAAAGAGAAAGACCATGAGCGATATCAAGCAAGCCAAGGAAAAAGGCGGCAGGGACGTGTACCCGGTTCTTCCGCTGCGTGACATCGTCGTCTTTCCGCACATGATCGTGCCGCTGTTCGTGGGCCGCGAGAAGTCCATCAACGCGCTTGAAGAGGTGATGCGGGCCGACAAGCACATCCTGCTGGCGGCGCAGAAGAACGCGGGTGACGATGACCCCGCGCCCGACGCCATCTACCAGATGGGAACGCTGGCCTCCGTCCTGCAGCTTCTGAAGCTGCCCGACGGCACCGTGAAGGTGCTGGTGGAGGGCACTGCGCGCGCCAAGGTCCAGCGCTACACCGACAACGCCAGCTACTTCGAGGCCGAGGTCGAGCGCGTGGCCGAGGCGCTGGGCTCCAAGGAGGAGATCGAGGCGCTTGCGCGCTCGGCGGTCTCCCAGTTCGAGAGCTACGTCAAGCTCAACAAGAAGATCTCGCCCGAGGTGCTGGGTACGATCAGCCAGATCGAGGACTACTCGAAGCTGGCCGACACCATCGCCTCGCATCTCGCCATCAAGATCGCCGACAAGCAGGAGATCCTCGAGACCACCGTGGTGTCGGGACGGCTTGAGCGCGTGTACGCCTTGATGGAGAGCGAGATCTCGGTCCTGCAGGTCGAGAAGAAGATCCGCTCGCGCGTCAAGCGCCAGATGGAGAAGACCCAGCGCGAGTACTACCTGAATGAGCAGATGAAGGCCATTCAGAAGGAGCTGGGCGACGGCGACGAGCGCGACGACATCGCCGAGTTCGAGGAGAAGATCGAGAACACCAAGCTCTCCAAGGAAGCGCGCGACAAGGCTCTGGCCGAGCTCAAGAAGCTCAAGCAGATGAGCCCGATGTCGGCCGAGGCGACGGTCGTGCGCAACTACCTCGACTGGCTGCTGTCGATCCCGTGGGGCGTGAAGGGCAAGGTCAAGAAGGACCTCGCCGAAGCGCAGGAGATCCTCGACAAGGAGCACTACGGCCTGGAGAAGGTCAAGGAGCGCATCATCGAGTATCTCGCGGTGCAGTCGCGCACCAACAAGCTGAAGGGGCCCATCCTGTGCCTCGTCGGCCCTCCGGGCGTGGGCAAGACTTCGCTTGGCATGTCGATGGCCAATGCCACCGGCCGCGAGTTCGTGCGCATGTCGCTTGGCGGCGTGCGCGACGAGGCGGAGATCCGTGGCCACCGGCGCACCTACATCGGCTCCATGCCGGGCAAGGTGATCCAGTCGATGAAGAAGGCCAAGAAGACCAACCCGCTGTTCCTGCTCGACGAGATCGACAAGATGGGTTCGGACTTCCGCGGCGATCCCGCGGCGGCCCTGCTCGAAGTGCTCGACCCCGAGCAGAACCACACCTTCAACGACCACTACCTGGAGGTCGACTACGACCTCTCCAGCGTCATGTTCGTGACCACCGCGAACACGATGAACATTCCGCCTGCGCTGCTCGACCGGATGGAGATCATCCGTCTGGCCGGGTACACGGAGGATGAGAAGATCCAGATCGCCAAGCGTCACCTCATTCCCAACCAGCGGCAGAACCACGGGCTGGAGGCCGGTGAGTGGGAAGTGGACGATGCCGCGCTGCAGGAGGTCATCCGCCGCTACACCCGCGAGGCGGGCGTGCGCAGCCTGGAGCGCGAGATCGCCAAGCTCGCGCGCAAGGCGGTGAAGGAGATCCTGCTCGGCTCGACCAAGGGCGTGAAGGTGACGCCCGAGAACCTGCACGAGTATCTCGGCGTGCCGAAGTTCCGCTACGGCGAGGCCGAGATGGAGGACCAGGTGGGCGTGGTCACCGGTCTCGCCTGGACGGAAGTCGGCGGCGAGATCCTGACGGTGGAAGGCGTCATGATGCCGGGCAAGGGCAAGATGTCCGTCACGGGCAACCTGCGCGACGTCATGAAGGAATCCATCCAGGCCGCCAACGCCTACGTGCGCTCGCGCTCGTATGCGCTCGGCATCCTCCCGTCGCTGTTCGAGAAGAAGGACATCCACGTCCACGTGCCGGAGGGCGCCACCCCGAAGGACGGGCCATCCGCCGGCGTCGCCATGGTGACGGCCATCATCTCGGTGATGACCGGCATCCCGGTGAAGAAGGACGTGGCGATGACCGGCGAGATCACGTTGCGCGGCCGCGTGCTGCCGATCGGCGGCTTGAAGGAGAAGCTGCTGGCGGCGCTTCGGGCCGGCATCAAGACCGTCGTGATCCCGGAGGAGAACGTCAAGGATCTCGCCGAGATCGGCGACGAGGTGAAGGGCAACCTCGACATCGTCGCCGCCTCGCGGATGGACGACGTTCTCAAGGTGGCGCTGCAGCGCATGCCTCAGTCCATTGTCGTACCTGAGGAAACCGCCGCGGTGGCGGGGACCGATGGCACGGAGGAGGAGGCGCGTCTCACGGCGCACTGACCGGCCGCTGACCCGATTGGTGAACAAATACGGAGCCGAAAGGCTCCGTATTTTGTTTGTTCACCAAGCAACCCTAGGCCCGATTCACCCAGTAAAACCGCGCGATTCCGGCCAGTTTCTGCTTGACGGCAGTGCTCTTTGGGCGTTGTTTCCCGCATGACTGCGGCTTGCAGCAGGTACGACTGGCCGAGGACGACAGATTTTTGTTCCTCCCGTGACCT
This sequence comes from Hyphomicrobiaceae bacterium, assembly GCA_035550075.1. Classification (GTDB taxonomy): domain Bacteria; phylum Pseudomonadota; class Alphaproteobacteria; order Rhizobiales; family Hyphomicrobiaceae; genus AWTP1-13. Next base: position 9,211 of record DASZQG010000180.1, on the reverse strand, counting down.
GGTCCTTCCCCCCAAAACACAAGGACATCCCCGATGAGCAAAAAGGATTTGATCGACGCCGTTGCCGAAGCCGCCGAGCTGCCAAAAGACAAGGCGGGCGTTGCGGTCGACGCGGTGATCAAACATATCGAAACGACCATGAAGAAGGGCGAGGAGGTCCGCATTCCCGGCTTCGGCACCTTCAAGGTCGCGAACCGCGCCGCCCGCAAGGCGCGCAACCCGCAGACCGGCGTGGAAATGATGCTGAAGGCTTCGCGGGTGCCGAAGTTCCAGGCCTCGAAGACCCTCAAGGACCAGCTCAACTAGTCCCGGCCGCTTCGTTACCGGTAGAACCCGATGCGCCCGGCCCGGCCGGGCGCATCTTTCGCTTTTGCCCGGATGATGGCGGCCATTGCCTCTTGCCGCAGGCGGGGGGCGCGGTCTAGGAGGGGGCGGCGGGGCGGTTAGCTCAGTGGTAGAGCGCTTCGTTTACACCGAAGATGTCGGGAGTTCGACCCTCTCACCGCCCACCATAACCTTCGTACGCCTCAACTTTTCCCGCCGACTTGCAAAGGCCGGCGCGCGCTGTGGCGCCGCGCTTTCTTCTGCGCGAGTTGATGCTGCTCCGCTAGGCGCGCTGCAGCACCACGTTGTTGCGGGTCGCCAGCCGCAGTTCATAGCCGTTCCGGTGCAGGCACTGCATCAGCTCACTGCGCTCCTCGCGGCCGCCCTCGATGATGAGCATCGAGGGCCGCAGCGCTGCCGGCGCGTCGCGGAAGTAGGGGAGGAACACGTGGTCCTCGAATCCTTCCACGTCGGCCTTGATGCAGTCGATATGCGTGAGCCCTTCCTGCGTGACGAGGTCGAGCAGTGTTCGCGCCGGCACGTCGATGCTGTCGGTCGTGATGTCCTCCTCCCAGTCGCGCCGCAGCGATGAGCTGCCGATGTTGCGATCGTTGAGGTAGAGGCGGGCGGTTCCGGGCTGGTCGCTGACGGCCTCGGGGATCACCTTCACCCAGTCGATGCCGTTCAGCGCCAGGTTGCAGGCCAGCCGTTCGCGGGCCCGCGGGTGGGGCTCGACCGCAATCAGGCGCGCGCTGCGTCCCGTCCTCGTTGCCACGAACAGCGTATACGTTCCGACGTTGGCGCCGATGTCGATGAACACGAAGCGCGGCGACAGCACGCTCTCGAGCAGCGCCAGTTCCGCGGGATCGAAGAACTGCGGAGACACCAGCAGCCGCGCTTCGCACGAGTTGCCCTTGGGATGCAGCCGCATGCGGCTGCCGAGCCGCACCGCGTCGATGGGCTGGGCGGACCAGCGCTTCAGGAATGAGCGGATGAAGGAGGCCATGCGCCGGCCGAAGGTATTCGCCGGCTGCCGCATCCCAGCCGCGATCACGGCCGATTGGACCGGCGACGGGAGGTAGGAGCCAAAGGGTGCGCGTGCCTCGGCGGCACCCATCGGGGAGCTCACGGTGTGCGATTCCCTTTCAGTCACAGGGCCATGCATCACGCCGCTGAACACCGCGTCAATAGCCTTGTGTCCCTGTCCGGGAGCGCGAAACTTTCCGAGAGACCGCAGGGTTGGGGGTCGGGCGCTTTGACTTGACTAGCCCCGTACTAACCCGTATCCGAACGGCTCGTGACAGCGCGCCGCATCCGGCGCGCTGTTGTGGATTGCGGGCGTAGCTCAGTTGGTTAGAGCGCCGGCCTGTCACGCCGGAGGCCGCGGGTTCAAGTCCCGTCGCTCGCGCCATTCCCAGATCGATTGGCCGGACCCTTGCGCGCCCAGGTTGCGGGCCGCGCGGTGGCGCGTCCTCCGCCTGAGGCTGCCGCGCGCGAGGGCCGGTCCAGTCCGGAGAATGGGGCACAAAGCCTGCTGCCTGCCCGGCTTCCCCGGTCCCACATCTCCGCGACCCACACCCCTCGCTGAACGCCCGACGCGGCTTGAGGGTCGCCGGAGGGCCCGCATCGCCCCATGGCGGCGCGGTGGGTTCGCCTGTCCTCACTTTCCGCCAGGTCCGGAGAGAATGGCTCTTGACCGCGCCCCGCAATTGCCCTCACATTTGCCACATCTACCTACAACGCGGGCGATGCTCCGGCCTAAGCGCTTTATTTCTAGGGACAAATCACGATGAGTGAGCGCTCAGTTATCAAGATTTCCGACGCGAGGGTGCGAGATACAGCCCTCATCAGTCAGCGTCGCAACGAGATCATTCAGGGCGCGCTCAAGGTTTTCAAGGAGAAGGGGTTCCACGTCTCCACCGTGCGCGACATCGGCGATGCGGCCGGGCTCACGCAAGGGACCCTCTACAACTATGTGCGTTCGAAAGAGGACATCCTCTTCCTCGTCTGCGACCAGCTCGTCCAGAATTACCAGGATGCGGTGAAGGCCGCGATCAGCGCCGAGACAGACCCGCGCAAGCGTCTCACCTCGGCCCTGCGCGCGGTCATCAGCACCATGGAGGCCCACCAGGAGGACCTCCTCCTGCTTTATCAGGAAGTGCATGCGCTCGAGCGCGACGCTCTGCATGCTGTGCTCGCCCGGGTTGCCGAGTTCGTCGACGGCTTCGCCCGGCTGCTCGAGGAGAGCGAGGGCCACGGCCTCATCGATTTTCCCGATCCCGATCTCGGCGCCGAGATCATCACGTTCCTTCCGTTGATTGTCGCGCTGCGCCGCTGGCGTCTTGCCCGCTACGCCGATCCCCGCCGCGTAACCGAGGGGCTGGTCGAGTTCATGAGCCGCGGGCTCGGCATTACGCCGCACGGAGGAGGGGTAGCCGGTGAGTGAGGTCGCGCCCCGGCATCCGCCAAAGGTCGCGCTGGTGACGGGAGGCTCCGGCGGCATCGGACGCGCGGTCGTGGAGGATCTCGCGGGTCGCGGTTATGCGGTCGCCCTGACCTACCGCAGCAACAAGCGTGCGGCCGAGGAGGTGGCGGCGCGCCTTGGCAAGGTCGAGTTCGCCGCGCTGGAAGTGGACGTTGCAGACTGGAACGGCGTGCGCACCGCGACCGATACGGTGGCCGATCGCTTCGGCGGCATCGACCTGGTGGTGCATGCGGCCGGTGCGCGCGTCGCATGGCAGCACCTGGCCGACCTCGATGTGGGCGCCTGGCACAGCTATATCGCGGCCGATCTGAGCGGAGCCTTTCACGTGTTGCGCGCGTCGGTGCCGCATCTGCGCAGCCGCGGCGGCGGCCAGATCGTGCTGATCTCGTCGATTGCCGCGCAGATGTGCCAGCCGCGCAACGCGCAGGGCGCAGCGGCCAAGGCCGGCGTCGAAGCGATGATGCGCGTGCTGGCGCGCGAGGAAGCGCGCAACCGCATTCGCGTCAACGCCGTCTCGGTCGGGCTGACCGACACCGACATGGGCCAGGACGCCCTGGCGCGCTTGGGCGCCGAGCGGGCGGAGAAGGTGGTGCGCGCCATTCCGCTGGGCCGGATGGGGACGCCGCAAGAGGTAGCCCGCCTCGTCGGCTATCTCGCCTCCGACGACGGCGCCTACATCACCGGCAAGGTCTTTCAGGTCGATGGAGGGCAATTCATTGCCGCATAGGCCGACAGCCCGCGCGATCAAGACGCAGCACACATTCTGCCGCCTGTGCGAGGGCGCGTGCGGGTTGACGGTGCGTACCGACGGTGAGCGGATCATCGAGGTGGAGCCGGACCCGATGAATCCGCTGAGCCGCGGCTTCATCTGTATCAAGGGCAAGAACTCTCATCGCATCGTCGATGATCCGGCCAGGGTGCTTTCTCCGCAGCGCCGTCGCGATGGGGCTTGGGCGAACGCAACCTGGGAGACGGCTTTCTCGGAAATCGGCGGCGCGCTGTCGCGGATCAAGGCTGCGCATGGGCCCGATGCCATCGCCCTGTACATCGGCAATCCGACGGCCATGTCGAGCACGGCAGCATTCGCGGCATCGGCGTTTCTGCGGTCGCTGGGTTCGACGCGCCAGTACTCGGCGATGTCGCTCGACAACATGAACAAGTTCGCGGTCGCGGAGCTGGTGTTCGGCGACAAGTCGTTCATCCTGCAGCGCGACTGGGAATGCGCGCGCTACATGCTGGTGCTCGGCGCCAACCCGCGCATCTCGGTGTTCGGGCAGCTTTCGACGCGCCCGCGCGGCCTTGAAGATTTGCGGGCCGCGCGCGCCCGCGGCGGCAAGCTGGTGCTCGTCGATCCCCGCCGCACGGAAACCGCCACGGTCGCGGACCAGCATCTGGCGATCACACCTGGAACCGACGCCTATTTCCTGCTCGCGCTGCTGCGCACGATCATCACCGAGGAGCGGTACGACTCCGCCTTCGTCACCGAATTCTGCTCCAACTTCGACGCGCTCGCGGCCGCGGTGGCGCCATACACGCCCGAGGTGGCGGCCGCCTGTACCGGCATTCCGGCCGGGACCATTCGCAAGGTCGCGCGCAGCTTCGCATCGGCCGATGGAGCGTTTGCCCTCGGCAACACCGGCGTATCCCAGCAGCGCCACGCCACCGTCAACGAATGGGCGATTGCGGCGCTCAACGCCATCACCGGCAATATCGATCGCCCCGGAGGGGCTTACTACAACCCGGGTGTCGTCGACGACCCGCACGCAAAGACCATCATCGACCGCGGCCGCCCTTCGCGGATTGGCGGCTACCCAAGAGTGCTCGGCGAGTATCCGGCAGCAACGCTCGCAGAGGAAATCCTGACGCCCGGCGACCGCCAGATCCGTGCGCTGATCGTCGTCGCCGGCAATCCGCTCCTCACGGGCGCCGACACCGCCCGCATGCGGGAGGCGCTGCAAGCCCTCGATCTGCTGGTGGTGATCGACCTTTTCCGCTCCGCGACCGCCGAGTTGGCCCACTGGCTGCTACCGGCCACCAGCTTCTATGAGCGCAAGGATCTCAACATCCAGTTCACCCGGCATACGCCGTTCCCCTTCATCCAGCACACCGATCGCGTCGTGGCGCCGCGCGGCGAGGCGCGCGAGGAGTGGGATATCTTCCGCGGATTGCACGCGGCAGTGAAGACGCCGTTTCTCGCGGATGTCGCCCTTGACCGCCGCGCGGCCGAGGAGGGTGCCGCCTTTGACGTTGACGCTTTCTACGGAAGCTTCCTTGAAGCGCGTGGCCGCCTCTCTCTTGAGGAGATCAAGCGGCACCCACACGGCGCCAAAGTCGGAGAGAAGCCGATCGGCGCGTTCCGCGACCTCCTCAAGCGGCGCGGGAGCCGCATCGATCTGGCGCCGGAGGACATTCGCCATCTTCTGCCCACGGTGGCGGACGCCGGCTCTCTGAGCTCGCCGGAGTTTCCGCTCCTGCTCATCAGTCGCCGCAACCTGCGCTCGGTCTGCAGCTGGCTCCATCTCTCCGACCGCAAGAACGAAGGCAACTACCTGGAGATGAGCGCGGTTGACGCGAAGCGCCTGGGCATTGCGGATCTCGCCATGGCGGAGCTACGCAGCGCCGTCGGCGCGATTACGGCGCCGGTGCGCATCAGCGATGCCGTAGGTGAGGGTGTCGTGTGCCTGCAGTACGGGTGGGACAGCAACGTGCGCAGCGAGGACGGCGGAAGCCGGGCGACAATGAACCGCCTGGTGTCCGCCGATATCAACTGCGACGCGCTGACGGGAATGCCGACGCTCAACGGCATCCCGGTGCGCGCCGCGCCTTGCCAACAATCAACGAATACAAGGGGAGTAGAACGATGAGGACAGCCCTCGGATTCGCAATCTTGGTCGCGTTTGCCGCGGCCGGGGGACAGGCACGCGCCGACGTCGTGAAGATCGGCTTTCCGACCTGCCTGAGCGGCCCCGGCGCCGTCTACGGCAAGAGCACCAGTAACGCCGTCAATATGGCGGTTGACGAGCTGAACAAGGCCGGCGGCGTCAATGGCCACACGTTCGCGATGGTCATTGCCGACGGCAAGTGCTCCCCGCGCGAAGCCGCGCTCGCTGCCGAAAAGCTCGTCATCAACGATGGGGTCAATGCCCTGCTCGGCGGCGTCGCCAGCAGCGCCTCGCTTGCCGTCAAGGCGGTCGCCGAGCGGGAGAAGGTGCCGATGCTGGAAGGCGTGGCCGGCAGCAACGCCCTTACGCAGAAGGGTGACAGGTACGTCTTCCGCGTCGTCCCCAACATGGCGATGTATTCGGATTTCGCCACCGACTACCTGTGCAACACGCTTAAGCCCAAGCGCGTCGCCTACATCTTCCAGAACACCGACTTCGGCCGCGAGACCGTCGATCTGAGCAAGTCGGCTCTTGAGAAGTGCGGTGCGGAGACCGTCGGCTGGTTCCCCGGCGCACCGGATGAGAACAACTTCCAGACTGTCGTCACCGACCTGAAGGCCAAGAAGCCGGACGTCACCTTCATCATTCACTGGCCGCCGCCCGCAATTGCCTTCCTGCGCCAGGCCAAGGAATCCGGCCTGCAGTCGATCTGGTTCAACATCGGCTCACTGTCGGGTCCGGACTTCACGGACAAGGCCGGCGGCTTTGCCGAGGGCTTCACCGGCATCAATCCGTTCGAGGCCGGGAGCAACCGCACGGAGGCCAAGCGCTTCACCGAGGAATACAAGAAAAGGTTCGGCATGGACCCTGACTGGTTCGCAGCCGGCTACTACACGGGCGTCAAGGTGATCGCCGACGCCGTTCGCCGGGGGGGCCCCTCGCGCGAAGCCATTTCGGCGGCCCTGAAGGACACCAAGGACCTCAAGACGGTGCTTGGCCCCATCAGCTTCGACGACACGGGCCAGGCGCCCAGTTCCTTCACGCTGTTTCAGTTCGTGAGCGGGCACCGCAAGATCCTGCGGGAGAGCACGATGGTGGGCCCACGCTTCATCGAGATGAAATAAGGCAGGCGGCGAGCAAGCGGACGGGGCGGAAAACGTGAACGTCGTCGTCGAGCAGATCGTCAACGGGCTGATGAGCGGTTGCATCTATGCGCTGATCGCCATCGGCCTGACCATGGTCTACGGCATCCTTCACGTCATCAATCTCGCGCACGGCGAGATCTACATGATCGGCGCCTTCGTTGCGTTCTTCTGCTACGCGGCGACCGGCAGCTACGCCTGCGCCGTTGCGGGCGCCGTGATCGTGACGGCGCTGGTCGGTGTGTTGATCGAGCGGCTGGTGTTCCGGCCCCTCGTCCACCAGCCCCGCATAAATTCGCTGATCGCCTCGGTCGGCCTGTCGCTTGTTCTGTCCAACATCGCGCTTGCGCTCTCAGGTGGCTCCTCGCGCTTCTACGTGACGCCGCTTGCCAGTCACATCGTGCACCTCGGCTTCATGTCGGTGGCGGCGCAGCGGCTGCTGATCGTGGCGGTCACCCTGGTCCTGATCGGGGTGCTCACTGCCTTCTATCAATGGTCCCGGCTGGGCAAGGCCCTGCGTGCCGCTGCGCAGGACCTCGAGGCGTGCAGCCTGGTCGGCATCGAGCCGCGCTGGCTGATCGTGGTCACGTTCATGCTCGGCGCGGGACTTGCCGGCCTGGCCGGCAGCCTGCTCAGCCCGATCTACACGATCACCTACGACATGGGCCTGCTTGCGGTGATGAAGGCGTTCGCGGTCGTCATCGTCGGCGGGTTCGGCAACATTCCCGGCACCATACTCGCCGGATTCCTGCTCGGCATCGCCGAGAGCGTCGGCGGCGGATTCGTGTCGCCGACCTATCAGGACAGCATCGTCTTCGTGATCCTGGCCATCGCGCTCATGATCCGGCCAACGGGGCTCATCGGTGAACGCGTCGAAGAAAACATCTAGCCGCGCCCTCGCGGCGGCGCTGATGCTGGCTGCGATCGTGGCAGTCACCGCCGTGCCGTTGGCGTACGGCAACCAGTACTACCTGCAGATCCTCGCCAACATCGGCATCAACATCATCCTGGTGCTCGGCCTCAACATCATCACGGGCCTGGCGGGACAGCTCTCGCTGTGCCAGGGCGCGTTCTTCGGCATCGGCGCCTATGCCTGCGCGCTTCTCGTCATGCGCGCCGGCCTGTCGTTCTGGCTGGCCCTGCCGCTGGCGGCGCTTGGGGCAGCGGCGGTCGCCGTGCTGATCAGCGTGCCAGCGTTGCGTCTCCGCGGCCATTACCTGGCGATGCTGACGCTGGCATTCGCCGTCATCGTCGCCCAGGTCCTGACCAACTGGGTCGGCCTGACACGCGGACCCTCCGGCCTCATCAACATCCCCTGGCCGGACCCGATCAATCTCGGGGTCGCCAGCGTCAAAATCGCAAGCCGCGACTCCTACTACGTCTTCATCGTTCTTGCCGTGGTGGTCATGGCCGGCTTCGCCTGGGCGATCCAGCACTCGCGCCTCGGCATGTCGCTGACCGCGATCCGCGAGGACGAGGTGGCTGCCGACATCATGGGAATCAACACGCGCCTCTGCAAAATGATCGCGTTCGGCCTCAGCGGCTTCTTCGGCGCGATCGCCGGCGGCATCTACGCCCACTACGCCAAGATCCTGACGCCCGAGGAATTCGGCATTCTGCAGTCGGTCAACATTCTGCTGATGCTGGTGATCGGTGGCGCGGGGACGGTGGCCGGTGCCATCACGGGGGCCGCGGTGTTCACTGTGTTGCCGGAAGCGCTGCGCGTGTTCGTCGACTACCGGATGATCGTGTTCGGCCTGCTGCTGATCATCGTCATCATCTATTTCCCGAACGGGATTGCCGGAACCATCCACGGCTGGGTGCGCGCCATGCGCCGGCGGGTCGAGACACCGGCTGTTGCGGAGGGGTTCGACGCGCCCTGCGTGGCTTCGCTGAAGGCAAGACCCGGGGAGCGTTTGCTCGAGGTTGCCGGCGTCACCAAGCGGTTCGGCGGCCTGGTCGCGCTGCGCAGTGCCTCGCTGCAGGTTCGTTCGGGCGAAGTCGTCGGCCTCATCGGCCCCAACGGGTCCGGCAAGACCACGCTCATCAATGTCATGTCCGGCGGCTATCGACCGACAGAGGGCACGGTCACGTTCGGCGGCGAAGACCTCACCGGCAGAACGCCGCATGTCATCAGTCATGCCGGCATCAGCCGCACCTTCCAGAAAATACGTTTGTTCCGCAGCCTGACGGCCCTCGAAAACGTCGCGGCGGCTTTACAGGCACGGCGGGGCTCCTCCCGAGGCTCGAGCCTGTGGCGGGGGCGCGTTTTCGGCCGCAGCGCGGCGGCACAGTCCGAGGCGCGCGAGCTTCTCGCCATGGTCGGCCTGCAAAACCGCGGCGACGACCTTGCCCGCAACCTTTCCTACGGCGAGCAG
>DASZQG010000179.1:0-24044 GCA_035550075.1 Hyphomicrobiaceae bacterium | reverse complement strand
TCCCCAGGACCCCGGCGGACGGGCTCAACCGCTCTGTTTGAGGTGCGCGGCCCAGTCCGGCCGCGCTTTCACGCGGGCGGCGTACTTGAGCGCGATCTTGCGCAGGCGCTCGGGCTCATAATCCTGCTGTGCCAGCGCCATACCGCGATCGAACACCTCCGAGTAGCGGCGGATTTTGCCGCCTTCCAGGTCAAAGCGCGCGATGCCGTCGAACACCACGCGCGCACCTCCCGCCTCCGGACGCTTGGAGTTGAAGCTGAACCGGTAGCTGGCGTACCCGAGCGTATCGTTCGCCACGGGATCGAAAAACTCCCAGCGGAAGTCGCACCCGCCGTCGGAGAAGTGCGCGAGCATCGTCTTGATCGCCTCGCGCCCGCTGTTCGGCCCGAAGAAATAGTCGTCGTAGGTGCCGTCCGGCGTGAAGAGGTCGGCCAGCGCATCCCCGTCGCCGGAGACGGCGGCCTGGGCGAACCGGTCGAGAAGGTCCTGAAAACTCATCGCCCTACCTCTTTCTCTCATGCCGGCTCAAGCAGCGTAAGCGCGTCAGCGCCGCGCGCGCTGCCCGAACAGTATCTTCTGCGCTTCCTTGTCCTGGGCAATGCTGTAGCTGGCTGAGCGCAGGTCCTCGCCCACCTTGATCGCCCTCGCCACCGCTGGCCGCTCGCGCACGCGCTGGAACCACTTCTCCAGGTGCGGAAACTCGGCGAGGTCCTGGCCCTGGTTCTTGTAGGGACGCACCCATGGATAGCTGGCCATGTCGGCAATCGAATACTCGCCGGCGAGATACTCGTGATCCTTGAGGCGCGTGTCCATCACCCCGTAGATGCGGTTCACCTCGTTGGTGAAGCGGTCGATACCGTACTGGACTTTCTCCGGCGCATAGTTGCGGAAGTGATGGGCGTTGCCGGCATTTGGCCCGAGGTTTGCCATCTGCCAGAACAGCCATTCCTCCACCTGCACCCGCGCCCGCTCCTCCTGCGGATAGAACTTTCCGGTCTTGCGGCCGAGGTACTGCAGGATCGCGCCGGATTCGAACACCGAGATCGGCTTGCCGCCCGGGCCGTCGGGATCGATGATCGCGGGCATCCGGTTGTTGGGCGAGATCGCCAGGAATTCCGGCTTGAACTGGTCGCCGCGGCCGATGTTGACGGGCTTGATCACGTAAGGCAGCCCGCATTCCTCGCACATGATTGTAATCTTGTGGCCGTTGGGCGTGGGCCAATAATAGATCTCGATAGGCCGTTGCGGCATGTCATGCTCCGAAGCAGTTCGTGTTGCGCCGCGCAGTCAACCGTGCCGCACGCGGCGGCTATTCCCGTCGCGACTTCCCGCAGCCTCAGGGTAGCAGGACAATCGAGCCGGTGGTCTTGCGCGCCTCAAGGTCGCGGTGGGCTTGCGCCGCTTCCTTCAACGGATAGGTGTGGTTGACGTTGATCTTTACAATGCCCTTGCCGACCACGTCGAACAGGTCGGTGGCGTTGGCGACCAGATCGGCGCGCTTAGCCACGTAGGTAACGAGCGTGGGGCGGGTGGCGTAGAGCGAGCCCTTGCTCGACAGGCTGAGCAGGTCGAAGTTTGTGATGGCGCCGGAGGCATTGCCGAAGCTGACCCACAGGCCGAGCGGCTTGAGGCAGTCGAGCGAGCCGGGATAGGTGTCCTTGCCGATGGAATCATACACCACATCCACGCCCTGGCCGTTGGTGAGCTCCTTGGTGCGCGCGACAAAATCCTCGGTCTTGTAGTTGATGACGTGCGTGCAGCCGTTGGCCTTGGCGAGTTCGGCCTTGTCGGCCGAGCTGACGGTGCCGATGATGGTGGCGCCGAGGTGGCGCGCCCACTGGCAGGCGATCAGGCCGACGCCGCCGGCAGCCGCATGCAGCAGCATCGTGGTGCCGGGCCCCACCTTGTAGGTCTGCCGTAGCAGGTAGCGCACTGTCATGCCCTGCAGCATCATGGCCGCGCCGGTCTTGTAGTCGATGTTGTCGGGCAGCTTGACGAGGCGATCGGCGGGCATCACGCGCTCCTCCGCATAGCCGCCCAGCGCGCCGGCGTAGGCGCCGCGGTCGCCGACCTTGAAATCGGTCACGCCAGGGCCGACCGCCGTCACCTCGCCGGCGCCTTCCGAGCCGGCCACGAACGGCAGCGGCAGCTTGTAGAGACCAGATCGCTGATAGACATCGATAAAATTCACACCGCAGGCATGCTGCTTCAGGCGCACCTGCCCTGGCCCGGGCGCAGGCACGTCCACGCTGTCCCATTGCAGAACCTCAGGACCGCCATTCTTGTGGATGCGGATCGCGTGGGCCATGGCCAAATACTCCTCAAACTGGATGCAGGGCGCGTGATGGGTTGCGGGCGGGACGAATCTCGTGTGAGTGGCGCACTCGACATGGTGGAATGGCCACACCGGCGCCATCCCAGCCTTCTATGGGCTCGCCGCGGGAACCTCAAGAGGAAACGATGTCCATTCAATCCTGGCCGTTCGCGTTGGCCGTCGTCCTGACGCTGCCGCTGGCGGCATGCTCCGGGGTCGGGATCGAGGATACCAAGGCCGGCTTCTCCTGCATCGACGATTCACCGGAATGCGTCGGCCAGCGGCAGACGGCCCTCAACGCCCTGATGACGTCCGAGGACAAGAGCTGGGTAAAGGAGACGGCCACGCCGCAGGCGCATGCGTCCGGCGTGCGGCTGTTCGCCCTGCGGGCTCGCAAGGCCGATCTGAGCTGCGAGGAGCTTGCCCACGGTCGCCGGGAGGCGGAGAGCGCGCCGAAGGTCCTAAAGAGCGCCGCCAACCAGGGGCTCACGCCCGCCCAGATTTCCCGCGCCAGCATGTTCGCGGCCGAAGTCAGCAAGGAGCTGAGCGCGGAGATGCGGCGCCGCCACTGCAAGGCGTGAGCTGCGCGCCCAGCGCGGCGTCCGAGACCGTTCGAGTGCGAAGGGCTCGCGTTGCAGGCGTGCCCACACCGGCAGATGTGTAGAGCCGACCGCGGGACCGGTGCCGGCCGCCGTCACCGCGATCTCCGGCGACACGAAGATGTTATCCAGCGCCACCTGCGGCAGAGGCCAGGCGGGCCAACTCGGCAGCAGCATTCCGGCCGGCGCCAGCCCCGTTCTCATGCGCAGAGTGCGGAACGACTTGGACCACGGCGAGATATTGAGATCGCCGGCCACCACGATCGGGCCGTCGATGCGGCGCACGAACTGCGACAGCGCCGTCATCTGCGACTCGTGCCGCCACGGATCGCGGTCGGGCGAATCGAGGTGGGTACCGACCACCGTCACGGCACCCGCATCCGCACGCAGCGCCTTCACCTTCGCCCAGACGAACGGCTGACGGCTGGTGGCGATCTGCGCCGCGCCGCCGCCGCCGAGCGGCACCCGCGAGACGATGGCCAACGCGCACGGCGGATCAGCCTCGCACTGCACCTGAAACGGATAGGCGCGGCGCAACGTATCGAGCAGCGCCGGCTTGGCGGACCCCAGCTCAGAGAGGATGATGACGTCGGCGCGGGAGGCCAGTAGATACCTGCGCATCCCTGCCGTCTCACCGGCTGCCAGGCGCGCCGCGTTGACCGAAACGATATTGAGGGCCGACGGCTGCGCGGCGGCCGCGACGATTGCGCCTGTCTCCAGCGGAGCCGGCGGGCGGCAGCAGCGTTCCGTTCCCATCCAGGCGTGGGCCGCGATCGTGGCGCCCAGGCCCAACGTCAGCACGCCCAGCATCCAGCGGCGCAGCACCAGCGCGACGCTGGCCGACATGCCGAGCCCGAACACGTGGCCGGCGACCGGCGCGAACGCCTCGGACAGCGGTGTCAGTCCGGCGGCAATAATGAAGATCAGAGCGAGGCTGGCGGCCGCAAGCAGAAACAGGAACCACCACTGAACGCTGAAACGGCCGGTCTGGGCCCCTCTTCCCCGCACGCAACGCCCCCTGCACCCAAATGACGCAACGCTGCGATGTACCGGATTGGAGCACTGAGTACAACTCGCTTAAGCCATTAATCCTGCTTGGCAAGGTAACCCCTGCAAGGCGGCCGCACCGCGCCCCTGCCTTGCGGCCCGCTTGCGCGACCCACAATCATTGTGCGCCTCGCGTTGACAAAGTGAATGGCCTCAGGCCTTCCTCTCGCCCGCCATCGCGAAAGGAACGCCCATGTCCATTGGGGAGTACACCCAGCCCGTGCTGGACTTTGTGCGTGATCATCGCGAATGGGCGGCCCCCGTGGTGTTCGGGCTGGCTTTTGGTGAATCCCTGGCCTTCGTATCGCTGATCCTGCCGTTCTGGGCCCTGCTCGTCGGCATCGGCACGATCCTCGGCGCGAGCGACAGCTTGAGTTTCTGGTGGATCTGCAGCGCGGCGGCGGTCGGCGCCGCACTCGGCGACTGGCTGTCGTACTGGCTCGGCTATCATTATCACGAGCAGATCCAGAACAAATGGCCGCTGAAGAACTATCCCAACCTGCTGGCGCGCGGCCACGAGTTCTTCGACAAGTGGGGCGTGTGGGCGATCGTGCTGGGCCGCTTCTCGGGCCCTCTGCGCGCGAGCGTGCCGATCGTTGCGGGTATCATCGAGATGCCTTCCTTCAAATTCCAGATCGCCAACTGGACATCGGCCTTCCTGTGGTCATTCGTGCTGCTGTCTCCCGGCGCGTTCGGGCTGAAATGGTGGCTGCAATATTTTACCTGAGCCGCCGGGCGCGGCGCGTCACCAAGCCTGCGATTCGCAAGTTTGCCCTTGTCGCGCTGGCGCAAAGGCCGTACACGGGCGCAAACGCAGACAAGCTCATCGGGGAAGCGAGCAATGGCGATCCGTTCCGCGCGCAACGTTGAAAAGCAGAAGAAAAAGAAGCGGCACGCCATACCGCGCACGAAGGTCACGCGCATTCAGGGCAACACGCTGGCCGTGCGCCGCCGCCTGAAGAAGCTGGCCGGCAAGGCGCGCGCCAGGGCCAAGGCCTGACCCCCCAGCTGCCGGCCGCGATCAAAGCCCCAGCTTCTTCTTCAGCAGCTCGTTGACTGCCTGCGGATTGGCCTTGCCGCCGGTGGATTTCATCACCTGCCCAACGAACCAACCGAGCACGGCAGGCTTGGCCTGAACGGCTGCAACCTTGTCGGGGTTGGCGGCGACGACGGCATCGACCGCCTTTTCGATGGCGCCGGTATCGGTGACCTGCTCAAGCCCCCGCGCCTTGACGATTGCCGCAGGGTCGCCGCCCTCGCACCACACGATCTCGAACACATCCTTGGCGATCTTGCCCGAGATGGCGCCCGACGCGATCAGGTCGAGGATGGCGCCGAGCTGCTGCGTGGAGACGGGGCTGGCACTTAGTTCCAGGCCTTCCTTATTCAGCCGTCCGAACAGCTCGTTGATGATCCAGTTGGCGGCGAGCTTGCCATCGCGCCCCTTGGCAACGGCCTCGAAGAATTCAGCGCTCTCGCGCTCGGCCACCAGCACGCCCGCGTCGTAGGCCGACAAGCCGTAGGCATCGACGAAGCGCGCCTTCTTCTGGTCGGGCAGCTCGGGCAGCGCCCTTCGCAGGTCCTCCACGTAGGATTCGGTCAGTTCCAGCGGCAGCAGGTCGGGATCGGGGAAGTAGCGATAGTCATGCGCCTCCTCCTTGGAGCGCATGGAACGGGTCACACCCCTGGCGGAATCGAACAGGCGCGTCTCTTGTTCGATCGTTCCCCCCTCCTCTAGAATCTCGATCTGGCGGCGCGCCTCGGCTTCTATCGCCTGGCCGATGAAGCGCACCGAGTTGAGGTTCTTGATCTCACAGCGCGTGCCGAGCGGCTCGCCGGGCCGGCGCACCGATACGTTGACGTCGGCGCGCAGGTTGCCCTTCTCCATGTCGCCGTCGCAGGTGCCGAGATAGCGCAGGATAGTGCGCAGCTTGGAGATGTAGGCCTGCGCCTGCCGTGCCGAGCGCAAATCCGGCCGCGAGACGATTTCCATCAGCGCCACGCCCGACCGGTTCAGGTCGACGAGCGAAAGCTGCGCATGCTGGTCGTGGATCGACTTGCCGGCATCCTGCTCCAGATGCAGGCGCTCGATGCCGATGCGAACCTGCTCGCCCTCGACATCCACCTCCACCTCGCCCTCGCCGACGATGGGTTGCTTGTACTGCGAGATCTGGTAGCCCTGCGGAAGGTCGGGATAGAAGTAGTTTTTGCGGTCGAACACCGATGTGAGATTGATCTTCGCGTTCAGGCCGAGCCCGGTGCGCACCGCCTGGGCAATGCACGCCTCGTTAATCACAGGCAGCATGCCCGGCATCGCGGCATCGACCAGTGACACGTGGCTGTTGGGCTCGCCGCCGAATGCGGTCGAGGCGCCGGAGAACAGCTTGGCGTGGGACGCGACCTGCGCGTGCACCTCCATCCCGATCACTACTTCCCAGTCGCCGGTTTCGCCTTTCATGAGATTAGCGCTTGCTTTGCCATGTTCCTGCATGAGCCGAGACTTTGTTTAGGGCCGCCGCGCGCGGACTTTCTGCAATTGCCGGCGCCGTCCATGCGGCCAATTGCGCACCGTGACACCGAATATCAACCAAGTTGGGACGCACCCCGCTAGCTCTTTCTTCACCACTGCCAACTTACAGTCCTTGCAAGGCGCAGAAAGCCGAACACGCACACCGCGACCGGCTGATCCATAGCGCATGACCGGCGGATGTAGGTAGCATGTCGTTACGCGTAGTTGCCCTTGTAGGTGCCATCGGACTGGGCGTGCTGCCCATCTCCGGCGTATATCCGGTCCCTGGGTCGAACACCGCCCCCGGCAAGGTATTCACGTACGCCTTCCAGGGTGACCTGAACTCGCTCGACCCCTACACGCTTAACGAAACGTTCACGCTCGGCACGCTCGGCAACGTCATGGAGGGCCTCGTCCGCCGTGACAAGAGCCTGAAGATCGTGCCGGCCCTGGCCGAGAGCTGGGAGACGCTGGAGCCGACGCGGTGGCGCTTCCACCTGCGCAAGGGCGTGAAATTCCACGATGGTTCGCCGTTCAGCGCCGACGACGTAGTGTTCTCCGCCGAGCGCGTGCACCAGCCGGGCTCGCAGCTCAAGACCCGCATTCCCCCGGGCACGAAGGTTGTTAAGATTGACGACTACACGGTCGATTTCATCCTGCCGACGCCCAACCCGATCCTGATCTCCGAGTGGGAGACCTGGTTCATCCTTTCCAAGCGGTGGGCGGAAGCCCACGAGGCGACCCTCGTGCAGGCGGCCACCGCCACCTCGCTCAGCCCGTTCGCCCTGCAGGCCAATGGCACCGGTCCGTTCATGATAGTGAAGCATGAGCCCGGCGTGCGCACAGTCTTTCGCTCGAACCCGAACTGGTGGGGCAAGCACGAGGGCAACCTCGATCAGGTGGTGCTGCAGACCGTGCAGACCGACTCGACCCGCGTCGCCGCCCTGCTGGCCGGGGACGTGGATATGATCGATCCCGTTCCGGTGCAGGACATCGACCGCGTCAACGCCGGCGCCAACGTCAAGGTGCTGGCCGGCCCCGAGCTGCGCACGATTTTCCTCAACATGGATTCGATGCGCGACGAACTGCTCTATTCCGACGTCAAGGGCAAGAACCCCTTCAAGGACGTGCGGGTGCGCCGCGCCTTCTACGAGGCGATCGACATCAACACCATCGATTCCAAGATCATGCACGGCATGGCCACACCCACCGCGCTCCTGATCTCGCCCCTTCTCTTCCCGCGCGGCAGCAGCCTCCAGCGCTGGCCTTACGACGTTGCCGAGGCCAGGAAGCTGATGAGCGAGGCCGGGTACCCGAACGGCTTCTCGCTGGTCATGGACTGCCCCAACGACCGCTACGTCAACGACGCGGAAATCTGCCAGGCGGTGGCGGCCATGCTGTCGAAGATCAACGTCAAGGTGACGGTCAACGCGCTGCCGAAATCCAAGTATTTCGAGAAAGCCGGCCCCACGCGCAAGTATGATTCGTCCTTCAACCTGGTCGGCTGGACGCCGGGCTCGCTCGACAGCCTGAACGTGCTCGTCAACACCGTGATCTGCCGCGACAAGGACGGCAAGGGCGGCACCTTTAACTTCGGCGGCTACTGCAATCCGCGAATCGACGCGCTGGCGCAGAAGATTCGCGTCGAGACCGACACTGGAAAACGCGACGAATTGATCGCCGAGGCGTATCAGATCCTGCATGATGACGCGGGAATGATTCCATTGCACCAGCAGTCGCTGGCCTGGGGCGTGTCCAAGGACATCGACCTCGTGCAGCGTGCGGACGGGCAATTGCGCTTCGACTGGATCACGAAGCACTAGCCGCCGTCCTCGCCCGGCAATGGATGAGTGCCGCCGGAGCCCGCGCGCCGGCTCTTGTGCAACTCCGCTCTTGCCTGGGCGACACGGATGCTGGCTTTCGCAATTAGGCGCCTTTTGGAGGCGTTGGCGGTCATCCTGGCCGTCGCGCTCATCGCCTTCGTCCTGTTCCGTTTCGTCGGCGATCCTGTCAACCAGATGGTGAGCCAGGACGCCAGCCTCGAGGACAGGCTGAGCCTGCGGCGCGAGCTCGGCCTCGACGATCCCATTCTGTTGCAGTTTGCCCGCTTCGTCGGACATGCCGCGCGCGGCGACTTCGGCGTGTCCTACCAGATGAAACAGCCGGTGGTGAACCTGATCGCTGAGCGGTTTCCGGCCACCATCGAGCTGGCGCTCGCCGCCCTCCTGATCGCGCTGGCAGCCGGCATCCCGATGGGCGTCTATACCGCCATCCATCGCGATAGCTGGGTGTCCAAGAGCCTCCTCGTGCTGACGGTCGCAGGCGTTTCGCTGCCCACCTTCCTGATCGGCATTCTGCTGATCTACCTTTTTGCCGTCGTGCTGCACATCCTGCCCGCCTTCGGCCGTGGCGAGGTCGTCTCGATCGGCTTCTGGAAGACTGGCCTGCTGACCACCTCGGGCCTGCGCGCGCTGGTGCTGCCGGCGATGACGCTGAGCCTTTTCCAGATGACGCTGATCACCCGTCTGGTGCGAACGGAAATGCTGGAGGTGCTGCGCACCGACTACATCAGGTTCGCCCGCGCACGCGGCCTGACCGAGCGCGCGATCAACTACGGTCATGCCCTGCGCAATACGCTGGTGCCGGTGGTCACCGTGATCGGCCTGCAGTTCGGTTCCGTCGTCGCCTTCGCCATCGTCACCGAGAGCGTGTTCCAGTGGCCGGGCATGGGCCTGATGTTCATCCAGGCTGTGCAGGCCGCCGATATCCCGGTGATGGCGGCCTACCTCATCCTGGTCGGCTTCCTGTTCGTGACGATCAATCTCGCGGTCGATCTACTCTACCTGCGCATCGACCCGCGTCTGCGCGCGGGCGCGCCATGATCGCGCGTGCAAGCAGATCCGCGCAACGCACCGCATCCGGTCTGCTCGCCGGCATCGGCAGGATGTTCCGGGCGTGGTGGGCGCAGATGCGCAATACAGACCTTGTCCGCAGCTTCTTTGACTCCCGATTGGCCGTCGCCGCCGCGCTGGCGGTGCTGGCAATGGCCCTGGCTGCAATGCTGGCCCCGGCGATCGCGCCGCAAAACCCCTATGACCTCGCCTCCTTGAGCCTTGCCGAAGCCAGCCTGCCGCCCGCGTGGATCCACGCGGGCGATGCGCGCTACCTGCTCGGCACCGACGACCAGGGCCGCGACATCCTCTCCGCCCTGCTCTACGGCACGCGTTCCTCCCTGGTGATCGGCGTCAGCGCGGTCCTGCTGTCGGCGGCGATCGGCGTAACGCTCGGCCTGTGGGCGGGGTACGCCGGAGGCCGCGCGGGCGCGCTCATCATGCGCATTGCCGATGTGCAGCTCACCTTCCCTGCCATCCTGACCGCCCTCATCATCGACGGCGCCGCGCTGGCCATCTTCAAAAGCTACCGGATGGAAGGCAACCGCTTCGCCGTGCTCATCATCGCCATCGGGCTCGCGGGCTGGGTTCAGTACGCGCGCACGGTGCGTGGCGCCGCTCTGGTGGAACGCAGCAAGGACTATGTAGCCGCCGCGCGGCTGATCGGCATCGGGCCCCTGCGCATCATGTTTCATCACATCCTGCCCAACACGCTGGGGCCGGTGCTGGTGCTCGCCACCATCAACCTGGCGCTGGCCATCGTCACGGAGGCCACACTCTCGTTTCTCGGCGTCGGCCTGCCGCCGAGCCAACCCTCGCTCGGCACTATGATCCAGATCGGCAACCAGTATCTGTTCTCGGGCGCCTGGTGGATGGTGGCGTTTCCCGGTCTTGCGCTGGCGACCCTCGCGCTCGCCGTCAACCTGCTGGGCGACTGGCTGCGCGATGCGCTCAACCCGAAGCTGAAGCCATGATGCACCTGCGCCGGGTCAACGGATCCACGCCGGCCGCGCCTCGCGGGCCGGTGCTGTCAGTGCGGGACCTGAACGTGGCCTTCCACACGCGTCATGCCCCCCTGGTCGCGCTCGACGGCATTTCCTTCGATGTCGCGCCGGGCGAGGTGCTGGGCGTCGTCGGCGAGTCCGGCGCCGGCAAGTCGCTGACCGGCGCGGCCGTGATCGGGTTGCTCGAGCCGCCGGGCCACATCGCCGGCGGCGAGGTGCGGCTCAACGGCCAGCGCATCGACAATCTGCCGGCCGAGGCCATGCGCCGGCTGCGCGGACGCCACATCGCCATGGTGTTTCAGGACCCGCTGACCAGCCTGAACCCGCTTTATTCCGTCGGTGCGCAGCTCGTCGAGACGATCCGCGCCCACACCACATTGTCGGAAGTGGAGGCGCGCGAGCGCGCCATCGCCCTCCTGGGCGAGGTGGAGATCCAGGATCCGCGCCAGCGCCTCGCTAGCTATCCGCATGAGTTCTCCGGCGGCATGCGCCAACGCGTGGTGCTGGCGCTGGCGCTGTGTGCCGAGCCGGCACTGCTGATCGCCGATGAGCCCACGACCGCGCTCGATGTCTCGGTGCAGGCGCAGATCATCGCCCTCCTCAAGCGCCTGTGCCGCGAACGCGCCACCTCGGTGCTGCTGATCACCCATGACATGGGGGTGATCGCCGAGGCCGCCGACCGCGTCGCGGTCATGTACGCGGGCCGCATCGTCGAGATCGGCCCCGCCCGCGAGGTACTGCAGAACCCACAACACCCGTACACACAGGGGCTGATGGGCGCTATTCCCTCCCTGTGGAGCGGCCGTGACCGACTGGTGCAGATCCCCGGCGCAATGCCCTCGCTCGCCGCCATCCCGTCGGGCTGTGCGTTCCATCCCCGCTGTCCGCGCGCCTTCGAGCGCTGCCACATCGCCAGGCCAGAGCCGCGCCGCATCGGCGCCTCGCAGGCCGCGTGCTGGCTGCTCTGTGAAGAGGCGGAGGCGCGCGCATGAGCCCGCAACCGCTGCTCGAGGTGGAAGGCCTCACCCGCACCTTCGATATCTCCTTGCCGTGGCTCGACCGCCTCATCTCGGGCGAGGCCAAGCGCTACGTGAAGGCCGTCGACGGCGTTTCACTCTCGGTGCGCCGCGGCGAAACCCTGGCGCTGGTCGGCGAATCCGGTTCCGGCAAGTCGACGCTGGCGCGCATGATCGTCGGCCTGCTGGAGCCAACCGCCGGCCGGATCGCCATCGACGGCGTCGATATGTGGGCCGCCGCCGACCGCCCGCGTCGGCAGGGACTGCGCCGGCGGCTACAGATGATCTTTCAGGACCCCTACGCCAGCCTCAACCCGCGCTGGCGCGTCGGCAGCATCATCGCCGATCCGATCCGCGCTTTCGGCCTGGCAAAGGACAAGGCCGCCATCGCCGCGCGCGTTGCCGAGTTGCTGCAGCTTGTCGGCCTCGACCCCGCCTCCGCCCGTCAGTATCCGCACCAGTTCTCCGGCGGCCAGCGCCAGCGCATCTGCATCGCGCGCGCTCTCGCCTCCAACCCGGAGTTCGTCGTGTGCGACGAGCCCACCTCGGCCCTCGACGTCTCGGTACAGGCACAGATCCTCAATTTGATGCGCGACCTGCAGGATCGGCTCGGCATCTCCTACCTGTTCATAAGCCACAACCTTGCCGTGGTGCGCTACATGGCGGCGCGGGTGGGCGTCATGTACCTCGGCCGCATCGTCGAGATGGCTGAGGCCAGGGAGCTCTTCGCGCGGCCGCAGCATCCCTACACCCGCCTGCTGATCGACGCGGTCCCCGACGTCGCCTTCGGCGGGAAGCGGCGCAAGCCGGTCGCGGGCGGGACATTGGAGCGGCAGGACGCGGGGTCAGGATGCTCTTTCCAGCCGCGCTGCCCGCGCGCCTTCGAGCGTTGCCGAATCCGCGCGCCGGCCTTGATTGAGCACGGCAGCCATGTCGTCGCGTGTCATGCCGTCGAGGCCGAGCCGGTATCGCCCGCGGGCGGCAGAGAGCCGGCGAATCCCATGGAAACCGCGAGCGAAGCGAAGGCCTAGGCTGTCGCGGCGCAGCCGGCGTGCGGCTTCAAGACCCGATCGCTGGAGGCCGGATACTTCACGAGCCTCGCTGCTGGGCGCACCGGCCGTCGCACCAATTCTCCGCCGCAATTCGGGCAGCGTCCCTGCGGCAGCCGCGTTGCGGCGCATTCCGCGCAGAAGGTGCACTCGAACGAGCAGATCAAGGCATCGGCCGCGTCCGGCGGCAGGTCCTTGCCGCAACACTCGCAGTTGGGCCTCAGCTTGAGCATGCGCGCTTCAGTTCAGCTCGGACAGGCGCGCCGGGTCCGGTTTGCGGCCCGTAACGCGCTCCAGCGCAATGGCGGCTAGAACCTTCGACGCCATCGTCTTCCTTCCCGGATCGCGATCAAATTCCGCAGCCTGCGCGGGGCCGCCGAGACCGCTAGCAAGCGGCTGGCCGTTGCTGCACCCGCCCAGAACGGCACCCGCCGCCGTAACTGCCACAAAGATGATGATGCCGCGCAATTGCATGCCCCCTCGCATGATCGTCCCTGCGACCGCCAAAACTATGGTTAAACCTTAGTTGCGCAAAGGCACATGGCAAGCCCAAAAATGAAAATGCCCCGGCCGCTGTGGAAGACCGCTGCGTGTGGTCCAGCGTGCTGCGCCGGCAAACAATTTTGCCTCATGGTTTGTCGGCGGTGCATGAGACCTGAAAATTCTCTGAAAGCGCATCCCGCTCCGGGAAATTTGTGTCACATCGAGCAAGCCGAAACCTACTTTTTCACCGCCCGGTGCCACGCGACCGCGCGCTTTTGTTTTGAAATTTACGGGATTTAATCCGGCACTTGACAGGATCGTCGCCAACCGGCGCGGGGCGCGAAGAACCCGGCCGGCGAACTTGCACACTGCAAGGCCTCAACAGGAGAGTGTCATGGCGCGATTGGAATCAAGCGCTCTGGAGACCGTAGAGATCAGCCCTGCTGGCAGCACGCCCGATGCGCTGTTCCAGCTCGGTCTCATGTATTGCGCGGGCCGCGACGTCGAATACGACCTCGTCAGCGCGCACAAGTGGTTCAACCTCGCCAGCCTGCGCGGCAACGCGGAAGCCAAGCGCTACCGCATGGAGATTTCTGCTGAGATGACGAAGGCGGAGATCGCCGAGGCCCAGCGCCAGGCACGCGAGTGGCTCTCGCGTCACTGACCGCACAGCACGCGCGGCGCCTCAACTGCTGCCGTCGCCTGCGTCAGCGTGAAGGCATGCCCCGCGCCGGCTTCAATTCTTGCATTGCGTGAAGAATGAGGTGAGGCACGTCCAGGTCTTTTTGGCCGCCTTGCCGATCGCCTGGTTGGTCTCGTTGATGGACTCCTTGAAGTTCTTGTTGACGTCCTTGATATTCCGGTCCGTCTTCTTCGCAAGGTCCACCATCGTTTTCGGTGGCTGACCGTCGGCATCGCGCTTGGCGGGCGGAGCCGCCGGCTTCGGTGCCGGCGCCGACTCCTGCGGCCCTTCCGCCGTCCATGGAATCCGCTTGATCTGGCCGTCGCACTCGAACACCGTGCCACTCTTGACGCTGCAGCGCGCATGCCCGCCCTGCTTGGCCATGGTCGTCACGCACAACATTGGCAGCGGTTGAGCGCCTCCCGGCCGCGCACCCTCGATGATGCAGCGATAGAGGCCCGGTGGGTCGGTGCAGGCGATGCAGTATTCTTGCGCGGAGGCACTGCCAGTCGCCGCGCCCCAGACTGACGCCGCGCAAAGCAAGACGAGCGCGGGGCGACGCATGCCGTGGCTTCCCTTCGTTGACCCGAGCGTGGCGTCCCGCGCGCCTGCTCAGGGCGTTCCGTTGCGGCCGTGCTCCCTGTAGGCAGGGCGCTCAGCCAGGCAGTCATAGTAGGCCTGCAAAGCCTTGAAGTCGGGCTTTTTGAAGTCGATCGAGTACCAGCGATTGACAATCAGGCCGGCTGGAATATCGCCAACGGTGAAACTGCCACCCATCACGTAGGGTCCGTTTGCGGACAGATGCGCGTCCAGCACACGCATCTGTGTTGCCCATTCCTGAATGCCGGAGTCTACCATGCTGACGTAGGCTGGATTTTTGACGACCAGCGCGTGGAACACGGTGCGCATGCCGTTCGCCGCTTCCGTCGCGCCCCAGTCCATCCAGGCCTCCGTGAGCGCGCGCGTTTTCAAATCCTTGGGGTAGAGATCGTCGCGCCCATGCTTGCTGGCGAGGTAGCGCACAATGGCGTGGCTTTCGCGCAGGCGGAAGTCGCCGTCGTCGATCACTGGCACCACGCCCACAGGGTTGATCTTCTGGAACACGGGGTCGCTGGTCGGCCGGAAACCGCGCCCCCAATCCTCGCGCTCGTAGGCGAGGCCAAGCTCGCCGAGCATCCACAGCACCTTGCGCACGTTGATTGAATTGGCGCGGCCGTAGACCTTGAGCATGGCGTCACTCTCCCAGTGTTGCTGGTCGTATCCTAGACCCTGGCAGGACATCCGCCTAGACGACGCGCCCTCGCCTAGCCGTTCCGCAACGCCTCGGCGATGCCGCTCGGCGTCGGACACACCGTCACGCCCGCCGCCTCGAGCGCGGCCTTCTTGCCCGCATAGGTGCCCTTGTCACCCATGACGATCGCACCCGCGTGGCCCATGCGCTTGCCGGGGGGCGCGGCGCCGCCCGCGATGAAGGCTGCGATCGGCTTTTTCATGCCACGGGCGTACTCGGCGGCTTCTTCCTCCATCGACCCGCCGATCTCGCCGACCAGCGCCACCGCGGCGGTCTTCTCGTCCCCGTCGAGCACCATCAGCGCGTCGCGCGTGGTGGTGCCGATGACGGGATCGCCGCCGATGCCGATGAAGGCCGATATGCCGAGTCCAGCCTGCACCAGGTTGAGGCACACCAGCGTGCCGAGCGAGCCCGAGCGCGAGATCACACCCACCTTTCCGGGCTGGAACACCAGTGGGTTGAACGCCGGCATGAACCCGACGAAGCATTCGCCGACCGTGACGATGCCGGCCGTGTTGGGGCCGATCACCTGGCAGTTGCGCTCGCGGGCAGCGGCAAGGACATACATGGTGTCATGCACCGGTACGTGCTCGGTCAGGCACACGATCTTGCCGATGCCCGCCTCGATGGCATCCAGCGCTGCTTCCTTCACCCCGAACGGGGGAATGAACATCACGGCGACGTCGATCGCCGTCTCACGCGCTGCCTCGCGCGCCGTGCCCCAAACCGGCAGGCCCAGATGTGCTTCGCCCGCGCGCTTCGGGTTGACACCGCCGACGATCTTGGTGCCGTACTCGCGCATCCGCTCGGACCAGAACGTGCCCTGCTTGCCGGTGATGCCTTGCACCAGCACGGTCTCGTTGCCGCGCACGATCATGCGGCGCCCCCGCGGGCCGCAGTCACCGCGGCCTTCACGGCGTCGTCCATCAGGTCGAACGGCGTGATGCCGAGCCGCTCCTTGACCATGGCGATCGCCTCGGCCTCGCCGGTACCGTGGATGGTGAAGAAGATCGGGATATCCGGCTTCAGCGCGAGCCACGCATTGATGACGCCTTCCGCCATCACATCCGTACGCGCGAACGCGCCACAGAAGTTCACCAGCAGGCATTTGACGCGCGGATTGGCGAGCACCAGCTCCAGCGCCGGCTTTGCCTTCGTATAGCTCTCCCCGCCGATCTCCATGAAGTTGGCCGGCTGGCCGCCATAGTGGCGCACGGCATCCATGGTGGTCATGGTGAGGCCAGCGCCGTTCGCGAGCACCCCGACGCTGCCGTCGAGCTCGATAAATTTCAGTCCGAGCGCCTTGCCGCGCTCCTCCAGCGCCGTGAGCCGGTCCGGCGTACCGGTCTCAGCCACCGCAGAATGCCGGGGGATGGCGCTATCGTCGATCGTGAACTTGCAGTCGAGGGCGATCAACCGCCCATCCCTGGTGACGATCAACGGATTGATCTCCACCAGCTCCGCATCGTTTCGCGCATAGACTGCGTAGAGTTTGCCCATCAGGTCCGCGACCGCGGCGCGATCGCACGGCAGCTTCACAGGCAGCGCCGCCTCGAACCTCGGCGCATCGAAGCCCTTGCGGATGTCGAGCGGCAGCCGCACCAGCGCACCCGGATGGCTGACGGCGATCTCCTCGATGTCTATGCCGCCTTGCGCCGAGAACAGGGCCAGCGGCCCCTTGCTGACGGGATCGTTGAGCACCGCGGCATACATCTCCGTCACGATCGGCATCTGCTGCTCAACGAGCACGCGCTCCACGCGATGTTCGCCAATGGTCATGCCGAGGATGGCCTTGGCCGCGGCCTCCGCGCCTGTTGCATCGGCTGCCACCTTGATGCCGCCGGCCTTGCCTCGCTTGCCCGTTGCCACTTGCGCCTTTACCACGCAAGGCCCCAAGCGCTGCGCCGCACGTCCGACCTCTTGTGCGGTCGTAGCGAGAACTCCCTCGGGCACCGGAATACCCGCGGCCTTCAGAAGCGCCTTGCCGGCGTGCTCGGCGAAATTCATTTCCCGTACTTCGCCCAGTAGGCGCCGAACAACGCCTCTTCGCTCGGCTTGTCTTCCGGAATCGTCGTGACGAGATGCGTGATGTTGACGAAGCAGCGCCAGTTGAGATTGTCGGACAGAGCGTTGCCCTGCCACGTGCCGCAACCCATGGACAGCGTGAACGGTAGGCCATTGTCGAAGCCACCTCCGTTGCCGAAGGTGTGCGCTTGGTTCACCAGCACGCGCACGACGTCCAGGTCCTCCGCCAGCTCGCGCGCATGGTTCATTTCGCGCGTGTGGATGCCGCACGAATGTCCCCTGCCCTGGTAGTCCAGCACCTCGCGCGCGATGCGCTTGGCGTCGGCGAAATCTTTGGCGCGATAGACGGTCAGCACCAGCGACAGCTTCTCGCCCGACAGCGGATGGTCCTTGCCGGCGCCCACGTCCTCCACCATCACGAATGTGCAGCCATTCGCCTTGGGCGAGAGTTCGAATACCTTGATCAGCGCCTCTGGGCCTTGCGCGATCACCGCGCGATTGAGCTTGCCGCCCTGCCACAGCCGCTCGACGATGCGCTGCTTCTCAGCTGCGTTCGCCAGATATCCGCCCTCCGTTCTCAGCGCCGCGAGCGCTTTGTCGTAGATTTCGTCGAGAATGATGACGGAGTTCTCCGACGAGCAGGACGTGGCGTGATCGAACACCTTTGAAAGCATGATCTTGTGCGCGGCATCCGCCAAGTTTGCCGACGCGTCGATGATGACAGGTGCGTTGCCGAGCCCGACGCCGATCGCCGGCTTGCCCGACTTGTAGGCCTGGCGCACGTTCACCTGGCTGCCGGTGACCACCACCAGGTCGGCCATCTCCATCAGCCGCGTCGTCGCCTCGCGTGTCACCGGATCGGGAAGGATCTGCACGAGGTCGGCCGGCAAGCCGATCCTGGTGAGCGCCGCGCGCATCGCATCCACCACCGGCTTGGTTGCGGCCCATGCCGTCGGTGGCGGCGCGATGATGATGGCGTTGCCGCCCTTGAGCGCCATCATCGCCTTGTTGACGGGCGTCGCCGACGGGTTGGTGGACGGCGTCACGGCGCCCACCACGCCCACCGGCTTTGCATACTTCACGATCCCCTTCTCGGGAATCTCCTCGATAACGCCGGTCGATTTCGCGCGCAGCAGATCGCGCAAGGTGCCGAACGTCTTGCGCTGGTTCTTGATGACCTTGCTCTCGACGTCGCCGAGCCCCGTCACCTCCACCGCGATCTCGGCGAAGCGGCGTGCGTTCTCCGGCTTGTAGATCGCCCACGCGAGCGCCGTCACGGCCTCGTCGATACGCGGCTGCCCGTGCGCGGCGATTTCTTCGGCATAGGCGGCCATTGCCCGGCGCGCCGCCGCCACCACCGACACGACGGGGTCGGCGCCGGCTTGCGCGCTTCGAGGCTGGACCTTGGGTGCGAGCGTGGTTTCGGCCATGTCTGACAAGTCCCCCTCAACGTGAATTTTTGAGACCAGCCGTCTCATAACGCGCGGTGGCGCAACCTTGTCAACTGTTTCGCCGAAACCCGGCTGAAACAGGATTCAGTTGGCACACCATCTTTCCGGCGCCTATGCTGCCTATAAAAAACCGATCCTGGACGTCCGGCCACTGACCATGCGGCAACATTCCGGCGAACCACGCCAGAAGGCGCTCGGCAAGGCGCTAGCGGTTCTTGAAGCCGTCACCGACCAGCCCCAGCCGGTTGGGCTGCCTGATCTTGCCGTACGCCTTGATATCCCCCGCCAGACGCTGCACCGGGTGCTGCAGCAGCTTGTAGATGCTGGATTGCTGCGCCGCGACCCGGTGCGGGAGCGCTACTCGGTGGGAGCCCGCCTAGCCCGCCTGTCGCTGTCGGCGCTGGTTTCGCGCAACCACGGCGCCCCGGTCGGCGCCATTCTGCGCAAGCTGGTCGATGACATCCACGAGACCTGCAACATCGGAGTGCTCGACGGACTGGATTATATTTATCTTGAGCGAATCGAGTGCGATTGGCCCCTGCGCATCCACCTCGAGGCCGGCAACCGCGTGCCCGCCCACTGCGTCGCCGGCGGCAAGCTGCTTCTTGCCCATCTCTCGGGCGAAGAGCGCAAGCGCGTCCTCAAGAGCCGCAAACTGATTGCCCGGACCAGTCATACGCTAACGCGCATCACCGACCTGGAAGCCGAGTTCGCGAAGATCCGCGCCGACGGCTACGCCACCAACAACCAGGAGAATTACGACGGCATTGTCGCCGCGGCCGTGCCCATCACCAACCGCGCGGGCCGGGTGCTCGCCACCGTCACCGTGCACGGACCCCTCCCCCGGTTGACTCTGGAGGCCTGCCGGGCGCACGTGCCACGCCTTGCGCGCGCGGCCCGCCAGGTTGCACAGACCTGGGGTCTGCTGGACTAGCAAAGGGGCGTGCGCGCGCCGTCCGGGGCACCCCGCGGGCACAAGACTTTTTCCTCGCAAGCCATCGCGCGGTGCTTGGCTTCGCCGCTAGACCTGCACGCGCCACGGTTTGACACCGTCGGCGGCCGCGTGGGACAAACGACCCGCCCACGGCATGCCGGCGCCAGCGCGCTGCCCGCGCTCCGGCGTGCGGCGGCAGCAATTTTTTTCTTCAGAGTTCGGAGCGCACCATGCCCAAGATGACGCCGAGCGAGGCCTTTGTTGAGACGCTGGTGGCGCACGGCGTCAAGGACGTGTTCGGCATCGTAGGCTCTGCCTACATGGACGCCCTCGACCTGTTTCCCACCGCCGGCATTCGCTTCATCCCCACTGTGCACGAGCAGGGCGCAGGCCATATGGCCGACGGCTACGCGCGCGTCTCCGGCCGCCAGGGCGTATGCATCGCGCAGAACGGACCGGGCGTCACCAATTTCGTCACCTCCACCGCCGCCGCATTCTGGGCGCACTCCCCGGTCGTGGTCATCACGCCGGAAACCGGCTCGGGCACGATGGGCCTCGGCGGCTTCCAGGAAACTGAGCAACTCCCCATCTTCTCCAAGATCACCAAGTACCAGGCGCATGTCTCGAAGCATCCCCGCATGGCGGAGATCACTGGGCGCTGCTTCGACATGGCGCTCACCGAGCGCGGCCCCACCCAGCTCAATATCCCGCGCGACTACTTCTATGGCGAGATCGACTGCACCATCCCCAAGCCGCAAAGCGTCGCGCGCGGTCCGGGCGCGGAGGAAAGCCTGGACGAGGCTGCGGCCCTGCTCTCCAAGGCGAAATTCCCCGTGATCGTCGCGGGCGGCGGCGTCATCATGTCGAACGGCTTCGAGGCGGCCAAGGAGTTGGCGGAATTCCTCCAGGCGCCCGTCGTCAACAGCTATCTGCATAACGACAGCTTCCCGGCTGACCATCCCTTATGGTGCGGCCCGCTCGGCTATCAGGGCTCCAAGGCCGGCATGAAGATCATCGCGCAGGCCGATGTGGTGCTGGCGCTCGGCACGCGGCTCGGGCCCTTCGGCACGCTGCCGCAGCATGGTCTCGACTACTGGCCGAAGAACGCCAAGATCATCCAGGTCGACAGCGACCACCGCATGCTGGGCCTCGTGAAGCAGATTTCCGTCGGCGTGTGCGGTGATGCCCGCGCGGCCGCCGTCGCTCTCCTGCGCAAGCTCGCCAACCGCGACGTTGCAGCGCGCAAGAATGCGGGCGAGCGGATGAAGACGGTGAAGGCCGAAAAGGACGCCTGGGAGAAAGAACTCAACGAGTGGACGCACGAGAAGGATCCGTGGTCGCTTGAGGTCTCCAAGGGCTCCGATCGCATGCATCCTCGCCAGATGCTGCGGGAGCTGGAAAAGGCGATGCCGAAGAACGCGATGGTGTCGACCGACATCGGCAACATCTGTTCCGTGTCTAACAGCTACCTGCGCTTCACCCAGCCGAATTCGATGTTCGCGGCCATGAGCTTCGGCAACTGCGGCTACGCCTTCCCCACCATCATCGGCGCCAAGGTCGCCTCGCCCGAGCGCCCGGCGGTCGCCTACGTCGGCGACGGCGCCTGGGGCATGAGCTTCGGCGAGATCCTCACCTGCGTGCGCGAGAACATCCCGGTGACGGCGGTGGTGTTCAACAACGAGCAGTGGGGCGCGGAGAAGAAGAACCAGGTCGATTTTTACGCCAACCGCTTCGAGGGCGTGAACCTGAAGAACCCCAGCTGGGCGGAGCTGGCGCGTACCATGGGCGCGGAAGGCGTGGTCGTAAAGAAGCTCGGTGATGTCGGCGAGGCGCTGGAGAAGGCAGTCGCCGCGCAGAAGCAGGGCAAGACGACGGTGCTCGACGTGCACGTCACCCGCGAGCTGGGCGATCCCTTCCGGCGTGACGCGCTGAAGAAGCCGAAGCGGCTGCTCGACAAGTACAAGCACACCAACGTGGCGTGAGGCGCGGCCGCCGCGCGAGCGCATGAGCCCGGCAACGGACATCGTTGCGCAGAGCGTCGCTGCGATCCGCGACCGCGGACTTCGCGTCATCCTGCCGGAAGCGGGCGACGAGCGCGTGCTGCGCGCCGCATACGAGCTTGCCGCCGCAAAGCTGGCCCATCCCGTACTGCTCGGTGTGGAAGACGAGGTCCGCAAGGGCGCCCAGGCGCTGGGCCTGGAGCTTGCCGACTGCGAGGTGCGCAATCCGGAAACCGACACTGCCATCGACCGTTATGCGGCCAGTGTCGCGCGCTCGCGCGAGAAGATGAGTGCAGCGATGGCCGCCCGGCTGTTGCGCAAGCCGCTCTATTTCGGCGGCGCCATGCTTGCGGCTGGCGATGCCGCGGCGATGGTGGCGGGCGCGGCCAATCCTACCCGCCGCGTGATAGAGGCCGGCCTGATGACCGTCGGACTCGCGCCCGGCATCGCCACGCCGTCGAGCTTCTTCCTGATTGTTGCCGAGCCCGCCAGAGGTGCCCCACGCACCTATGTCTTCGCCGACTGCGCCATCAACGCCGATCCCAGCGCGGAGGAACTGGCGGACATTGCGCTGGCCTCCGCGGCCAGCGCGCGCGACCTGCTGGGGGAGGAGCCGCGCGTCGCGCTGCTCTCCTTTTCCACGCATGGCAGCGCTGCCCACCCGCGCGTAGACAAGGTGCGCAAGGCGCTCGAGATCGTGCGCGCGCGGCAGCCTGATCTCGCAGCTGATGGCGAGTTGCAGGGCGACGCGGCCGTGTCGCCGGCCGTGGCCGGCAAGAAGATCAAGGGTGCCAGCACCGTCGCCGGGCGCGCCAACGTCCTTGTGTTTCCGGACCTCGATGCCGGTAACATCGCCTACAAGCTGGTCCAGCACCTCGGCGGCGCCACTGCGATCGGTCCCTTCCTGCAGGGCTTTGCCAAGCCGATCTCCGACCTGTCACGCGGCGCCAGCGTGGACGACATCGTTGCAACCGCCGCTGTCACGCTCGCCCGCGCGCCGCGATAACCGCGCACTCCACAAACGCAAAGGCCGCCCCACGCCGTGGAACGGCCTCATCCCTCGTATGGAACGCTCTAGCGAGCGGCGTAGTACGCGTCGAACACCCGGGCCGCGGCCTCGGCGGGCTGGACGCCACGCGCGGTCAGCTGGTTGTAGCGGTGCGCTGCGTCGAGGCTGCCGCCGAACGCCTTCCAGAAAGTCCGCACCAGTGCCAGGGTGCGCCGGGGCAGGCTCTCGGATTTCCCCTCACTTGGATAGAAGCTCAGGGCGTCGTCGAAACTGGTGATCGTGCTCATGATCATCTCCTTTGCAACGCAATATGGTATATGGTATGCCACGTTGCAACGCGACATGAATGCATGGCACCCTCGCGGATCCAGCTGTCCAACCCCGCCTTGGCATGGGGTAGGCAAATGGCCGAAAAAAGCCCACAGGCGGGCCGTGGAGGCCGCTTTTCAAACCGGCGAGCAAAACGGCGAGGCCGTGGAAACCGGCCGCCCTTGAGCCTTGAGGAGCCGCGCGCGGCCCACGGCCCGGCACGCACCGAATGCGCAACCGGAAGGCGAACTTCGGGCGTCCACAGCTTCTGCGCTCCAATACGGGTCCGCTGTTAGGCAAGGCTTAAGGCCGCGGTGGTTAACTGACCCGGTTGAGCTTCCAGCGTCCGTGAAAGTATCCGTTATGCGCGGGTTGTGTCTGTTGCGCCCAGTACGTCAGCGATGTGGATGGCGGTTGCTTCTTTCCGGCAGCCTCGCGCTGACCCTTGCGGCCTGCGCGGGTGCGCCGGCCCAAGTCTCCAAGTCTTCATCCGCTTCCAGCACCGCGAGCATCCTCGCACCGCAGTTGTCGCCCGCCCCCGCGGCCAAGCCGACTTCGGCAAAAGCGAGCGCGCCGGACAAACAGCCAATCTTCGGCACGCTCTGGACCGATACCGCGGAGATGCCGCCCGCAGAGCAGGACGCGGTCATCGCACGCGCCATCGCCAGCCACGAGATGCGCCACCCGTGACGTGACGCGACGCGTCATCGCGAGCGCCGACCTGCGAGAGGCATCCAACCCGTCGGCTCGGGTCTAACTCGTCGTAGCGTCGCCAACTTTAGAAGAACGCCTGCAACCCCGTCTGGGCCCGGCCGAGGATCAGCGCGTGCACGTCGTGCGTGCCCTCGTAAGTGTTGACCGTCTCCAGGTTCGCCGCGTGGCGCATCACGTGATATTCGATCTGGATGCCATTGCCGCCGTGCATGTCCCGCGCGGTGCGCGCGATGTCCAGCGCCTTGCCGCAGTTGTTGCGCTTCACGATCGAGATCATTTCCGGCGCGATCTTGCCCTCGTCGAACAGGCGTCCGACGCGCAGCGCACCCTGCAGGCCCAGCGCAATCTCGGTCTGCATGTCGGCAAGCTTCTTCTGCACGAGCTGGGTGGCCGCCAGCGGCCGGCCGAACTGCTTGCGATCGAGCGTGTACTGACGCGCGCGCCGCCAGCAGTCTTCCGCGGCGCCCATCGCGCCCCAGGCGATCCCGTAGCGCGCCCGGTTCAGACATCCGAACGGCCCCTTCAGTCCCGACACGTTCGGCAACAGCGCGCTCTCCGGCACAACCACGCCATCCATGACGATTTCGCCGGTGATCGAGCAGCGCAGCGACAGCTTGCCCCCGACCTTCGGCGCCGACAGGCCTTTCATGCCTTTTTCGAGGACAAAGCCGCGGATCTGGCCGTCGTGCGCGGCCGACTTGGCCCAGACCACGAACA